>NZ_CP132336.1:1500000-1800000 GCF_030758315.1 Pararhizobium sp. IMCC3301
ACTTCGGATCGGCGATGCGCCTCTGCGCCATGAGAATATTCAAGATGATCAAGGCTGTAATGCCCTGACCGTTGGGCGGCAATTCACAGATGTCGTGCCCCTGATACTGGGTTGACACCGGGGCGCTGAAAAACCCCCTGTGAGCGGCTAGATCCGCCTCGCCGAGAAAGCCGCCCAGAGCCTGCACCGTAGTGGCAATATCGGCAGCGATTTCGCCTTCATAAAATGCCCGCCCGCCTTTGGCTGCAATTGTTTCCAGGCTTTGAGCAAGAGCAGGCGAGACGATGCGGTCACCCACCGCATACGCCGCGCCGGCGTTCAGATAAGCCTGCGATGCTGCCTCGTTTCGTTTCAGCTTGTCAGTCAGCGCTGCCAGATCGAAAGCCACTCGCGGCGCCAAAGGGAAACCGTTTTTCGCATAATTGATCGCCGGCAACAGCGCTGCATCCAGACCTTTGCGCCCGAGCCGGGACAACAATTGTTCCCAGGCGTCAATCGCGCCGGGGACTGTCACTGTATGGGGCGACGTGTCGGCAAGTTCGCTCCAGCCCTGCGCGGCATACCAGTCAAATTCAGCACCCGCAGCGCTGCGTCCCGAGCCGTTAAACCCGTGCAACACGCCATCAGGCTGCGCCACAATTGCGAAACAGTCACCGCCAATACCGGTCATGTGCGGCTCGACCACCGCCAGCACCGCAGAAGCTGTGACCGCCGCATCAACCGCATTGCCGCCGGATTTAAGCGTCTCCAGCGCTGCGGCGCTGGCCAGTGGGTGAGACGTGGCGACCATGCCGTTTTCGGCGTAAACCGGCGAGCGCCCGGCCTGACTGAAATTGCGCATATTTTTAAAATCCTCGGGAGACGGAGTGTGCCAAAATTTCTGCCATTGTTCTGACATTGTGTTGACAGAACTGGTTCTTTGGCACAAGTCCCAGCCTGTGCGGACACGACCCGGATCAGCGCGGATACCGCGCAAAAAGGTCGCACCTGCAGGACAGTGACGCATAAGTTTCCACATGCGTCCCGATCCGGGCATGTTTGCAGGAACACTGAGCGCAAGGAGAATTTATGACGAAGATCAATATGCAGCAGGCACGCACCATGATCGATGCGGCCATTGCCAAAGCCTCTGAACTTGGTTTGAAACCGCTTGGCATTTCGGTTCTGGATGCAGGCGGCCATCTGCGCGCCTATCTGGCCCAGGACGGAACATCCATGTTGCGGCCACAGATTTCAGCCGGAAAAGCCTATGGCGCACTGGCAGTGGGTGCCGGATCGCGATGGCTCAACGCCCAGGCCGCCGAGCGACCGCATTTTCTGGAAGGCTTGAATGGTGTTGCCGGTGGCAGGATTATCCCTGTGCCAGGCGGTGTGCTGGTGCGCGATCAGGATGGCGACATCATCGGCGCAGTCGGCATTTCCGGCGACACCTCGGACAATGATGAAATTTGCGCTGTAGCCGGCATCGAAGCGGCCGAATTCACCGCCGACCCGGGCTGAAGCCAACCTGCATGGCCATCATTGAAACACCCTAATAACCACCGACAGCAACATCGCGCGTTGCCGAACGGATCGAAATGGCAAAGCCGGCCACCACATCAATCAGGGTAATCACCATCAATATGAAAAACAGCGTCGTTGCCGCCTCGCGAACCAGCAGAAACTCCACCAGAAATGCGATAAAGACCACCATTGACAGCATATGATCGACAATTGATAAATTGCCGATGCGGGTTGCCTTGAGAACCTCGATACACAGCAGCAACAGTGCCGACACGATAAACAGATCGGACAGCGTGAAAGCGAAAACTGCGCCCGAAATCATCGTCGGGCTGAAAAGCACGGCGTCCCAGCGCGCGGACATATAATTTGCCAGAAGATCGAACGCGAACAGATTATAAACCACCAGAGGCACTAACATCAGCGGAAAGCTCAACACGGCCATGTTCCTCCAGATCGGTCGGACTTGCTGAAAACACTTCAGCAACTCCTTTATATACAGTTTTGCCATATAAAAAAGGCCGGTAAAACCGGCCTTTTGCAATATCTGTCAAGACGAAACTGAAATCGAAATCAGGCGGTGTCCTTGGCGGCCAGAATCTGGCGACCACGATACATGCCGGTCTTCAGATCGATGTGATGCGGACGGCGCAACTCGCCTGAATCCTTGTCTTCGACATATGCATTTTGTTTCAAAGCGTCCGCTGAACGGCGAAAGCCGCGTTTCATGCGGGAGATTTTACTCTTTGGTACAGCCATTGGCCTAACCTTCCATTATTCAATCAACGCGCCAGCCGGCTAATTCACGGCTGGACACAGGGGTCTGGTACTGCAAACATCATAACCGCACCGCCGGGACAACCCAACCGAGCCAGCTGAAGTCAGCAAATTCGGGAATTAAGATGCGGCCTTATACAGATATGGATGGCTTTTGACCAGTGGTCAGAGTGAAAAAAATCCAGCCGCCCCTCAACCGGTCAAAACCTTCTGCCTGAAGAGGGTCAGGCTACCCTGTCATTTTTTTTTGACAGACAGGGCTTCGACTTTGCGTTGCATGTCAGCAATTTGATCTTTCAATGCAGACAGATCGTCCGATCCGGGTGCGGAGCCCTGTTTGGTGGCCGCTGGTGCTTCTGCCGCCGATGCCGCAGAACCGCCGGGTTTTGTCGGCAAACCGAACGGATTGAACATTTTCAGCGCCTGTTCGAACATTTCCATGTTGCGCCGTGTATGTTCCTCCACAATTTCAAAGCCGGGCACTCCAAATCCGCCGCTCATCTGCTCGCGCAATTTGTCCTGATCTCTGGTCAGCGAGGAAATCGAGGCATCAAGAAAACTGGGAACAATCGCCTGTATCTGATCACCATAAAACCGGATCAACTGGCGCAGAAACGAAATCGGCAGCAGATTGGTGCCCTTGTTCTCTTCGTCGAAGATAATCTGGGTCAGAACGGACCGGGTTATCTCATCGCCGGACTTGGCATCAACAACCACGAAATCCTCTTCCTTTTTGACCATGACCGCAAGATCTTCCAGTGTCACGTAGGTTGAAGTACCCGTGTTGTAGAGTCGTCGATTGGCATATTTCTTGATGATCGTCGGCTCGTCGGTTTTAGCCATGGCGGACCCGTCCTGTTTTCGTCGCAAACACCTGCCCCGGCGGTCAACGCCGGGCGATAGGCGTATCTTTAAATCACCCTATGTAATTTTGCAGCGCACATCCATCTTTTTTGCACGTGCGAGCCAAACCTGGGTTTTTCGCACCCGGTCCGATCTGCAACAAACGGCCCTCAAGTTTTCGTTGATTGTTGCAATTGAGCCGGCAAAGACCATGTCCAACGGCGCACATTTGTGCGATTCCGCACTCCGAAGCAGAATCTCATCTGCTCTGCCATGCTTTCGGCAATTGCAAAAAAGGGGTTGATAGCATTTAGCGGAAAAGCGCTATAGTAGAAACAACACACAGGTTGAGTTTAAAAAGGGAGCCTTTATGTCCAAATCAGAAGATATTGTCATTGTTGCCGCAGGTCGTACTGCTGTCGGATCATTCAGTGGTGCATTCGCTAACACCCCCGCCCACGATCTGGGCGCCGCCGTCATTCAGGGATTGCTGTCCCGCGCCGGGCTGAGTGCAGAAGACATCAACGAAGTCATCCTCGGCCAGGTTCTGACGGCAGCCCAGGGCCAGAATCCGGCCCGCCAGGCGTCGATCAATGCCGGCCTTCCAAATGAGACCACCGCATGGGGCCTCAATCAGGTCTGCGGTTCGGGATTGCGTGCCGTGTCTCTGGGTGCCCAGCAGATCAGATCTGGTGATGCCAGCATTGTCATTGCCGGCGGTCAGGAAAACATGTCGCTGTCGCCGCATGCGCAGCATTTGCGCAATGGCGTCAAAATGGGTGACTACACCATGATCGACACCATGATCAAAGACGGCCTCTGGGACGCCTTTAACGGTTATCACATGGGCACCACCGCAGAAAATGTTGCCGGCAAATGGCAGATCAGCCGCAGCCAGCAGGATGAATTTGCAGTTGCTTCGCAGAATAAGGCGGAAGCCGCGCAAAAGGCGGGTAAATTCAAGGACGAAATTATTCCCTTCACTGTGAAATCCCGCAAGGGCGAGACCATTGTCGAAGATGATGAATATATTCGTCACGGCGCAACACTGGAGAGTGTAACCAAAGTGCGCCCGGCATTTCAAAAGGACGGTACGGTCACCGCCGCCAATGCTTCCGGCCTCAATGATGGTGCGGCAGCCGTCATGCTGATGAGCGCGGCGGAAGCCGAAAAGCGCGGCCTCACGCCACTGGCCCACATTGCCAGTTCGGCAACTGCAGGCGTTGACCCGGCGATCATGGGCAGTGGCCCGATCCCGGCCTCGCGCAAGGCACTGGAACGTGCCGGCTGGTCTGTTGGTGATCTGGATCTGGTGGAAGCCAATGAGGCGTTTGCCGCCCAGGCCTGTGCCGTCAACAAGGACATGGGCTGGGACCCGAAAATTGTGAATGTCAATGGCGGCGCCATTGCCATCGGCCATCCGATCGGCGCTTCCGGTTGCCGCATTCTGGTGACCCTGCTCCATGAAATGCAGAAACGCGACGCCAGAAAAGGTCTTGCCACCTTGTGCATCGGCGGCGGCATGGGCGTAGCTCTCACTGTCGAACGCTGACATCGACCGGAGCCGGGGCAGCGCGTCCCGGTTCCACTACAATTCGGGAATGGCCCCGGCCGGACCCCGCAATAATACAAAAAAACAAAGCATCAGGAGGGGAAGAATATGAGTAAAACAGCATTGGTAACCGGGGGAAGCCGTGGCATCGGAGCCGCCATTTCCGTCGCCCTGAAAGCGGCGGGCTACACAGTGGCCGCATGCTATGCAGGCAATGATGATGCCGCCGGTAAATTCAAGGAAAAAACCGGCATCCCGGTCTATAAATGGGATGTGTCCGATTACGATTCCTGTGTTGAAGGCATCAACACGGTTGAAGCGGATCTGGGGCCGATTGATGTTCTTGTCAACAATGCTGGCATTACCCGCGATGGCATGTTCCACAAAATGTCACATGAGCAGTGGCAGGCCGTCATCAACACCAATCTCAACGGTCTTTTCAACATGACCCGCCCGATCTGGGAAGGCATGCGCGAGCGTGGCTTCGGCCGCGTCATCAATATCTCATCGATCAACGGCCAGAAGGGTCAGATGGGCCAGGTGAATTATTCTGCGTCCAAGGCAGGCGATATCGGCTTTACCCGTGCATTGGCTCAGGAAGGCGCTGCCAAGGGGATTACCGTCAACGCCATCTGCCCCGGTTATATTGGCACAGAAATGGTCCGCGCCATCCCCCAGGAAGTGCTGGACAAGCGCATCATTCCGCAAATTCCCGTCGGACGTCTGGGCGAGCCGGAAGAAATTGCCCGCTGTGTGGTGTTTCTGGCCAGCGATGATGCCGGTTTCATCACCGGATCGACGATTTCCGCTAATGGTGGACAGTTCTTTTCCTGAGACTGCCCACAAAACTCATCAAGCTGCAAAGCCCGGAGAATTGCTCCCGGCTTTGCAAAGTCAGACCGTCTCGGGATTAAATCCTGCGATTGTGTTTCAGGACGCGTTCAAGACACCTTCAGGCCGCATCAGTGTGCCAGTTTGCATAATCCGGCTCTGGCCGATCACCTTCCGAGACAACCCGGTTCCGTCCAGTCTGTTTCGCCTCGTAAAGCGCTTCATCTGCACTCTTGATGAAGTCTTCCGGTGACATCCCTTGTTCCTGATGGCTGACACAACCGATACTGACGGTCACTCTGATGTCCTCGCCGTCCGCTTGCTTGATAGATGCATTCTCAACGCTGCTGCGCAGCCGCTGTGCAATCGCCATTGCGCTGTGCTCATCTGTTTCGGGAAGGATGATTGCAAACTCTTCTCCGCCATACCGGGCGACGACGTCATCCGGCCTGATGGTCTCGCCCAGCAGGCCGGCAACGATCTGCAGGACCCGGTCACCGACCTGATGCCCGTGAGTGTCATTCACCTGTTTAAAGAAGTCGACATCGACCAGCAGCAAGGCCAGCGGCAGATCAAACTCTACAGCGCTTTCACATTCCGCTGCCAACCGCTCGTCAAAACCGGCCCGGTTGAGCACATCCGTCAATCCATCATGCGTTGAGCGCCGTTCAAGCTCCCGGTAAAGCCGCTGCAGAGCGGTGGCCGCGACATTGAACGCTCTTCCGAGTTGTCCCAGCTCATCTCTGGTGTTTTCCAGATTGACCCTGTGCGAGAAGTCTTTCCTGCCAAGTTTGCCGGCCGCCAGTTGCAACTCCGCAATGGGTTGAAGAACGGACCGCCCAACGACGATCCCCAGAACAATCAGAAGAACCAGCCCGGCAAAAATGCCGCCGAAAATAGTGAGTATGGCCTGTACACCAGCCGACTGAGCCTCGTTCAGGTGGGTTTGCATTTCCAGCAAGGAGAGATTGCGGAATTCGGCAAACTTGTCGTGAATCGGCTCAATCAACGCTTCCACCCGCGCCACGGCGCTGATTATCTCCACCGTGCCCGGCGTCCGCTGAAAAACGTCCCGCACTGCCGTTTCTGCCTCGTGCCACCCAGTCGTAAATCCCTGGCTGGCCGGCACAGAAATGCTTTTACTCACCAATGGAAACCGTTCGTCGGCTTGCGACAGCAGGTGGAGTTGAGTGTGCACTTCCTCAGCAATCGCATCGAAGCGCCCAAGTGCCGACTGATCACCCTCAAAAGCATATAGAAACACCAGCTGATTGGCCTGGCGCAGCGAGGTTTGCAGATGTTCGATCGCCGACAACTCGTGGCTCATCTCTTGCACGCTGCCTTCATAGGTCTTCAACAGGGTGCGGCTTGAAATGACTGCAATCAGAGCCATGAACACCAGACCAAAAATAGCAGCGCCGAATACATATTGAAATCGGATATGGATTGATCTGTGGAAGGGACCGGCCATGGTGGTCCACAGCCCGCCAGACCGGCCTGCCCTGTTTCGAGGGTCCGCCAAACGCGACGCAGCGCGGCGCTGCCGCGTGGTCGCAGGCTTTGGCTCCGAGGATTCAGTCGCGGAAGAATTTTTCAATTTTACACCTGATTGTTCGATCATCTTCGGGCGCAATTTGACATAAAGCTGTCCCGCATTCGAAAATTCGGATGTTGCAATTTGAATCAAATTTTAATGAACCGCCTCTGCGTCATCCGGCCCTGGCAGTGCCAACTTCCCGGGCGCGTCGGCAAATAGCTTTCCAGATCTCCGTAGCCTGTGAGGGTGGGCGATTGCGCCCGGACGTTGACGTGCCGGGTAGGTGTGGTAGAGCAGTTTCATATCTGCTGAATCACATACCTTCCCGCCCGGCGCGCCGGATTGTCCGGCATGCGGGCCAATGGAGACCATCAATGACCACGCTTTTTTACGCTAAGAAAACCTGTGCTATCGGCATTCACGTCATTCTTGAAGAAATCGGCAAACCATATGAAGTGAAGGTCGTCGATTTTTCGAAAGCCGAGCAGAAAACACCCGAATACAAGAAGATGAATCCAAAGGGTAAAGTGCCGGCACTGGTGCGTGATGATGGCTCGGTTCTGACCGAATTTGCAGCCATCGCAACATGGCTGGCCATGACCAATCCCGACAAGAAGCTGTTGCCCACCGACCCGGAAGGCATAGCACGCACGCTGGAAGCCCTGGATTTCGCGGTTGGCACCTTGCACATGCTGTCCTGGCGCCTTTTCCGCCGGCCGGACGCGTATTCCGAAAACCCTGCCGAACATGATCAACTGCGCGAGCGCGGCAAATCGGCAGTTCTTGCCGGACTGGATCTGGTCGATGCCCAACTGGCGGACCGGGACTATCTGGTTGGAGATTTCTCGATTGCCGATGCGGCGCTTTATTATGTCGAAAACTGGGCCGTGGAAGTCGCCGGTTGGCCTGTGCCTGCCAACGTCCAGGCGCATTTTGAACGGATGAAAAAGCGCCCTTCGGTGCAGGCCTCGCGCAAGCTGGAAGGCGTGGCGTAGCTCGACCGGCTCGCCAATGCAGATGGTCTCACAAGTTCATTGTTTCAGACTATAAACACCCAAGCCCGGAGCAAACCTCCGGGCTTTTCTTCAAACAGATTTTGCGTTCAACCCGCCTTCAGATACGGGATCGCTCCGGCGATATCCGTATCGTCAATCACGTGAAAATTGCTTACGCTGCCGGCCTGACGGGCCTGGCCGTATGGCGCATATTCGGGGTCTTCCAGAATACCCTGCAGCGCAGCCCGCGTCGGAAATTCGATAATCGCGATCAGCGTGCTGTCCTTGTCGGACCCTTCCAGCGTTTCGATATTGCCACTACGCGACAGATATCTGCCACCATGCTTCTCTATCAGATTATGAACATTCGCGGCGTATTCCGGAACCCAGCCATCGTCAGTGACCTTGATATCTGCTATTAGAAAGACGCTCACAGCATTTCTCCTTGGGTTTCCCGGAAGCCATCTCCCGGGTTCGTCCATCGAAGCTGCGCCGCATTGAGGCTCCACATCCAGTCACCAAACTGAACCGGAAGATTCAGTTTCTGAACTAGCCGCGCGCCAGGCGGAAACCTAATGTGGGGGCCACACCCTGGAGGATCGCATGGCACAAGCTGGATATAAACAATTCTGCCCGGTCGCGATGGCCGCGGAAATATTGTGCACGCGCTGGACCATGGTCCTGTTGCGCGAAATGGTTGTCGGGACAACCCGTTTCAACGATCTGCGACGCGGCGTCCCAAGGATGTCTCCGGCGTTGTTGTCGACCCGACTGAAGGAGCTTGAAGAGGCCGGAGTTCTTGAACGAAAACCGCTGCGCTCCGAGAAGGGCGTCTTCGAATATCACCTCACAAATGCGGGCAAGGACTTGTATCCGGTTATCGAAGCCCTTGGAATGTGGGGACAGAAATGGATCGAATCCTCGCTTTCCCTGAAGAATCTGGACCCCTCACTTTTGATGTGGGACATGCGACGAAACCTCAACCCCACACCATTGCCCAGAGCTCGCACGGTAGTTCAGTTTCTGTATTCCGATCTTCCAGTCTCGAAAAGCCAGTGGTGGCTTGTCATTGAACCCGATGGTGAAGTCGATCTGTGCTGGTCCGATCCCGGATTCGAGATTGATCTTTACATCACCACAGACCTTCGCACGATGACCGCTATCTGGATGGGGTTGAGCACAATTGAGAGCCAGAGTGACAAGCTGGAACTGATTGGCTCGCGGGACATCGCCTCAACGATGCATCTCTGGCTGGGGCTGAGCCCGTTTGCCAAACAGAAGAAACTCGTCGCCTGACGGCATTCCCGCCGGGAAGACACCCAAACCCTTCTGTTTGTCCTGAAATACCGCTACGGCCATTTCACCACAGGAGGCATCGAGGACAGGATTGAATCCACATTCCCCCCGGTTCTCAACCCGAAAATCGTGCCCCGGTCATAGAGCAGGTTGAACTCCACATAGCGGCCACGGCGGATCAATTGTTCCTCGCGCGCCGCAGCATCCCAGCTCTGCTGCATATTGGCGCGCACCAGTTGCGGATAGATATCGCGGAAAGCGCGACCGACATCGCGGGTGAAGGCGAAATCCGCATCCCAGTCGCCGGAATTCAGATAATCATAAAAAATACCGCCGACACCGCGCATTTCCTGACGGTGCGGCAGATAGAAATAGCTGTCGCACCACTCCTTGTAGCGCGGATAATCCGCCACTTCATGCGCCTCGCAGGGAGCGCGCATCGCCGCGTGAAAGGCCTGTGTGTCAGGGTCGTCCTGGCTGCGCCTTACCTCCAGAACCGGCGTCAGATCGGCGCCGCCGCCAAACCATTGTTTTGAGGTGACCACCATTCGGGTGTTCATGTGCACCGCCGGCACATTGGGGTTCTGCGGATGGGCGATGAGGGAAATTCCACTCGCCCAGAACGCCGGATCTGCATCAGCCCCCGGTATCTGGCCGCGAAATTCCGGTGCAAACTCGCCATGAACCGCGGAGATATGCACCCCGACCTTTTCGAACACGCGTCCGCTCATCAGCGACATTTCACCGCCGCCGCCTTTGGCACCGCTATGATCGGTTCGCGCCCATTTGGTGCGTTCAAAGCGGCCGGGTGCGCGCTCTGACAGCGGACCTTCCAACGCGTCTTCCAGCGCTTCAAACGAGGCGCAGATATCGTCGCGCAATTGGCGGAACCAGTCGGATGCGGTCTGCTTCTTGTCTTCGATTCCCGCTGGTACGGGGCCGGGAGTTGGTTTTGCCTGTGCTGCTGTTTTGTCTGTCACTGCTGTGTCCATCGCCTGCTTCGCCTGTTGCCGCCTGTCTTGCAGATTTTCACCCGCCGAATCCAGATAAATCTGGCTATGAAATGTTCTGGGATCCGACTTGCCGCAAAGCCTCGCCCAGAACCATGGCACCGGATACGGCCACATTCAGCGACCGCGCTCCGTTGTGCATCGGGATTACAATGCGGGCGGTAGCGGCGGCATGCACATCATCCGGCACCCCGGCCGATTCCCGGCCCAGCATCAGCATGTCATCATCGCGGAAGGAAAAATCCGTATACCGTGTTGCCGCTTTGGTTGATAGCAGCACAATGCGGCTTTTGTAGCCGCGACAATAATCCTGAAACGCCGCCCAGTCGGCATGTTGAACCAGTGTTGCCCGGTCAAGATAATCCATCCCGGCGCGGCGGAAATTCCGGTCGCTCAGCACAAACCCGGCCGGCAGAATCACGTGCACCGCTACATTCAGACAGGCACCTGTGCGCAGCAGCGTGGCGGTGTTCTGTGCAATATCAGGCTGGTAAAGTACAAGAGAGAGCGCCATTTAGAGTTATTGCCTTTTATGCAACCTGAAATTCCACTGTTCCGGCGTCAGAGAGTTCTGCCTTATGTTAAAGCATATTCTGCGCCGGTTTGAACGTATCATAGATCCGCTGGCCCCCTCCCCGGCGCAAAATCTACCACGCCACAGCGTCATCGGCTTTATCTGGTATTTTGCGCGGCAGGCCAAATGGCCGTTCCTTCTGTTTCTGTTCGCCGGCATTCTGGTCGCCGGAGTTGAAGTGCTGCTGTTCCAGTTTATCGGCCGGATCATCGATCTGCTCAATGACCCGCAGATACAGTCGAGCCGGGAAACCCTGTTTGCCGACTATGGCGGAACCTTTCTGATGATGGCCGCAATTGTGATTGTCGGGCGGTTTGCCATTCTCATGCTGGCAGCCGTGCTGGAACAGCAGATCATTGTTCCGGGTTTCTTCAATCTGGTGCGCTGGCAGGCCCACCGTTCGGTCATCCGCCAGTCGCTGACATATTTCCAGAATGATTTTGCCGGCCGCATTGCCACCAAAGTGTTGCAGTCTGGTCAGGCAGTTGGCGATTTCCTCATTAACATCATGCAGGGAATCTGGTTCTTCATCATTATCGGCGTTTCGACCATCGGGGTATTTTCCGGCCTCGACTGGCGTCTGGCCAGCCTCGTCCTTCTCTGGTTTGTGAGTTATTTCGGCCTCGCTGCGTGGCTGGTTCCGCCGATTCGCCGCGCCGCCAAAAAATCCACCGATATGCGCTCTGTATTCAACGGTCGTATCGTCGATGCCTATTCCAACATCTATACGATCAAACTGTTCGATACCCGTGGCCGGGAAGATGATTTTGCCGAGGAGGGTCTTTTGTGGATGCTGACAAGCGTCCGCGAACTGACCCGCGCCATCACCCGGGTGCGCTTTTCCCTTGCCTTGCTGAACGGTTTTTTCATGGCCGCTGCCGGCTATCTATGTCTGATCATGTGGCAGGCCGACGGCATTACCGTCGGCGGCATTGCCGTGGCGCTGGGGCTGGTGCTGCGGCTCAACACCATGTCGGGCTGGATGATGTTCCAGATTTCCGGCCTGTTTCGCGATCTCGGCACCATTCAGGATTCCATGGAAACTGTGTCACAGGTGCCGGATCTGCTGGATTCACCTTCCGCCCCTTCTTTGCCGCCGGTTGCCGGAGCGGTCTGCTTTGATCATATCGGTTTTCACTATGGCAAGTTCGGCCCTGCCGGCAACAATCCTGACAAGGCAATGAGCATGCCCGCAGATGGCGATACAACCGGGCCGGATGCAGGCCGCCGCTGGACCAAGGGCGTTTTGCACGACATCACTTTGAACATTGCACCGGGTGAGAAAATCGGCCTGGTTGGGCGCTCCGGTGCCGGCAAGTCGACCCTCGTCAATCTGCTGCTGCGGCTCTACGATGTGGAAAGCGGCCGCATCACCATTGACGGGCATGATATTGCAAAGGTCACCCAGAACTCGCTGCGCGGCCAGATTTCCATGGTGACACAGGACACTTCCCTGCTGCACCGCTCGGTGCGCGACAATATTCTGTATGGCCGGCCCGATGCCAGCGAGGCGGATATGATCCGCGCCGCCCGTCAGGCCGAGGCCATGGAATTCATTGCCGAGTTGACCGACCCCAGAGGCCGCCATGGCTTTGATGCTCATGTCGGCGAGCGTGGGGTGAAACTGTCCGGCGGCCAGCGCCAGCGCGTCGCCATAGCGCGGGTGCTTTTGAAAGATGCACCGATCCTGATTCTGGACGAGGCAACCTCGGCGCTGGATTCCGAGGTCGAGGCCGCGATCCAGGAGCAATTGTTCAATTTGATGAAAGACAAGACGGTGATTGCCATTGCCCACCGCCTGTCAACGATTGCCACCATGGATCGTCTGGTGGTGATGGATGATGGCCGTATCGTGGAGACCGGCCCGCATGAGGAGCTGATTGCCAATGACGGGCTTTACGCCAGCCTGTGGCAACGCCAGTCGGGCGGCTTTCTGGGTGGCATCGATCAGGAAGAGGCCGCTGAATAAAACTGACAGGCTCCGGATAAAACCGGGGCCTGAAAGTGGATTTGATTACCTTGTTATTCGACTTTGAGTTGGTCAATCAACTCATCGAGAACAGCGTAGCCTTTGCCCCAGCCATTATCCATGCCGGCCATCGCCGCAGCGAAACAGGCGTTTTCTGCTTCGGTTGAATCGAGCGGCACCATTGTCAGGCAAACCCTGGTTTTCGCGCCGGTCTCCTCAAAGGTCACGGTGGTCAGCAAAATCCGCGGCCAGCCCGGCATCATCTGACTGGAAATGATGTTCCAGTCCGCATCCGCAGACGAATGCTGCCAGACCAGCCTTTCCGGCGGCACAACTTCCTGAAACACCATTTTGCTGAGATCGGATTTCTCGCCCCACTTCATTTCGTTGCGCCATTCCCCGCCGGGTTTCAGATCAAACCGATGGATGATCGTTTCCACCCCCGGGCCATACCAGCGTGCCAGCAATTCCGGCTCCGTCCAGCTCCGCCAGACCAGGGCGCGCGGGGCATTGAAGATCCGCTCCAGCCTGTATTCAGGTACATCAATCATTTCTGCTATCCTTCCCCTCGGTGTGTTTCATCTGCATCAAAATGTCATCAAGCTGGTCGAAGCTGCCGCCCCAGAAAGCTTTGAACTCCGCAAGCCAGCCGACAGCCGCCGTCATGGTTTGCGCTTTCAGCCGCGCCGGCCGGCGCTGCTGTTCCACGTCCCGTTCAATCAACCCGGCGCGCTGCAGCACCTTCAAATGCCGCGACACTGCCGGCTGGCTTATGTTGAACGGGGCTGCGATCTCATTGACCGAGGCCTGTCCCTGTGCAAGCCGCGACAGAATAGCCCGCCGGGTCGGATCCGCCAGCGCAGCAAACAACGCATCAAGATCGGTCGCCGCCTCTGTATAACCATTTTGTTCCATAACTATATAGTTATATAAAACAGCATACCTGTCAACCGGCTGATACCGGCATGGCAGATATTGGCATGGCAGATATCGGCATAACAGGCGGCCACATGATTTACCGACCTGCAGCAGGTTTCATACCTAGCGCTGGATTTGATGCTCCAGGATCGTTGATCTGCATCAAGGCGCCAGGGCGCCATCCGATACAACCTGAACTACGGAGATGTCTGTCCGGCTGCGGGTTCCAACCCAGGGGCAGACCTTTGCTCCCAGAGGAGACTGTTTATGGGAAATCACAGCACACCGCCTCGGCCATCCGACCCGCAGTCACCCAGGTGGCTGGTGTGGCCGCTGATGGTGGGGCTGATGGTCTTCGCGCTTTTCTCTTTGCAGTTTCCAACCGACCCATCCGTGCCGCGTGTCGTGACCTACAGCGAAATCAAGGACCTGATCCGTCAGGGCCAGGTCACCGAAGCAACACTTGAAGCCAATGCGGTCGTGGCCGTGTTGCGCAGTTCGGCAGAGGATGGCGCTGAACGGGTTCGTGCCATTACCCCTCAGCAGGCCGATCCCGACCTGCTGCCTCTGCTCGAACAAAGGGGCGTCATCATCACGGCTGAAGAGCCCGCGAGCCCGTCGATCCTGCTATCGTTCCTGCCGTGGATTCTGATCCTTGCCTTCTATCTCTGGATCAGCCGTCGGATGATGGGCGGTGGCGTCAGTGGTGGGCTGCCGGGCGGAATCGGTAAGTTTTTGGGCGGCCGTTCCTCCAAACCCACGAAACCGGAACGCAAGATCACATTCGCGGATGTCGCAGGCCAGGACGCGGCCAAACGCGAGGTCTCCGAGCTGGTCGAATTCCTGCGCGACCCTGAACGGTTCAAAAAGGTCGGCGCCACGGTGCCGCATGGTGTCTTGCTGATGGGCCCGCCGGGCACCGGCAAGACGCTGCTGGCACGCGCCTTGGCGGGCGAGGCCGATGTCCCGTTCTTTTCCACATCGGGGTCCGAATTTATCGAAGTATTTGTCGGCGTCGGAGCAGGCCGGGTGCGCAAGATGTTTGAGGAGGCGCGCAAACAGGCACCCGCGATCATTTTCATCGACGAACTGGACAGCATCGGGCGCACCCGTGGCACCGGCCTGGGCGGTGGCCATGACGAACGTGAACAGACGCTGAACCAGATCCTCGCCGAATTGGATGGGTTCACCGCACGCGAAGCAGTGGTGGTGTTGGCCGCGACCAACCGGCCCGATGTGCTGGATCCGGCCTTGCTGCGCCCTGGCCGGTTTGACCGCCACGTCACGCTGTCGCTGCCGGACAAGATTGCACGCCGGGCGATCCTGGATGTCCATGTCAAAGGGCTGCCGCTACGCCACAATGCCGATCTCGATCAGGTCGCGGCCGGGACGCCGGGCTTTTCGGGGGCCGATCTGAAGAACCTTCTGAATGAGGCGGCAATCACCGCCGCGCGTCGGTCGGCCAGCGATATCACACCAGCCGATCTGGACGAGGCGCGCGACAAGGTGATCATGGGCACCGTGCGCACGCTGGCAATCCAGCCCGATGAAAAGCACCGCCTGGCAGTGCATGAGGCCGGGCATACGGCGGCCGCCTACTACAGCCCCGGTGCCGATCCACTTTATAAGGTGACGATCATCCCGCGCGGCCACAGCCTTGGCAGCACGCACATGCTGCCGGAAAACGAGCGTCACACACTGCCCGAGGCTTATCTTCAGGTGCAACTGACGACCTATTTGGCCGGGCGCGCTGCGGAAAAGCTTCTGCTCGGTTCGGTCAGTTCCGGAGCCGATGATGATATCAGGCGCGCCACTGCGCTTGCGCGCTCGATGGTGGCACGCTGGGGGATGGACCCGGAGATCGGTCCGGTCGATCTGCGCGAAAGTGAGGATCACCCGTTCCTTGGCCAGCAGATCGCCCAGCCCCGCACCTTTGCCGACCAGACAGCAGCGCGGGTCGACCAGGCTGTGATGGACCTGCTGCACGCCGCCGAAAAGCAGGCGACTCAGTTGATCGAGCAACATCGCGAACAAGTCATGCTGTTGGTGGCGCGGCTGGAGGACGAGGAAGCACTGGATCTTGACGATATCAGAAGCTGCCTCGAACCCAACGAGATAATCCGTCCTTTCGTGAAGATGCGCAAGGGCAGCAAAACCCTTGACCTGGATCAGTCAAAATGAACAAATCCGCGCCCAGGCCGGCGTCCAGGGCCAAAATCGCAATGTCGGCGGTTGCAAAGCCACAACTTCCGGCAGTGGTCAAGCCGAAGGAAAATCATCCGCACCAGAACATCGACCGCGCTGCACGTGCCGGCATCGCGCGGCTGTCCGGTGGCGTGTCGCCGCATGCATTTATCGAGGCCTGGAACGATTGGGCACTGCATCTCGCTCGCTCCCCGGGGCGGATGCTTGAGCTGGCGGAACATGCACAGGCGAATGCGCTGAAGCTGACAGATCTTGCGACAGATACAAAAAAAACCAGTGCAACTCCGCCTTTTGCACCGAAGAGCTATGACACACGGTTTAACCATCCCGGATGGCAGAAGTCGCCTTTTCAACTTTGGCAGCAGGGATTTCTGGCAGCACAGGACTGGTGGGACTACGCCACTGACCCGTTGCGTGGGCTGCGCCAGGAGGATGCCGACCGGACCCGGTTCATGACCCGGCAGATGCTCGATGTCATCTCGCCGTCGAATTTTCCCTGGCTAAATCCTGAAATCATTGAAGAGACGCTAAAAACCGGCGGCAGCAATCTGGGCGAAGGGGCCGCGCATTTTTGGCATGACTGGCTGAAAACCGCGACGCAGGCGCATGAACCGGCGCCCGAAGGCTATCAGATCGGCAAGGATCTGGCCTGCACTCCGGGCAAGGTCGTGTTTCGCAATGATCTGTTCGAGTTGATCCAGTATGCACCGCAATCCGAGGAGGTACAGGCCGAGCCGGTTCTGATCGTTCCGGCATGGATCATGAAATACTACATCCTTGATCTTTCGCCGCACAACTCGATGGTAAACTACCTCGTCGGACAGGGCTTTACCGTCTTCATGATCTCGTGGTGCAACCCGACTGCGGCTCAAGCTGGGCTGTCGCTGGAGGATTATCGCAAGAAAGGCGTCATGGCCGCGCTGGATGAGATCAACACGATTGTTGTCGCGCAACAGGTGCACGCCGTGGGCTACTGTCTTGGCGGCACAATGCTGGCGATCACGGCAGCCACGATGGCGCGCGAAGGCGACACGCGGCTGGCGTCGATCACGCTGATGGCGGCCCAGGTCGATTTCGCTGAAGCCGGCGAGTTGCTGTTGTTTCTCGATGAAAGCCAGATCGCCTTCATCGAGGATCTGATGTGGGATCAGGGCTATCTCGATCGCCCGCAGATGGCGCGCGCCTTTGCCGCAATCCGGTCGGAAGATCTGATATATACCCGCGCGGTAAGGCGCTATTTTCTTGGCCGTGAGGACTTGCCATTCGATATCGGCGTCTGGAACGCAGACACCACCCGGATGCCTGCGCTGATGCATTCGGAATATCTGCGCGGCCTGTTTTTGGAAAACCGGCTGACCGCCGGGCGTTTTGCGGTCGAGGGACGGGTCATCGCATTGAAGGACATTGCCGCACCGATGTTCGTGATCGGCACGGAAACCGATCACGTCGCGCCCTGGAGATCGGTCTACAAGACCCAGCTCTTTACCGATTGCGACCTGACCTTCGTGCTGAGCAAAGGCGGCCACAATGGTGGCATCCTCAGCGAACCCGGCCATCTGCGGCGGCACTACCGCATCGCGCACCGCCCGGCCGGGGCACTCTATGTCGGCCCCGATGCCTGGCATCGGCAGCAGGACGTGAAGGACGGGTCCTGGTGGCCGCAATGGGTGCAATGGCTGGTGTCGAAAGGCAGCGGTACAAGGCCGGCGCCCGCGATGGGCACGGCGCGTGCAGGATCAGGCGAAATCTGTGAAGCCCCGGGTCTATACGTTCTGCAACCTTAGCGGGCGTTTGACGTACTTTAGCAAACGACTTCGATCAGATAGGGATCGCGGGTTGCCAGCCCTTTGCGCAGGGCGGCGACAAAGCCGTCCATGTCAGTGACGCGCTCGGCGGCGACGCCGTGGCCTTTTGCCAGAGAAACCCAATCCAGCGCCGGATTGTCGACATCGAACATCCGGCCGGCATTGCGCCCGGCCTGATCGACGCCGACATTGGCCAGTTCCAGATGCAAGATCTGATAGCCGCGATTGGCAAACACGATTGTCACGACATCCAGATTTTCCCGTGCCATCGTCCACAATGACTGCACCGTATACATCGCCGAGCCGTCGCCGGTCAGGCAGACGGTTATTCGGTCGGGACAGGCAAGTGCAGCACCCACGGCACAGGGAAGCCCGTAGCCGATGGCACCACCTGCAACATGCAGCCATTCCTGCCGCCGCCCGGAATGTGTCGCCGCCACAATCGGGCTGCTGCTGGTCACCGATTCATCGACGATGATCGCATTGTCCGGCAACAACGCGGCCAGCGCCGCGCCGGTTTTCTCAAGAGTCAGGCTACCGGTCGGGACATTGGGAAGAGCCGCGGTCACAACCGAAGGATGGTCTGCCGGGCTGACACCCAGCTCATCTGCAAGCGCCTCAAGGGTCCAGCCATAATCCATATCCGGCGCGCATAAATCGGTGATCCGGCAACCCTCCGGCTCCGGCGTTCCGGGTTTGCCCGGATAGGCAAAAAACGCCACCGGCCGGTTGGCCCCGCACAGCACCAGATGTCTGGTGTTTTTGAGCAGAACGACATTGTCATCAATCGGATATTTCAGCCGGGTCAGGGCCACTGCTCCCGCGCCGCGCTCAATTCTCGGCACCAGAAAATCCGCCATCAACTCGCAACCGGTTCTGGCGGCAATGCTGCCGGCCAGGCGTGAAAGCCTGCCATGCAGCGCGGTCTGGCCGATAAACAGCGTCGCGCCGGGCACGCGGAGCGTGCCTGCGGCAGTGACGATCTGGTCCTTGTCCGGTCGCCTCAGCGGCTTGGGTGGCAATGCAGCGACGGCTTCACCGGCCGCGTCCCAGGCTGTATTGGCCGGCAGAATCAGCGTGGCAATCTGTCCGCCGCTGGCGCGCGCCGCCTGCACCGCTGCCGCACCATCCATGGCAACGGACGCAGCATCCGCCGCCCTGCGCGTCCAGTGGGAAATCGCTTCGCTGATGCCATCCAGATTGCCCTTTAGCGGGCTGTCATATTTCAGGTGATAATCCGCATGATCCCCGACAATGTTGATAATACCGCTGCCTGCCTTGCGGGCATTATGCAGATTGGCCAGACCGTTCCCCAGTCCGGGTCCAAGATGCAGCAATGTCGTGGCAACATCCTGCTTCATCCGGTAATAGCCGTCAGCCGCTCCAGTCGCGCCGCCTTCAAACAGGCACAGCACGCAGCGCATTTGCGGATGTTTATCCAGCGCCGCGACAAAATGCATTTCCGATGTGCCGGGATTGGCAAAACAGACATCCACCCCATTGCCGAGCAGGGTTTTCACCAGTGTTTCCGCGCCGTTCATAAAATCCTCAATTGCAATGCTGCGGAAGCAACATTGTAATTCAGCTGTTCTGTCAAGGCCGAAGCCGCTGATATCTCTGGCTTGCGCAGGGGCGGTTCAGCACGTAGACAGCCTCCATGAATTATCTTCACGCCTATCACGCCGGAAATTTCGCTGATGTGGTGAAACATGTCACCATGGTGGCGATCATCACCTATCTGCAGCGCAAGGAAACACCGTTCCGCATCATCGATATGCATGCCGGCTCCGGCCGATATAGTCTGACCGGCCGGGAAGCCCGGGCAACCGGAGAGGCGGAAGCTGGTATCAACCGTCTGTTTGAGGATGGCAATCCGCTGAAGCCGGTGTCACTCAGCCCCGATCTCGACCAACTGCTACAGCCTTATCTGTCGGTTATCAGCCGGTTGAATCCGGGCACCGCGCTGGATGTTTTTCCCGGCTCGCCCCTGCTCGCCAGACATTTGCTGCGCCCCACTGACCGGTTGACCGCCTGTGAATTGCGCGACACTGAATTTGCCCGGCTGGAAAAGCTGTTTGCCGGAGACCGTCAGGTTCTGACCCGTCACATTGACAGCTGGACGGGATTGAAAGGCCTGGTGCCACCCGATCTGAAGCGCGGCCTGATTGTCATGGACCCGCCCTATGAACAGCCCCATGAATTTGAACGCGCTCTGGATGCTATCAGCACGGCTGTCAGGCGGTTCCCGATGGGCATCTATATGCTGTGGTACCCGATCAAGGCGCGCTATCTGGCAGACCGCTGGGCGAAATCCATGGCAAAGCGCAAACCACTGCTTGGCGTCGAAACCATTTTGCGGGCCGAATTGTATGTGCGGCCACCGGATAATGCCGATCAGTTGAACGGCACCGGCCTGCACATCATCAATCCGCCCTACACGCTGCAACGCACGCTGGAAGACAGCCTGCCGGTGCTGCAGCGTGTCCTTCAACAGGCCGCACCAACCCAACGCTTTCATAAAACCCTGGTTGAATTACTGTAAAGGCCAGCCTGATAGCGCTTGCCTATGCGGGGCAGCTACCGCAAACTGACTGTTGTTTGTTGAGACAGGGAATCGCATCCGATGATCACCAACCATTTTGGCATCCGCATGATTTTGGCACTGGTGCTGGCACTGCCTCTGCTGGCCGGTGCGGGTCCTTTTGTCGTTACAGGTGCTGCAGCCCACGACAGCAGGGCGGAAATGGGGCGCGATCCGCGCACCGCGATATTCGGCCGCGGCGCCGTTCCATTGTGCGATGATCCGCGCGTTCTGCGTCAGGTCCAGAGTAAGTTTGCATGGGCCGACCGCAATACATGGTCAGAGATTTCCAACCGCAAATCCGCAATCGGCATCAATTCAATTCGCAACATCAAACAGCGCTATTCGCTCAATCAGACGAAATCGCTGATTACCCACCGCCACTGTGACGGCACCGCAACCCTGTCCAACGGCAAACAGCCCCGCCTCTACTATCTGATCCAGGAACGCATGGGATTTGCCGGGATTTCCTGGAAAGTGCAGTTCTGTGTCGCCGGCTATGACCGTTGGCGGGTCTACGGAGCCAGTTGCCGTACGCTGCGCTAGATGGTTTATCGTCAATTGGCCGCTGCATTGATTGCTGTTCTTGCTGCCGGCATGTTGCTGTCGCCGGGATTTGCCCGCGAAATACGTGGTGCCCGATCCGGCGACTTTGATTTCTATGTGTTGGCGCTGTCATGGTCGCCAAGTTTTTGCGAGGATCAGCAGACCGCTTCGCAAAACCGCCAGCAATGTGGTGCCGGAAAATCCTTCAATTTTATTGTTCATGGTCTGTGGCCACAATTCAAGGGCGGCGACTGGCCGGCCTTTTGTGCCAGTGACAAGCCGCAGCGTGTGCCCGATCAACTGGCCCGCCAGATGCTGGACATCATGCCGGGTTTCAGCCTCATCGGAAATCAATGGCGCAAGCATGGCGTCTGTTCGGGGCTGGATCAGCAATCCTATTTTGAACTGGCGCGCCAGGCCCGCGACAAGATTGTCATTCCGCCGGTGCTGCGCACGCTCGACCGCAAGGTAGCGGTCGATCCGTTGGCGCTGGAGGCCGCTTTCGCAAAATTCAATGACGGGCTCGATCCGGAGGAAATGGCTATCTCCTGCGCCGATAACAAAATTATGGAAATCCGCCTGTGCATGACGCCTGAACTGGGTTTTCGCGATTGCCCGAATGTCGATCTGAACGGCTGCAAGCGCGGCCGGCTGATCATGCCGCCAGTGCGATGATGCCCTGCACAGAGCTGTGTCGTAATATTATTGCCCTTGACGAATGATATGTGCGCCATACTTGCCAGACCATAGCCACATTTACGGCGTTGACGTATAGAAGAGCAGTGAAGATTTGAGAACCGTCCTGATTTTGGGCAGCGCCGCAAACGCAGTTCAGGCACGTATATTCAACCGCACACAGTTCAACGCCATTGTTGCGATCAACAATGCCTGGCGTATCCGCGATGACTGGACCCATCTGGTCCATGCCGGAGATTTTCCCGACAACCGCAAGCCGGTCCCCTCCCTCGGTCAGACCTGCCTGTCTCACGAAGCCTATGTGCCAGCCAATAATGCCTATGGTGGCATAGTCTATGCAGGTGGAACAATGGCGTTCTCGACCGCCTATTGGGCTTTGCACGTGCTCAAACCCGACCTTCTGGTGTTTTGCGGCTGCGACATGATTTACGATCAGACCAACGGCCCTTCGCATTTTTACGGACCCGGCACCGCCGATCCGCTGCGGGCAGATCCGACTCTGCAATCCCTGGAAGCTAAATCCAACCGCATCCTGCTGCTGGCAGCGGAGCAGGATTGCCTGTGCGTCAACATAACCGAGCTACCGCACAGCCGTCTTACATTTCCGCGCATCACCGCTGCCGGGCTGGCCGCCACCAATCACCATAGCCATGCTGAAGGCCTGCACAGAATCCGCCGAAGACAGGACAAACTGTCGACCGAGCGGGCCAAATTTCTGGAGCTGTCCTACGAGCAGTTTGTGCCCGGCGGTGCCTATTGGGCAGAACCCGATACACTCAATCCGCAATATCTTCTGGAAATCGACAATCACTGGTTGTCCGGCATCAACCGGCCAGGCGCAAGCGCGCCTCAAACGCTTCAAGCGGCACCGTCCTCTCTACTCGCCACGGGCGAGGCAATGGTGTGCTCAAGCTGACCAAAAATTCATCCGCTCCGTCTTGTTTAATCCATTTACGTCTGCAACCATCCGATTTCTTGCCGAAAAGGCAATAACAGAACGCAATCGATCATCTTAATGAATGTCTAGATCAGGGAGATCTTACCGAATGAGCATATTTAACAATCTT
Source organism: Pararhizobium sp. IMCC3301 (assembly GCF_030758315.1). NCBI lineage: Bacteria > Pseudomonadati > Pseudomonadota > Alphaproteobacteria > Hyphomicrobiales > Rhizobiaceae > Pararhizobium > Pararhizobium sp. IMCC3301. The sequence continues at coordinate 1,522,703 of NZ_CP132336.1, forward strand.
GTAAAAACCATCGCAATTGGCGCGATTGTCACCGGCAGTTTTGCAGCGTCAGCCTTTGCCCAGGAGTTGAAGTTTTTCACCATTGGAACCGGCGGCACCTCCTATACCTATTATCCGGTTGGCGGCGTCATCGCCAATGCCATTTCCAAACCGCCCGGATCGCGTGAATGCGGTGAAGGCGGCAGTTGCGGCGTAGACAATCTGATTGCCTCCGCCGTGTCCTCGCGCGGTTCGGTCGACAATGTCAATGCGATCATGTCCGGCCTGCGCAATTCCGGCTTCGCCCAATCTGACGTCGCTTTCTGGGCCTATACCGGCACGGGAACCATGGAAGGCAAGGAGCCTGCCGAAGGTCTGCGCACCATTGCCGCGCTATTCCAGGAGGATATTCACCTTGTCGCGCTGAAAGACAGCGGCATCAATTCTGTGGCCGATCTGAAAGGCAAGCGCGTATCGCTCGATGAACCTGGATCAGGCACCTTTGTCGATGCCAAACTGATCCTGGAAGCCAATGGCCTAAGCTCCGACGATGTCACCGCAGAGGCCCTGAAAGGCGGCGCGGCATCAGAAGCACTGCGCAATGGCAAGATCGATGCTTTCTTTGTTGTCGCAGGTTACCCGACCGGCTCGCTGGTTGAACTGGCCTCTGCGGCCGACATCAAGCTGGTGCCGATTGATGGTGAAGGCGCACAAGCGCTGTCCGACAAATACGGCTTCTTCTCGCGCAGTGAAATCCCTGCCGGCACCTATGAGGGTGTCGACGCCACTGCAACCGTCGCTGTCGGTGCTCAATGGTTCACATCCGCCAAGGAAGATGAAGAACTGATCTACCAGATCACCAAAGCCTTGTGGAATGAGGAATCCCGTGAATTGCTGAATGTCGGCCATGCCAAGGGCAAGGCGATTACCATGGAAACAGCTCTCGACGGGGTTGGTGTGCCACTTCATCCCGGTGCCGAGCGCTTTTATAAAGAGGCCGGTTTGCTGAAGGAATAAATATTCCGCTTCGACACTTTGAACCCGGGCGCAATTGCGCCCGGGCTTTGCTTTCTATTGCGGGGATCACCTGATGGCGGGAGAACAGCTGAACGCGGATATGCTTGAGGAGATCGAGCGCAAATACGACCCGGAAATGGCCTTCCGCCCCACTGGCCCCATCATCGCCGCCATTGTCTCCGTCGCGCTTGTGGCAATGTCGCTTTATCATTTTTACGCCTCCGGCTTCGGCCTGATCCGCGAGCTGTTGCATCGCGGTATTTATCTGTCTTTTGTGCTGGGACTGGTGTTTCTGCTGTTCGGCATACGCAAGACCACCGCCGCTGAGTTGCCATCAAAAAGCTGGTTCCGGTTTGACCGGGTTGCAATACCCGACATTATTTTCGCAGTTCTGGCAGTTGCCGCAGCGTTGTATCTGCCGCTCCTGCCGCCCGAAATCCTCTCCGAACGCGTTGGCAATCCATCTCAATTCGACGTGTTTATGGGAACGGTCCTGCTGGTCCTGACACTGGAAGCAACCCGGCGGTCGGTCGGTCCCACCCTGCCCTGCATCGCCATCGTGTTTATTTTATTCGCCCTGTTCGGCCCTTGGGCCCCCGGCGCGCTGAAACATGGTGGCACCAGCTGGCTTGGTCTCATCAACCATCTCTACATGACCAATCAGGGCATTTACGGCGTCGCCATTGGAGTGATGGCGCAATATGTGTTTCTGTTCATTCTGTTTGGCGTATTGGCAACCCGCATCGGCCTTGGCCAGTTGTTCATCGATCTGGCGATGGTCATTGCCGGGCGCTATTCAGGCGGCCCTGCCAAGGTCGCGATTTTCTCATCCGCCTTTATGGGCACGATCTCCGGCTCATCGATTGCCAACACCGTCACCACCGGCGCCCTGACGATTCCCGCCATGAAACGGGTTGGCTATCCTGCCCATTTTGCCGGTGCGGTGGAGGCGACGGCCTCCACAGGTGGTCAGATCACCCCGCCCATCCTTGGTGCGGCGGCCTTTATCATGGTCGAATATCTGGAAATTCCGCTGCGTGATATTCTGGCGGCAGCTCTGTTTCCCGCCCTGCTGCATTATTTCGGCATTTTCATCATGGTTCATCTTGAAGCCAAAAAGCTGGGACTGCGCGGCCTGCGTCCCGAAGAACTGCCGAAGGCCGGGATTGTGCTGCGCCAGCACTGGCTGTCAATCATACCGCTGGCAATCCTGGTCTATCTGATCCTGAGCGGCCGCACGCCGGATTTTGCCGCCGTTTACGGCATCATTGCCTGTGTCGTCGTCGGCTTTCTCAACCCGGTGAACCGGCTGACCATCAGGGATCTGTGGAACGCACTGGCTGACGGTGCCAGGAATACGCTGGCGGTCGGCGCGGCCGCGGCATCGGTCGGTGTCGTGGTTGGCGTTGTAACGCTGACAGGCGTCGGCTTTCGGCTCGGCTATGTGGTGGTTCAGACCGCCACCGATCTGGGCGGCTTTGTCAGTGCCATCTGGCCGCTTTCCGTGTTCACCATCACTCAGTGGGCGCTGTTTTTCTCGTTGCTGCTGATTGCCATTGCCTGCATCATCATGGGGGCCGGCATTCCGACAACTGCAACTTATATCATTCTGGTTGCAGTTGCCGCGCCGGCACTGGCCCAGCTTCAGGTCGAGCCGTTGGTGGCTCATTTCTTCGTGTTTTATTATGGTGTGCTGGCCGATATCACGCCCCCGGTAGCACTGGCGGCTTATGCGGCGGCCGGAATTGCCGGCAGCAATCCATTCAAAACCGGCAACACCGCGTTCCGGCTTGGCATTGCCAAGGCGCTGGTGCCTTTCGTATTTGTCTATTCTCCAGCATTGCTGCTGGTTGCCGATGGCTTTACCTGGGCTGCCTTCACCGTCACCCTGGTTGGTGCTATGCTGGGAATTGCCTGTCTGGGTGCCGCGTTTTCCGGCTTTATGCTCGCCCCGCTGCCGGCCTGGCAAAGATGGTGGACCGCGCTGCTGTCATTCCTGTTTATTGCACCTGGATTGCAAACAATGACGGCCGGACTGGTTCTGCTGGCCCCGGTCATTATGCTGCAGCTTCGCTCGGCGAAAACAAGAAAGCTGGCGGAATCGACCACTGCCAAGACCATGTGATGTTACCGCTCGAAGGACAATGCCGATCGAGAAAGGCCGCCTCGCGATTCATCGAAAAATTGAATTGAATATCGCACCGACATAGCCCCTATGTTGCGGTTTGAAACAGGAGACCGTCTGATGATGATTTTGCGCAGTTCCCCGCCATCACCCTTTGGCCGCCAGATCAAGATTGCAGCAAATCTGTTAGGCGTGATGGATCAGATCACCGTTGAGGCAGCTGATACCACGGATCCGCACGACTCGCTGCGCCAGCAAAACCCGCTTGGCAAGATTCCCATTCTGATCACCACGCAAGGCACGGCGCTGTATGACAGTCGTGTCATTCTGGACTATCTCGACGAGTTGGCCGGAGGCGGGAAACTGGTGCCCTCGGGTGAGGCTCGATTTCCAGCCTACACGCTTCAGGCGCTGGCCAATGGCATCATCGAAGCAGCACTGATCCAGGTCTATGAAAAACGGTTTCGTCCCGAACAATCGCAATCCGAAAACTGGTTGTCCTATCAGGCCGAAAAAGTGATGCGGGGCCTGCAGGCGCTTGAAACCAGCCCGCCAACCATGGAAACCATCGATGACATCCATATCGGCCACGTCGCGCTCGCCTGCGCACTTGGTTATCTGGATTTTCGCTTTGCTGGAAAGTGGCGCGACACCTATCCCGCATTGGTCGCATGGCTGGATGGTTTCAGCGCATTCGTTCCCTCCTTTTCCGCCACACGGATTGACCCCTAAGCGCCGGATCGAACGCTGTTAGAGCACGTTTTGCACAAAAGCGTTTCTGTCCAGCCTGTGGCCGGACAGCTCAGTCTGCCAAATGCGATTTTGCCACTGATCTTGAAAACAGATACGACAGATGACATATATTTAAGTGACACCTGTCACAAAATGGAGGTTCCCATGGCTGGAGCAACACTGGCAGAGCATGACGATATTGCCCGCACCATTGCGCTTCTGGGCGGTCAGGCCACCATCGGCAGACCAGTCAGAAACAATCTGGAAGCCCACGACCTGCTCATCGCCGGGCTGCCTGCGTCGGCGCTACTGCATCTGACGAAAGAGGTTGGTTTCCTGACATCTTCCCGAGGGATTTTGGAAAAGGCGGTCGGGATTAGCGTAAGAACGCTTCAACGCCGAAAGGCGGCCGCCAATAGATCCCTGCTTGACGTTGACCAAAGTAACCGCACGTGGAAATTCGCGGAGATACTTGGCCGTGCCACACAGATTTTCGGGTCCAGAGAAGACGCTGAGGCATGGATGAACCGACCTGCGATCGGATTGAACCAACGCAAACCCATCGACTTGCTTGCAACCTCAATCGGACTGGAAGCGGTGGAGGACTATCTCACTCGTATTGAATATGGGGTCTATGCGTGACCCCGCTTCCGCCACCTTTGGGAACCGGAGAACTCCGTTTCTGGCGCCTCGATGCGCAACGACATGCTGCAACCTGGCAGAGCGGTGAAGGCAGCTTCAGGGTCGGCGGACGCTGGAACTCATCCGGCGTTCGCACTATCTATGCGTCCCTTGATCCGGCAACAGCGGTGCTTGAAGTCGCGGTTCACAAAGGTTTCAATGTGCTTGATACACAGCCGCACATCCTGATCTGCGGCAGAATAAACGATCCTGCCCTGATCACAGTTGTAACACCTGACGATATTCCAAACCCTAACTGGCTGACCCCCGGAACTCCGAACACCAACCAGCAATTATACGGAGACGAATTACTCAAGGAACACCGCTTCGTGCTCATCCCCAGCGCCGTGTCACGCCACAGCTGGAACCTGATTTTCAATGCTGACAAAACCGTCACAGACTATGATGATGTCTGGCAGGAACGCTTTGCGTTGGATCCCCGGCTGCAACCTTGAACTGATCCGGGTCCCTCGCGTGATGTCCCTGCAGCAGATCATTCCCGATTTAGCGAACGTTTTATGGTTACATCTGCCGGCTCGACAAAAAAGGCCCCACACAGGGTGTGAGGCCTTCTGTAATAAAGCTGATAGACTGACAATCAGAATTGATAGGCAAGGCCCGCCCGGATGGCATGGGTGCTGGCATCCGCGTCAAAGGCTCCGTAATCCTTCTCACCATAACCGGAATAAAGATATTCTCCGCGGGCGCTGAAGGATTGATTGACCATTGTTTCCAAACCGGCGCCTACAACAAGGCCGACATGGGTGTTTTCGTCACTGGCACCGCCAAGATCGATATCCGCGCTGAGGAATCCAAGGCCGGCGGTTCCGTAAATCATGTGGCGGTCCCAAGTATAGCCAAGACGGCCGCGCGCACTTCCGGTCCAGTCAACGTCACCATCGGTTCCGTTTTCACTGCCATCCATACTTGTCATTGCAATATCGGCCTCGGCACCGAACACCAGCGCGCCCATCTGGAAATTGTAGCCCACGAACCCGCCTAGAAGCAGGCCGTCAGTATCGACTTTTGCACCCGTATTGGGATCGAGATTTCCCCAGATATAACCCAGCATTGGACCCATATACAATCCGGTCCAGTCGGCGGGAGGTGCCGAATTGTAGACAGGTTGCTGATACATGCCATTGTCGGAAGGATCCGCTGCCATTGCGGCATTAAACGATAGAATAAGCGCACCGGCGGAGCCGGCCGCAAGAAGTGCCAAACGCAAAACCATGGTTTTTACTCCAGATAATATTACACATTCCGGTAAAATCCGGCTTGTGTCGTTTATCTCTTGGAAACCACAATCAACGCTTAAGGGACATGGTTAATAATTTGAAATCTATCGGTTTTCTGCCATTTCATGCAAAACAGCCGGGGCGACAAAACGTCACCCCGGCTGAATTTAGTCAGTGTTGAGCTTTGTAGCGGCAGCAATCAGAATTTGTAGGCCAGGCCTGCACGCACAGTGTGTGTCTTCAGCTCGATATCTGTATCTGTGGTCAGAGCGTAGGTTTCTTTGCCAAAGTCAGTGTACATATATTCCACTCGGGCGAGAAGATTGTCGGTCATCGCCGCTTCCACACCGGCACCGACCGTATAACCGGTCTGCCAGTTTTCATCGCTGACCGCTCCATCGCTGGCCTTCACATTGGCAAAGGCAGCACCACCGGCACCATATGCAAGTACGCGATCGAATGCATAACCTATGCGACCACGCACATTGCCGATCATGTCCGTCTCAACTGATCCACCGCTGTAGCTCTTTTCCAGACCGGCCGCGGCAAAATCACCTTCAATACCGAAGACCAGACTACCTGACTGAAAATTCAGGCCCGCATAGCCGCCGGCAATATAGCCATCATCGTCAACGCTGCTCATCGATTCAGGTTCGTATTCGCCCCAGGTATATCCCAGCATCGCGCCAAGATAGGCACCTGACCAGTCATACAAAGTGTCCTGAACCGGCAGAGGCTCATAAACCTGTTCCTGCACCGGATCGGCAGCGCTGGCAGCAAGTGTCAGTGCCAGCACGGCAACGCCTGCCGTTCCAGCGACCCTGAGACTGTGTTTTGGTTTCTTCGGATAAAAACTTTTGGGCAGTTTGTGCATGCTATATGTACTCCTTACAGGTTCAAGCCAACCGCCATATCGGACGCTTTCCAGCATTTGTAACCAACATGACGGAATAGTTTATCGGCACATTATCAGCGACAATTGCGGCTTGGCATTGGGCAAATTCAGTTGATTTTGTGACGAATTGTGCTCATTTCACGTCAAAAGTTTGTCCTTGGATTTTGCGGCGAGGCTGTCTGCCTCGCAGAGCTGTGCTTTTGGTTGATAAAAGTTGATCCATCGTCTCCAAGGCAGTGCTGTTCTCACGGTGGTCTCGCGTAGCCCCTGTTTTCCAACATTGACCTGAGGCAATTCAGTGCGTGTAAAATATATTTGACATAGAGAATTAAATATCATACTCCGTGTCCAGTTATTTTGACCACTCGCGCCGAACGGCTGCGCCACACAGGAAGACCATCATGATTTACAAGGACCGCAACAATGTGGTGTCGATCATCACGGCCCTGATCGTGAATTTCTACATCGTGTTTCGGCTGTTCGACATGAACCAGGCGAGCCTGTTCGACGGGCCCGATGCCGTCAATGTCTGGGCGCGGATGGTGGTTTGGGTGATCCCGATTTCGATTGGCGTCACCATCGTCGGCACAATCCTGTTCAACATTGGCTACGCAATCGTCACCGGCAACCCGAAACCGAGCTTTCTGGTCGATGAGCGTGATCACCTGTTTGACCGGCGCAGCAGCACGGCTGTCGTGGTCTGTGCGGGTGCTGGCTTCATGCTGGCGCTGGTCGGGCTGGCCTATGGCTGGTCGGCATTGATTGGATTCAACATCATCTTTTTCGCCATGGCACTTGGCTCACTATCCGCCGATATCATCAAATTCATCAGTTACCGGCGGGGCTATTAAGCCATGGGGAAATTGAAAATTTCCAACAACATCAGACGCCTGCGATTTGACGCCGGTGAAATGACGCAAAAAGACCTGGCCGAAAAAGTCAGCGTGACACGCCAGACCATCGTCGCCATTGAGAATGCCAAATACTCGCCGACGCTGGAACTGGCGATTCTCATCTCCCGTGTTTTCGGCAAACCGCTTGAAGAGGTGTTCAACATCGAAGACGCCAGTTAGCGCAGCTAATTGAGCCGGAAGGCGAAAATTTATGGAAGCGACCCATGGTCTGGCCTGACCCATCCTTATAACCCTCGCCGAGTGGCTGATCCGGCGAAAATGACGCGGTTCGGCACAGCCTCCCGCCCCTTCGTGTTTCTGTCACAAAAAAGGAACCTGACATGCTTTTTCAACCCACAACCTTCTGGAACCTCATGGCCCGTCGCTATGCCCGCAGTCCGATCAAAAACCTCGAAGCCTATCAACACAAGCTTGATATGACCGCCCGATACCTGTCCCCTCAGGATCGGCTGCTGGAATTTGGCTGCGGCACCGGAACCACAGCGCTGATCCATGCCGCGCGCGTGTCCCATATCGACGCAATCGACTTTTCGTCCGAAATGATCGCGATCGCGCGCGAAAAAGTCGTCGAGCAAAATGTCACCAATGTCAGGTTCGAAGTGGCTGAACTCGAGGACTGGCCCATACCAGAGGACGGCGACGGCTATGATGCAGTGCTGGCAATGTCGATCCTGCACCTCGTCACCGATCTGGACGCCACACTCGGCCGGGTGTATCAGGCGTTGAAACCCGGCGGACTGTTGTTTTCTTCAACCGCGTGCATTGGCAGTCAGAGTGCATTGCTCCGGTCCATCCTGCCGCCCCTCGGCGCCATTGGCATATTACCAAAAATTCTCATGCTGACGCCCGACATGCTGACACAAGCCATGACCGCTCAGGGTCTGACCGTCGAACATTTCTGGCAACCCGCCAAAGATGCCGCAGCGTTTGTCATTGCGCGCAGACCGGAATAGCAGCAATACGCCAACGGTCGCTTGCGAGCCGGTGCAGATATGCTCGCAAGCAAATGGACAATGAGCCGGCCATGCCGTGAGATACAGTAGCGCCAACTGGCATGCGCGGCAGGTCCGGGTTGCCGGACTTGCACGTCCGTTGAGAAATTCAAGTTGTCGTCCGCCTGTTGCAAAATCGCGCCTTTTTGCAACGGCAACAAATTTCCACTCAATTCCTAGAATGCCAAACAAAGGATACGCATCTACACCATGGTTACGATTGATGTTGACATCAAAGGACACGTGTGTAATCCTGGGTTATCGATATGCACTCTTTGGCTGGAAAGGTCTGAAAATGAGCAATCCCATTGCAACCATCACCGAACTCGAACAACACTTGGCAGCAGGTCTTCGTGCCCTTAGTGAGCTAAAGGCACATTTATTAACTGACACTCCTTCTGCAACAGAAGATGGCCTCAAGCGTAATGATGGACGCATGTCAGAGGCGGGAATCGCGGCGCTATATGCCGAATTCGCCCAATCAGAACTCACGAATACGCAAATTGCTCACAAATTTGATATTTCGCTGTCAGGCGTAAAGCAGCGGCGTAGAATGTGGCGGAAGGGGCAATAGCTTCCCCATATGACCGCTTTGCGCAGTAGATTCTCGCTAGACTTTTGCGACAAAGTTTTACGACACCTAAGCTGTTGAATTCACAGGCTGCGAAAACCCGTTGCAAAAACCTTCGTTTCTGCGACACAATTTAGACATTGATCTCACTCGTCGCGAGTGATGAATTGCGCCCGCTCAAGCAACTCGTCAAACGTCACGATCTCTATGGTCCGGTTCTCTCGGCGAAAAAGTTCAAATGTGTCATGCTTAATTTGAGCTGCCCTCTCATCGTCCGCTCTACTAAATTCGCTCCGTAAGCCCACTACCAAGACTGTCTTGGCGTTCCTCGTTCTCGCTTCAATTTTGCGAGTTCCAGTTTTGTTGAAATGGTCGCCAACCTGCGCGAAAGACAACCATCTTGCTTTTTGTTCAATGACTTGAGAAACGGCGCTCAAGAAATCTGGGCTGAATTCCCAGGTGCCAGCCCTACCACCTCGGCTTGACCTAAATATTGGAGTGTCAGGACGCTTGATCTCCACGAGAACGGTGTAATCCGTGAAGTTCATAAGGAAGTCGACAAACGGCTTGTTCTGGTTATCAGAACCACCACTGCCTACTGCCATCTCACGATCAAACTGACGCATTATGCGGTAGTCTAACCCATAGCCAAAAACCCATTGCTGACGATCGAAGAAATCCTGCCATTCAGGTTCAGCCCAGTCACCCAAGCAAATATGCTTTTCAAACTCCTCCAACCCTTTACGCCTACCCAAGAGAATGTTGATTTCTTCGCTCGTCAGAGCCCCTTGAAGCGCCCGTATGATTTGCTCTCGCTCACCTGCTTCCATTTCCTTAAATTGCTTGATGATCGCACTATCGGACGCATCGACTATGGACTTTTTGCCTGCTTGCGTTGAAATATCCTCGATTTGAAAATTCTGCTCATTTGATAAGTTGATGAATTCAATCTGTTTTAGAAAGCACACCAACCGTTCAAATTCGTCACTTCGGAACGTGAATTCATCCTTTTCAACAGACTGTATCCAATCACCTGCCCGATTTTTGAAGGACTGCAACGTGACTCGTTTGATCTGCTTGTCGTCTTGACTCACGTACGCCGTAATTTGCGTTTTCCGTGTCTTCCCAGTTAGTCGAAGACACATCGCCCCCTCAATCTCGCCAAGATGCAACTTATCCGAACCTTCAAGCACTATACGCACTTGGCGACGTCGTTCGGTGGAGTGCGCATCGTAAGAAAAAACCCTTGAAATATATGTTTTCCCTTCCTTCCGCATCTCAAAAAATTTGAAATCTTCTTCATCGCTCATAATCAAATCCTAGCCTCGTCCGGCATTGCCGCTTCTTGCCAATTTCCACTTAGTTGCTTGAAGCTTCCAGCCACAGGCATAATTGATGGTTTTTGCGCCACACACAAACGCCTTCATAACCTCAGTCTATGGCCCTGCCAACTGGCCTCGATTTCGGGCCCGACGCTTCAAATCCGGATTTTCTGTCTTATATAGGCTAGCAGCACAGGGGGCTCATGGGGTTGGCGGTTGCCGATCCGGCATGCCTCTGTGCGCGCTAAAAAATCAGGTGCCGGGCGCAATTCCGGGTGCTCTCCGCAAATCAAGGACGCTCCCTCGTAATGATCACCTATCTGGCTCTTATCGCCGGTCTTGTCATATTGGTTGTCGCTGGTGATCTGTTGGTACGCGGCGCTGTTGGCCTAGCCGAACGTCTCGGTATCCCGGCTCTGATTATCGGTCTGACCGTTGTGGCTTTCGGAACCTCTGCGCCCGAACTGGTGGTTTCCATGGAAGCAGCGGCCTCAGGCGCGTTCGGGCTGGCAATCGGCAATGTGGTTGGCTCCAATATTGCCAACATCCTGCTGGTTTTGGGCGCGCCATCGCTGATCTTCGCAACCGCCTGCAGCGGTCCGGGCACGCGGCGCAACGCCCTCTTCATGGTTGCCGTCACCCTTGGTTTCATCGCTCTGGCAAGCGACGGTGAACTGGGCCGTCTTGACGGTGTGGTGATGATCTCCCTGCTCGGCGTCTTTCTGTATGACAATTACCGCAGCGCCCGTCGTCACCGCCAGCAGGCACGCGACGCGCTGGAAGACGAATTCGGCGATATCGGCACCAAGCCGCCTGCCCTGCTGGGCGCATTCCTGGCTATTGGCCTGATCGGCCTGCCGCTTGGCGCTAACCTGACCATTTTTGGCGCCACCGAAATTGCCAGAAGCTGGGGTGTGTCCGAAACAGCTATCGGCCTGACGATTGTCGCCATCGGAACGTCGTTACCTGAACTGGTGGCATCCATTATGGCAGCCTGTCAGCGGCAAAGTGCCGTTGCTGTTGGCAATGTCATCGGCTCGAACATTTTCAATCTGCTTGCCATTATGGGAACAACCAGTCTGGTTTTCCCCCTCGCAGTGCCTGATGAAATTTTTGTACCCGATATGTGGATCATGGTACTGACATCTTTGGCCCTGCTGCCCTTTATATTCTTCTGCAAACCCATTACCCGGCCGATAGGGGCGTTCATGGTGCTGCTGTTTAGCGTCTATGTGGTCGGCGTGTTGTACACCCATGGATTCTGATGCAGATTGACGAATTGATATGACTGAACATGCACTGGTAACAGGCGCGGCAAAGCGCATCGGCAAGGCTCTGGCTCTGCATCTGGCAAAGCGTGGCTGTTGCGTCAGCGTGCATTACAAAACCTCGGAAGCGGAAGCCCGGCAGGTTGTTGCCGACATCACCCAAATGGGTGGCAAGGCGGTCGCCATCCAGGCCGATCTGGCGGACATGCAGGCCGTTGCCGCTCTGGAGGCTGCGGCAGCAGCGGCCTTTGGTCCGGTGACATTGCTGGTCAACAACGCCTCGACCTTTGAAATGGACGAGATCGGGTCGATCACCCAGGAAAGCTGGGATCATCATTTGAAGCCCAATCTTCAGGCACCCATATTTCTTTCCCAGGCGGTTGCAAAACGTCTGCCTGCCGGACAGAAAGGCCTGATTATCAATTTGATTGATCAGCGGGTCTGGGCTCTGACCCCGCGCTTCATGTCCTATACATTGTCGAAAGCTGCACTTTGGAGTGCCACCCAGACACTGGCACAGGCACTCGCGCCCGATATTCGCGTCAATGCTATCGGGCCGGGCCCGACCCTGTCGAACTCACGCCAGTCCGATGGCGATTTTCAGGCACAGATTGAGGCCACAATTCTGCAGGTTCAGCCGCAATTGTCGGAATTTGCCGCCGCCATCGACTTTATCCGCCAGGCCCCATCAATGACCGGCCAGATGATCGCGCTCGACAGCGGTCAGCATCTGGCATGGCAAACGCCGGATGTGGTGGGCTGCTTTGAATGACCGACCAGCCCGCTGACCCCGTACCCACTGACCCCGTACCTGACGAAGCTGTGAAGCAGCCCGCCGCGCCAACCGGCCCGCAAATCATTCAGAATTTTGCCAAAAAGCTGCCGAACAGCCCCGGTGTCTATCGCATGTATGGCGCCAAGGGCGACGTTCTGTATGTCGGCAAAGCCCGCAGCCTGAAAAAGCGCGTTACCAATTATACCCGCATGATGGGCCAGACCAACCGCATCGCCCGCATGATCAGCGAAACCGCAGGCATGGAATTTGTCAGCACCCGCACGGAAACCGAGGCGCTGCTGCTGGAAGCCAACCTCATCAAGCGGTTCCGGCCAAAATATAACGTGCTGCTGCGCGATGATAAGAGCTTTCCCTATATCCACATTGCCGAAGACCATGAGGCACCGCAACTGCTGAAGCATCGCGGTGCGCGCAAGGGTAAAGGCAGTTATTTCGGCCCCTTTGCCTCGGCCGGCGCTGTCAATCGCACCATCACGGCATTGCAGAAGGCATTTTTGCTGCGCAATTGCAGCGATTCCTTTTACGAAAACCGGACACGCCCTTGTCTGCAATTCCAGATCAAGCGCTGTTCGGGGCCCTGCACCGGCGAGATTTCGCCGCAGAATTACGCCGAACTGGTGCGTGAGGCGAAGGCCTTCCTGTCGGGAAAAAGCCAGAAAGTGCAGCAGGAACTGGCGGCAAAAATGGAAACCGCCTCTGCAGCCCTCGATTTTGAAACGGCAGCGATCTACCGCGACCGTCTGGCGGCCCTGTCGCACATTCAGTCACAGCAGGGCATCAACCCGCAAACCGTCAGGGAAGCTGACGTGTTTGCCCTGCACCAGCAGGACGGCCAGACCTGTATTCAGGTATTCTTCTTTCGCACCGGGCAGAACTGGGGCAACCGGGCGTATTTTCCAAAGGCCGATGAAAGCCTTGAGCCGGGTTTTGTGCTGGAAGCGTTCATCACCCAGTTTTATGACGACAAGCCCACCCCGTCACTTATTCTGGTGTCCCATCTTGGCGAAGAGCATGAATTGCTTTCTGCGGCGCTGAGTGAGCGCATGAGCCACAAGGTTCAGCTGTCAAAACCGCAACGCGGCGAAAAACGCGATCTGGTGAACCATGCCATGACCAATGCCCGTGAGGCGTTGGGGCGCAAACAGGCGGAAACCGGTTCGCAGCAAAAACTGCTGCGCGGTGTGCAGCAGGTATTTGATCTGCCGGAGATGCCAACCCGCATCGAAGTCTATGACAACAGCCACATTATGGGCACCAATGCGGTTGGCGGCATGATCGTCGCCGGTGTCGACGGATTTTTGAAAAATCAGTATCGCAAATTCAACATCAAGTCCGAAGACATCACGCCCGGCGATGATTATGGCATGATGCGCGAGGTTCTGATGCGGCGCTTCTCCCGGCTTCTGCGGGAAACCGACGGCCCCAGACACGCTGAAAGCGATGACACGGTCGATGCCGGGACCTGGCCCGATCTGCTGCTCATCGACGGTGGCATCGGCCAGATCAATGCGGTGCGCGGCGTACTGGAAGAGCTTGGCCTTGGTGACATGCCGATTGCCGGAATTGCCAAGGGACCTGATCGGGATGCAGGCCGCGAGAAATTCATTGTGCCGGGACGCCAACCCTTCATGCTGCCGGAGCGTGATCCGGTGCTGTATTTCATCCAGCGCCTGCGCGATGAAGCCCACCGTTTTGCCATCGGCTCGCACCGGGCGCGGCGAAAACGCGACATCACCAAAAACCCGCTCGACGAGATTGCCGGAATTGGCCCGACCCGCAAGCGAGCATTGCTGCATCATTTCGGCACGGCAAAAGCAGCCAGCAAGGCGGGATTGTCGGATCTGGAAAAAGTGCCGGGCGTTTCCGCACAGATGGCGCGGATTATTTTCGATTTCTTCCATGAAACGGAACGACCTACCGGCGAGTAGCTCGTAAGATCATCGTCAAGCAGCCAGCAGACCGATGCGCAGCCGCTGGCGCATCATAAAGCGCGACAGCAGCAGCACCGCCGCCAGCGCCAGCCCGGCCGCCAGACCGGTCCAGATGCCAACGCCGCCCAGACCGGCCGGAAAGGCCAGCAGATAACCGGTGCCAAGCCCGGCAATCCAATAGCTGAATACAGCGATGACCATCGGCATGCGGGTATCCTGCATCCCGCGCAAAGACCCAACCGCCACTGCCTGGGTACCGTCTGCCAGCTGGAACAACGCTGCCAGAAACAGATAGGGCACAGCCAGCGCGACGACAGCTGCAGTATCCGCGTCGGCGCCGTCGAGAAACAGCGCTATCAGCGGCTGTGGGAAGATCAGGAATATCAGCGCTGCGCTGGCCATGAAGCCAACCGCCAGAACCAGACTTGTATAGGCCGCGCGCCGCAAATCTTCCGAATTTTTGCGGCCATAAGCCAATGCGACGCGTGTCGTTGCCACATTGGACAGGCCGAGCGGAACCATGAAGGTCAGCGACGCCAGTTGCATGACGATGCCATGGGCTGCCAACTCCAGCGTGCCGATCCAACCCATCATGATGGAGGCAGCGGTAAACAGACCGACTTCGGCCAGCAGCGTCATGCTGATCGGCACGCCGAGACGGATGATGATTCGCAGAATTTCACCGTCAGCCCGCCAAAACCTGCGGTAAATATCGAAAGTCCGCATTCTGGCGTCCCGCACGGATAGAAGCACCATTCCCGCAAGGGTCAGCAAGCTGGTGCCAACAGTAGCCACCGCAGCCCCCTCGATTCCCATCGCCGGAAATCCGAAATGGCCGAATATGAAGACGTAGTTCAGCACGATATTTGCCAAAACACCGACAATGTTGATGGCGAACATGATGTTGGCCCGGTCCAGAACCGTATAAAACGCCCGCAAATTCATGAACAGCAGCATTGGCCAAAGCGCCCATTGCGCGATGGTGATATAGCGACCGGCATAGGCCGCCGTCAGCGGCTTCTGGCCTAGCAGAAGCAGGATCGCTTCGGTGTTGAACAGGATGATCACCGCAGCGCCGGAATAGCCCGTCGCCACCCAGAACCCCATGCGAATGGTCCGGCGCAGCAGGACATGGTCGTTGGCGCCCTGCGCCTGGGCTGCCAGCGGCAACACGGCCTGACACAATCCCAGACCAACGATAAACAGCACGAAATAGAAAGAAGTCGCCAGGACCAGCGCGGCCAGTTCCTCTGCACCCAGTTGGCCAACCATCACGGTGTCGGTAATGCCGATAGCAGCCTGCGCCACCTGAATGCCGACCAGCGGCACAGCCAGGCTCAGAGTCTGGATCATATGGGTGCGCCAAGTTTGAAACGGCAGGGTCACGGAGGTTCATTCAGTGTGAGGGACGGGGTGCCCCCTTATAACGTGCCGGCGCGACACTCAAATGATCTTTTATGCGCCATCGATAAGCCCCACTGATAGCAATCTGTGTTTTCAGCGCCCAGTTTTGCCAGGCTCAGGGAAACAAGCGTCAATTCACAGCAGCATTGACACAGCAACAGCGGAACTGCTGGCCTTCCAATCATCGGTTTACCCACTTGGCATTTTTGCAGCAGCGTCGGACTGTTTTGCATTGACGGACACAGTACCCCGTGGTGCAGTGCAAAAATGACAACCAGACAAAGCCCACAGAAAAGAAACGGCCGCAGCACGGTTCTCAGCCTGCCGAATATTCTCACCTATGGCCGCATCCTTGCTGTGCCCGCTGTGGTTGCGACAGCGTTTGTGACAGGCGATTTCGGTCGCTGGCTCAGTCTCGGGATTTTCATTGCCGCCAGCATCACGGATTTCTTTGATGGCTATCTGGCGCGCGCCTGGCACATGCAATCGGCCCTTGGCCGCATGCTCGACCCGATTGCCGACAAATTGCTGATATCGGCCTGTCTGATTGTGCTGACCGCCAATCAGGTGATTTCCGGGCTTTCGCTATGGCCCGCAGCCATTATTCTGATGCGGGAAATTTCCGTCTCCGGCCTGCGCGAATTTCTGGCGGAACTGCGGGTCAGTGTGCCGGTTACGAACCTTGCGAAATGGAAAACCACTTTCCAGATGGTGGCTCTGGGGTTTCTTCTGGCCGCCCCTGCCGGTGACAAGGTTTTGCCATACAATACGGAAATCGGCATCGGACTGCTTTGGGTTGCCGCGCTTTTGACCCTATATACCGGATATGATTATTTCCGCGCAGGCATACGCCATCTGATTGAAAGCGATCATTAGGGCAGATACGGATTCACAATGACCAGAGTTCTCTATTTTTCATGGGTTCGCGAGCGTATCGGCACAGCCGGTGAAGATCTGGAAATTCCAACTTCAGTGACATCTGTCGAACAAATGTTGACATGGCTGTCGAGCCGGGGCGAGCATTATGAACATGCGCTGGCTGATGCCGCTTGCCTGCGTGTGGCGCTGGATCAGACTCATGTCGAGGCCACGGCACCGCTCAATGGAGCCCGCGAGATTGCAATCTTTCCGCCCATGTCCGGCGGCTAGACCCCATGTCCGAACGTTTCGTAAAAATCGCCATCCAGAGCGGACAGTTCGACATTCAGGCGGAAACAGACGCGCTCAGCCGGGGGCGCGATGACGTCGGCGCGCTGGTTTCCTTCTCCGGCATTTGCCGCAGCGATGACACGCTGGAAGCACTGGAGCTGGAACATTATCCGGGCATGGCGGAAGCTCAAATTGGCAGGATTGTCGATGAAGCCTTTGCCAAATGGCCGCTGTTTGGTGCCCTTGTCATTCACCGGACCGGGAAAATTCCCGTCGGTGAGACCATCGTCCTAGTTGCTGTCACCAGCGCACATCGCCATGCCGCTTTTGACGGTGCCGGTTTCATCATGGATTTTCTGAAATCCAGAGCCCCGTTCTGGAAAAAGGAACATCTTGCGGGTGGCCGCACCGGCACGTGGGTTGATGCCAAGGAAAGCGATGAAACAGCACTGCGCCGCTGGGACATGCCGCACCCACAGCAGCCCGGCTCACCGAAATCCTGATATTGGCCTGATATTGGCCTGATATTGGAAAGTCGCTTGATGCAGCCGGTCGGGTCAAACTCAAATCAAAACGCAAAAGAAGCGGACACGGCAAGTGCCGCCCGCTTCTCAAATTTCGATGTAAACGCCAAGCGTTGGATTTAGCGGCGGGCTTTCTTGGGCAGAATGCCTTCGCGCTGGGCGCGCTTGCGTGCCAGCTTGCGCGAACGGCGCACAGCTTCGGCCTTTTCGCGTGCACGCTTTTCCGATGGTTTCTCAAAGTGGCTGCGCAGCTTCATTTCACGAAACACACCTTCGCGCTGCAGCTTTTTCTTCAGCGCTTTCAGCGCCTGATCAACATTGTTGTCACGAACGGATACTAGCACGTAGCTCGTCTCTCTTTCTGTTTCCGGTTGGCTCTGGATGATTTGAGCCGCTTTTAGTCGGGCGAACGTCGACCGGCAATCCGTCAAATTACAAAAAGCTGCAGCCTGAGTACCGGCCGAGCACTTTATGACAAATTCCGAGACTGTTCAGAATGAACCGGCTCCATAGCAGACCCTCCCCGCCTTGTCCACTGCACAAACGCAGGTCCTGGCGGTTTCACCCCCGTTTTACCCATGGGCTATCGCCATTCATAAAACACGGCCTAGGACTTCGCCGAAACCGTATTGATATGGCCCATTTTCCGGCCCGCACGGGTTTCGCCCTTGCCGTAAAGATGCACTCTGCAGGCCGGATCGCGCGCAAAAAGTAGCCAATTGTCGACGTCGTCGCCGATGAGATTGGTCATCGTGACGTTGCTGTGATGCGATCCATCGCCCAGCGGCCAGCCGGCAATCGCGCGGATATGCTGCTCGAACTGATCGATCAGCGCCCCATCCTGGGTCCAGTGGCCGGAATTATGCACCCGCGGCGCAATTTCATTGACCAGCAGAGCCGGTTGATCCGGCGTACCGGAGATGAAGAATTCAATGCCCATGACGCCAACATAGTCTAGCTGGTGCAGAATTGCTGCCGCAGCCGCCGAGGCTTGCGCCAGAACCGGTTGTGGCAGGCCGGACGGCAGCACAGTGGTTTTCAATATATGGTCTTGATGGGTATTCAGCGCCATTTCATAGGACGACACGTCACCAGCAAGGCTGCGGGCGGCAATCTGGGAAGTTTCGGCAAAAAAAGCCACAAACGCTTCCAGCACACAGGGCTGATTACCCAAATCTGCAAAGGCTGTGTGCTGATCACCTTCATTGCGCAGAATGATCTGGCCTTTGCCGTCATAGCCAAAGCGCCGCGTTTTTAAAACGCAGGGAAATCCAATTTTTTCAACGGCTTCAGCTAGTTCCTCCGTCGAGTTTACCGCCTCGAACCGCGCCAGAGGCACACCAACGCCTTGCAGGAAGCGCTTTTCATTCAAACGGTCCTGCGCGGTCTCCAGTGCCATGAGCCCTGGCCGAACCGGCACAAGATGTTCGATCCGGCGCAGCGGCTCAATCGGTACATTTTCAAACTCATAAGTGACGATATCCACTGCTTTGGCGAAATCGCTGAGTGCCTCATGATCCTCATAAGCCTTGCAGCTGTAATTCCCGGCGCGCTGAAACGCCGGACTGCCGCTTTCCGGCGCATAGATATGCGGCTCGAAGCCCATTTCGCTGGCTGCTCCTGCCAGCATTGCGCCCAATTGCCCGCCCCCCAGAATACCAATCCGACTGCCGGGTGCCAAAGGGATCAAGGGACTGACCGGGTCCGCCATATCAGATGGTATCGACCGGTTCATCGCCGACTTCTTCCGTTTGCCGCGCCCGCCACTCATCCAGCCGTGCCGCCAGGCTTTCATCTGCCAGTGCCAGTATACCAGCGGCAAGAAGCGCCGCATTCCTGGCCCCCGCCTCGCCGATGGCGAGAGTTCCTACCGGCACACCGGCAGGCATCTGAACGATCGACAGCAGACTGTCCTGACCCGACAGAGTGCTCGATTTGACCGGCACTCCGAGCACTGGAAGCGGTGTCATGGCAGCGCACATACCCGGCAGATGGGCCGCCCCGCCGGCTCCGGCGATGATTACTTTATATCCTTGTTCACGAGCAGATTTCGAGAAAGCCACCAAACGGTCGGGCGTGCGATGGGCCGAAACAATCAGGGCCTTGTATCCAATGCCCAGTTTGGTCAGAATTTCGGCAGCGCATTTCATCGTCGGCCAATCCGACTGGCTGCCCATGATCAGTGCCACCGGACAGGAGCCCGACTGAGCGGCCTCCAGTTGAATGACATCCGGTTCGCCATTCTGCGTTTCTGGCGGAGAAGCTGCCATTCTAAATCACCCGTAAATTTAACGTGGTCGGGGCCCTGCCCCTGAAAACCCGCTGCCTAACTGGCAAATGCCCGAAATGCAAGTTTACCTTGCGCGAAAGGCATCCTCTCGACAGCTCGACCTCAGGATTAGTGGCCGTTGAAAAACCATAACTCAGGCTATGATATCCGGCAGCAGAATGTCTTCAAGCCGGGAAATCTGGTCTTTCAGAAGCAGTTTCTTTTTCTTCAGACGCTGCAACTGGAGCGCGTCCCCGCGGCCGCTTTGCAACAGCGCATCGATGGCAGCGTCCAGATCACGGTGTTCCTGGCGGAAAAGTGCAAGCCGGCTGCGCTGTTCCAGCTGCGGAATTTCCTCAAGATCGTGTTGTTCTTCACTCATCGCCCGGCAGACCTGTTGTCTTTTACACCAGCGTCACCATATCTGATTCAGCGCCACTATGGCGAGGTCTAATAGCCTGATTTTGATGGTTCGCAGATGCCCGTAGGATATTGCAACGCACAAAATGTCAGGTTCGACACTACCATCGCATTATGCAACAATACACGTGTTAATAGAAACCCGAGGAGATTGACTATGAGTATGGATGCACATTTGTCCAAATTGCAGGAACGTCATGCAACACTCGAACAGAAAATATCCGAGGCAAACCAGCATCCATCGTTTGATTCCCTTGAACTTTCAGAGATGAAGCGACGAAAACTTCTTCTGAAAGAGGAGATCGAGCGCCTTCGAACCGAACCGCTTCTCAATTAGCTACATACCAGTCAGACAACGCCGGGTTTAAAACCCGGCGTTTTTCGACTGACTGATTCGCGGCAAATTTCGTCAGGGACACAGCCAGACTGGTCTCAGTAAATCAGGCTTTGTCTTTGGCTTTTCGCAAGTGCGTAAAGACGCTTTCAGCGCTCTCGCTTTCCATGCCAAGGGCCTGTTTCAGATCCTGTTCCGAAGCACGCAGAAACGGATTTGTCTGACGTTCAAGCCCGATTGTGCTGGGCAACGTCGGCAGATCGTCGCGGCGCAGCCTTGCGACGTCTTCAGCACGCTGTTTCAGTTGCGCATTATCCGGATCGACAGACAGCGCAAAGCGCGCATTCGCCAAAGTGTATTCATGGCCGCAATAAAGCCGCGTTGCATCAGGCAGGGCGCCGAGTTTTTCCAGCGATTCCCACATCATTGCATAATCACCTTCGAACACCCGGCCGCAGCCAAGGGCAAACAGGGTGTCGCCGGCAAACACAATCTGGTCATCACTGAACCAGTAGACGACATGATCCAGCGTATGTCCCGGTGTTTCCAGCACATTGATGTCACGGCCCGACCATTCGATGACATTGCCTTCTGACACGGGAAGATCGATGCCGGGAACCTTGTCCATCGACAGTCTGGGGCCAATCAGGCGTGGTTGGAACTTGTCCTGCAGCACCGCAAGGCCGGCAGTGTGGTCGGCGTGATGGTGGGTCAGAAACACATGGCTGAGGCTCCAGCCACGGCGGGCCAGTACATCGAGAATGGGCTGGCCGTCAGGCGCATCGATTGCGGCCGTCAATCCGGTTTCCGGATCATGCACCAGAACCCCAAAATTGTCGCTTCGGCACATGAATTGCTCAATCTCCAGATCGGACATAAATTCCTCATTCTTGTTCGCTTTGTGGACAGGGTGAGATATATGTAGAGCACTTTTTACTGTTGTTGAAGCAATTGACCGGGTTTGTAAGCCCGTGGGAAATCTATACGCCAGTTGTGACCGTAAACACCACAGTGTGTTGAAACCGGCTGGAATCAACCCGAATGGATGGAACCGGGTCCGGCAGAGGGACAGGTGGCGGATAGGCGACAGTCAGGCCTTGCCAGATGGTTCGACATAAACAAAAAGTGCGCTAATCAATGCAATTGGACGTTGTCGACCTTCTGGACTTTTACCGAACACCGCTTGGCCAGGCGGCGGCGGCTGTGCTGTCCCGTCAATTATCCATGATGTGGCCCGACACCAAGCAGGACCGGGTTCTGGGTCTTGGCTTTCCGACACCCTTTCTGGGACCGTTTTTACCGGCCAGCGATCGGGTGTTTGCGTTCATGCCTGCTGGCCAGGGCATTTTTGCCTGGCCGAAAGAGGGCAACCGGTCAGCTGTGCTGGTTGATGAAACCGCTTTGCCATTGCCGGATTCCTCTATTGACCGGCTGCTGATGGTACATACGCTGGAAATGGTCAACGATCCACTGGCCACGCTTCAGGAAGCCTGGCGGGTGCTGGCTCCGGGCGGTCGCATCATCGTCGTGGTTCCCTCGCGGGGCGGGCTGTGGGCCCGCCTTGACGCATCGCCCTTTGGCTTTGGCCGTCCGTTCAGCCGCGGCCAGTTGCAAAAACTGCTGCGCGAGGCTTTGTTTTCACCGGAAAAATGGCACGGCGCACTGTATATGCCGCCATCAAACTCAAAAGTGCTGTTGCGCTCCGCTGTCGCCCTGGAAAAGGCAGGACAGAAATTCTGGCCCGCCTTCTGCGGCGTTATTCTGGCTGAAGCCACCAAACGTCTGTATCAGGGCCTGCCGGTTACCAGCAAATCAAAATCCGGACGCCAGCTCCGCCCCACAATGGTTCCCGCATCCACCCGGCAGACGCGATAGAGCATTTCCGAACTGACATGAGCTGCTCCAGGCCCTCACCTGTTCAAGCCAAACACCAGCTCACAGGGAAACACCATTTCTCTGGGCCCTGTCTCGATATTCTCCACAAGATCGACAAGATGTGAGGTTGCAGTGCTGACCATTGTTTCAAACGGCATCCGCACAGTGGGAAAATTATAGGCCGCCAGCCGCGACAGAAGCGTGCCGCCAAATCCCACAACTTTCGGCACAACTTCAAAACTGTGACGTGAAATCGCATCGCTCGCGGCAATCGCCAGAAGATCGCTTGAACAGAAAAAACTGTCCGGAGCCTTCGGCAGTTCCAGAAGCTCACTCACCACCCGCAGACCGTTTTCGTAATCATTGGCGCCTGCCATACGTGTAAGCGGTTGAAAGCCATAAAGCTTTTCAATCTGTCGGACAAACCCCGCGGCGCGTTCCTTCACTACTGTTGCATCGGCCCGGCCGCCGATGAATGCAGGGCGGAGGTAATTTTCCTGATGCAGATAATCCGCCACGGCGGCAGCGCCGGCGAAATTGTCGCAATAGATAGCGCTGTATTCCGTTCGGCGCGTACGACGCCCGACGATTACAATCGGTTTTTCCAGTTCAGCACTGCGCTGCACCAGAGATTCAGGCAGACGCGAGGCCGAAACCAGCAAGCCGTCTACCTGATATTGCAAAGCTGCATCGACCGATTCAACCTGTTGACCTTCCTGTGCGATGTTCAGGAGCAATGCGTGATAGCCACGCTTCTGGGCCTCAGCACTGACGAAGCGAAACAGTTCAAGATTTTCAGGGTCATCAAAATTGTTGACCAGCAGGCCGATCAGATGCGAGCGCCGGCCGGCAAGCGCCCGGGCGGCCATATTCGGCGCATATTGCAGTTCCGATGCGGCATTTTGAACAAGCGCGCGGGTTTTTTCGGAAACCGGAAGGTCAGGCCGGAAAGCACGCGATACAGTTGTCAGAGACACGCCCGCCCGGTCCGCCACGTCCTGTGCGGTAACCCTGCCATGTGTCGGACGACGCGAATTCCTAGTTTTCATTATCCCTCATCAATTGCCCATCACAAATTGCACTTCGGCATGGTGGCAAGCTGTTTTGCGATCCTTGGCAAAACTTTGCAACTCCGGGTTTCGAATGCCACATACTTCACTGGCTTTCCAGCATCTTGTGCGAAACGGGCAACCCGACGGGCGATCCAGCGGACTTGGCGGCTCTCCCGGAACCTCGATGGTCTTGCGCGCAGCCCGGACCGCAGGATCAACCACCGGCACGGCGGAAATCAACGCCTGCGAATAGGGATGAGCCGGCGCATTGAATAGCTGCTCCGAGGGGCCTTCTTCCACCAGTTCGCCCAGATACATGACCAACGTGCGGTCGGCGATGTGGCGAACGACGGACAGATCATGGGCGATGAACACCAGAGCGACGCCGGTTTTGTCCTGAATGTCCTGAAACAGATTGACCACCTGAGCCTGCACCGAGACATCCAGGGCTGAAACGGCTTCATCGCAGATCAACAGACGCGGTTCACTGGCAAGGGCCCTTGCGATACCGATACGCTGTCTCTGACCGCCCGAAAACTGATGCGGATGACGGTCAAGATCACCGGCATTGAGGCCGACAAGTCTGACAAGTTCCGTGGCCCGGGCGCGCCATTTTGCCCGTGGCAGAATGCCGGGCAGCACCCGCCAGGTTTCACTTATGATCTGCCCGACAGTCATGCGCGGATTGAGCGAGGAATAGGGATCCTGAAAGACAAATTGCATGTCGCGCCGCGCCAGACGCAAATCTTCACCCGCCAGCGCCAGAAAATCCCGGCCCAGGAAATCAATCGATCCGCTGGTGGGCTCGATCAGACGTGCAAGACATTTGGCAAGCGTCGACTTACCGCAGCCCGACTCGCCGACGATGCCAATGGTTTCACCCTCGGCAACATCAAGACTGACGCCCGCCACAGCCTGCAATTCGCGGGAGCGGGACCAGAAGCTGCTTCTGTCTGCCACATGAAAGGTCTTGGCCAGATCTCTGACCGAAAGAAGCGGCTCAGACATGGACAGCCTCCGGTCTGAATATTTCGGCCATTCTCAAACAGGCTGAGGTTCGGTTATCACCAGCTTCCTGTAGCACTGGCTTTTCGGCCTTGCACTGCTCCTTGGCGTAGCGGCATCTGGGATGAAAGGCGCAGCCTGCGGGCAGCCGTGACAGCACCGGCGGCGATCCGTCAATAACGCCCAGCCTGTCTGAAACCCCGGCAATATCCGGCATGGAAGCCAGCAGTGCCTCGGTATAGGGATGGTGCGGAGCGGCAAAAATCCGTTCCGTCGGCCCTTCTTCCACAACCTGGCCGGCATACATCACCAATATTCTGTCAGCCTGCTCGGCGGCAACGCCCAGATCATGGGTGATCAGCAGCAGCGCCAGATCCAGTTCCTTGCCGAGCCGCTTCAGCAAAGCCATCACCTGGCGCTGCACTGTCACGTCAAGCGCAGTTGTCGGCTCGTCGGCAATCAGCACTTTTGGATCGAGCGCCAGTGCCATGGCAATAACGATTCGCTGGCACATCCCTCCTGAAAATTGAAACGGATAATCATCCACACGTTCTTTTGCGGCCGGGATTGCGACCTGCTCCATCAGTTCAATTGCCCGTTTGCGGCCGGCCGAACGCGAGGCTCCACTGCGGGCACAAAACACTTCGGCGATCTGGTAACCAACTGTCAGAGCGGGGTTCAAGGCCGCAATCGCATCCTGAAAGATCATCGCCAGCCCGCTGCCGCGCAACGCCAGCTGTGTCGATTTTGACGCTGTGGTCATCTTGATGCCGCGAAAACTTGCCTTGCCGGTGACGCGGCCCGGCGGGGTCGGGATCAGGCCCATCACTGCCATCTGTGTGACGCTTTTGCCCGATCCGGACTCGCCCAGCACACACAGGGTCTCGCCGGGTCGGAGTGTAAAACTGACATGTCTCACCGCCGGAACGTCGCCTTCATGCGTCCCGAATGTCACGCACAGATCGCGGACCTCCAGCAGCGGCGCTGCAGCGTCATAGCCGGGTAGTGTTGTGATGTCCTGGCTCATGTGGTGGCTCCCGCTTTGGGGCGTTTTGCAAGCCAGCGCCAGCGCTGCACCGGATCGGTCACCGCGCGGGCCCAACCGGCAATCAGGTTGAGACTGAGAGCAGTCAGGAAAATGGCAAGCCCGGGAAACAGCACCAGCCACCAGGCAGAGCGGATATGCGCGCGGCCATCTGCGATCATCAGGCCCCAGGATGCATCGGGCGGCTGCACACCAAAGCCCAGAAAGCTGAGCGATGCCTCAGAGAGGATCAGGACTGCAATTTCCAGTGTGAAAAGCACCAGAATGGGTGCCATTACATTTGGCAGAATATGCCGGAAGATGATGCGGCCGCTTTTGCAACCCTGAGCCCGGGCGGCCTGTACATAGGTTGCGTTGCGGGCATTCAGCGCCAAGCCTCGCGCCATGCGCGCAAACACCATCCAGTGAAGCACCAGAAAAACCAGAATGAGATTGCCAAATCCGCCGCCCAGAATAAACAGCACAAACAAGGCGATCAAAAGCGACGGCAAAGACAGCATTCCATCAACCAGGCGCATCACGATATCTTCAAACAGGCCGCCGTGATAACCGGCCATTAGTCCCGCCGAGACCCCAACCAGACTTGAAAGCAACGCTCCCAGAACACCCACGGAAACCGAGACCCGTGCGCCGTAGATCAACCGGGTGAAAAGATCGCGTCCCAGTTCATCGGTGCCGAAAAGATAGAAATCACCATTGCGACCGGTTGTGCCGGGTGGCAACAAGCGGTCACGCAAGTTCAGTCCGACCGGCTCATACGGTGCCAGAAACTCGGCCCCAAGAGTGAAGATCACCAGAATCAGCAGGAAAATCATCGCCACAAGGGTGATGTGATCCCGCAGGATTGCATGGACATAATCGCCAATTCCGATCCGGGCACTTCGGCTTTCTTCGCCATCGTCGGCAGAAACAAGTGCAACATCATCGCGCATCATCGTCATTTCCGTCCCAGGGCGATTTCGGGCTTGAAGAAGCGGTAGCTGAAATCCACAAGCAGATTGACGGTAATCACCAGCGCCGCGACAACAGCAATGCTGGCCTGAATCAGCGGCAGGTCGCTGCGCGACAGGGAATCGATAATCAGCAGGCCTATGCCGGGCCACGCAAAAATCTTTTCAACCAGAATGGCACCCGTCAGCAGCGCCGAGGTTTCGTCACCAATCATCGTGATGATCGGGATCGAGGCGTTTTTCAGCGCATGGTGGTAGATCACCCGATATTCCTCAACGCCCTTGGCACGGGCCGTCGTCACATAGGGCTTCTCCAGCTCATCCAGCATGGCGCTGCGTGTGACCTGGGCAATTCGCCCGATAGGACGCGCGGCCAGGGTCATCGCCGGTAAAATGACATATTCAATGCCGCCATACCCGCCGGTCGGAAGCCAGCCCAGCTGCACCGCAAAAAACACGATCAGCATCAGGCCC
Source organism: Pararhizobium sp. IMCC3301 (assembly GCF_030758315.1). Lineage (NCBI taxonomy): Bacteria > Pseudomonadati > Pseudomonadota > Alphaproteobacteria > Hyphomicrobiales > Rhizobiaceae > Pararhizobium > Pararhizobium sp. IMCC3301. The sequence continues at coordinate 1,549,665 of NZ_CP132336.1, forward strand.
AGCCAGAATTGTACCACCGAAATTCCCGCCAGCGACAGAACCGTGACAATGCGGTCGGCGATGGAGCGCGGCCGCGCTGCGGCAGTGACACCCATGAACACGCCCAAAGGCACCGCAATCACCAGTGCCGCACCTGCCAGAAGGAAGGTCGCGGGTAATCTTTCCAGCACAATATCAATGACAGGCTGGCCAATCTGCTCCAGATCGAGCGATGGCAGGACAGAGAAACCGAAGCGATAGCTGACGCCGAAATCGCCCGTGAAGAGACCCGCAAGATAACGCAGATATTGCAGCCAGAGCGGGTCATTCAATCCGGCGACCACCCGCAATTTCTCAATCGCGTCAGGCGTTGCGCCAGGACCAAGCATGTTCAATGCCGGATCACCAATCACGCGCCCGGCAAAGAAAACAAAACTGATGGTGAGAATAAGCAGAATCAGCGAATTAAAAATGCGCCTCGTGAAATAGGCCATGGCAGTGCTGCCTTCACTTTTGGAAAACCGGGCCGGAAGCCGGCCCGCGCTTGCGCGGACCAGCCTTCTGGGAGCTCATCAATCGCTTTTTGTCACATAGACCGCTTGAAACCGGTGGTCGGTGCCAAATTTGAAATCGATACCATCTTTCACGAGATAGGCGCGGTCCAGCAGGGCCAATGGCAGGATCAGGTGACGATCATGCACAGTCTTGACAAGCTGTTTCAGCTTTTCGGCACGTTCTGCACCGGTGCTTGCCAGCGCTATCGCCAATTCTGCATCGAAAGCCTCGTCGCAATAGACCGATGACCGGGACGCACCTGTTGGATCATCCATACTCGGGCAGGCGTAGTTGGAAAGCAGCAGAAGCCCGAAATCGTTTGACGGGTTCTGCTTGACGTGAACCTGCATCATCTGTCGGCCAGGCTCGTTGGCATAGCCGGCAATCCGGACCCGTGGATTGAATTCCTGCGGGGTCTGCACTTTAACCTCAGTGCCGATACCGACCGAATTCAGCATGGCACCGAGTGCCTCTACGGTTGGCTTGATCCGGGGCGTTGAACTGCGGCCCACGATCTCTATAGAGAGACTATCCACATCGACACCATCAGCTTTGGCCTCTTCCAAAAGCGCCATTGCTCCTGCCGGGTCGTATTCATAGGCGCTGACATCGGCATTGTAACCGACGGTTCCTTTGGGTGCCAACTGTCCTGGTGGCACGGACGCCAGGCCATAAAGATCCACCAGACCTTCAATGTCGACCGCCTTGAAAATGGCTTCGCGGATGCGAGTATCCTTCAGCCGTTCATCGCCATAAAGTGAATGATCAAGCCTGCCATAAAGATAGGTGGTGGATGGACCAGTCACACAGTAATATCCTGAAGTGCCTTCTGCGCGCTCACATTCATCGGCGGACGGGAACATCCCGATCTGCGCTTCGCCGCTCTGGATCATGGCGACACGCGCTGCGTCTTCCGGACGGAACACAAACCGCAAGCTCTGCCAGATTGGCTTTGAGGTGCCGTAGGCATCCTCAGCTGTCAGACCCCACCATTCAGGATTGTAATCTGCGGTCCAGTATTGGCCCGCTGCCCATTCATTGAATTTGTAGGGTCCGGTGCCCACTGGCGCGGAAAAATGTGCCTTGGGATCGTCCTCCAATTGCTTTGCGGACGAGATGCCGTTCAATGACAGGCGGAATTCCAGAAGCGGATCGGGCTTGCTGGACCGCACTTCGACAACTCCGTCACTGACTGCCGTGGCGGTGATCTCTCCCGGCCCTGCATATTCCTGAATTGTGAATGAATTTTCCAGGCTCCAGACCCAGTTTATGGATGCCGCAACTGCCGCTGCATCCATGGCGGAACCGTCATGAAACATCACCCCTTCACGCAGCTGAAAACGCAGTGTGCTGTCATCAATGCGCTCCCAATTGCGTGCCAGCACGCCGCGCATTTCGCCAGCCACCGGATCTTGCGCGATCAGGGTTTCAAGCACATTGCGAATGCCGACCGCATTGATTTCCTTGTAAGCGCCCTGCGCCGCCAGATCTTGCGGTTCCTGGCTGACCGCCACAACCAGCTCACCCTCTGTCGGCTGAGCCAGCGCATAAGGCACAGACAGGCTGGTCGCCAGTGCGGCCCATGCGACACTCCCCCTGATTAATCGCAAGAACGAATTACATCCAGTCATGACTTCCTCCCGGGAAATAGTGAATAAGCATATTATGAAACCGCTTTCATATTTCCGCAAATTTCCAACTCTGTCAAGTGCAGATATTATTCCTCATTTTCACTTTATAGCTCTGTTATTAAACAGATATTATGGTTTTTGAAGAAAATACTTGCCAATAATTTTTTCGTCGTTATTAATTGAAAGCGCTTTCACATTTATTCAATTTTGGAGTCCCTGGTGGGTAAATCGGTAAACAACAAAGGCTTGGTCCTCGCACTGGTGGGGGAATCCGGTGCGGGCAAAACGACCACAACCGCAATACTGAAAACAATGGGCTTTGCCCCGGTCGCCCTGTCCAAACATCTACGCGACACGGCCATTGCCAAATTTGGCGTCCCGACGAGGTCCCAGGTGCAAAACCTTGCCCGGGAAACCCAGGTGGTCGAGGGTGATGATTACTATGCCCGCGTGGCGGTTGATGACCCGGCCTTCCATGCGCCGGGCAACGTTGTTGTTGACGGGCTGCGAAATCGCGCCGAACTGACTTACGTCACCGAAGCCACCAGGAAATCCGGCCGGGATTTCTTCCTCATGGCGGTTGTTACAAGTGATGACAACCGGTTTGCCCGTGTGGTCAATCGCGGCCGCGCCGGTGATCCGCTGGATCGCTCGAAATTTGATGCCGATGATGCACGTGCAAGGGGCAGCGCAACAGCCGGGTTTCAGCAGAACGGTATTTTGATCGAGATGGCCGAATACCGAATTGAAAACAGTTCCGAGTTAACGGATCTGACCCGCAATATCGAACAAGCTGTTGACTATGCTTTAAACGGCACAACCAGTAAGGCAAGTGGATGAGTGATTTGGCAGAACGCCAGCGTGTCGGCTGTGAGATTGTCAAACGCGCGGCCGCGCTGGCACTGGACTATTTCCAGCGCCGCGACAGCCTCGATCAGGGCAGCAAGGCTGCACCGCTTGATCTGGTGACAGAAGCGGACCGGGCCGTCGAACAGCAGATCAAGGCGGAGCTTGCAGCAGCATTTCCCGATGACGGGTTCTGGGGAGAAGAAAGCGGCGGCGATGCCAGCCAAAATCTCTGGGTCGCAGATCCCATTGACGGCACATCAAACTTCGTCGCCGGCCTGCCTTTGTGGGGGGTTTCTTTGGCGTTTGTACAAAACGGCGAAACCCGGATCGGTTTTCTGGCTTTTCCCGTGCTGGATAGTTTCTATCAGGCGACAAAGAATGCCGGTGCCTTTCGCGATGGTCAGCCTATTGCGGCATCACAAATCAGTTCTCTCGACCGCTCCCGCGTTATATTTGGACGCTCGCCTGATATGGCGCCCGACAATCCTCTTGCCTTTGCCACCGGTGTTCTCGACGGCGGGGCTGTGATCTATGCGTTCAACTGCTGCATTTTTAATCTGAGCCAGATCGCGGAAGGGTGTTGCCATGCCTATTATGAAGAGCGCGTCCACCCCTGGGACTACGCCGCCGGGGCCCTGATCGTGAGCGAGGCAGGCGGGCGAATTTCAACAGATATGACGGCAAAAGCCTATGCCAATGGAGCACCCCTGTTCGCCTCCGGCCCGAACCTTTGGGACAAGATAAGACCGTTCGCAGCCTTGTAGGAACCCATCGCGACCAACCGAGCTCGGCCATGCAGCGTTTTACGATGCGGTCTGATGATCTGGCGTCAGCGTCTCTCTGTCAGCAACGGTTCAAAGGTCGGACCCGAGAAAAACGCTACCCCGGTGGCACGGATTTCATCTGCCCATTGATCGTCAACTATGTCCAGCGGCCCCGCACCGCGCAGGCACACCTCGATTATCCGGCCCTCATGGCGTGCAATGGCATCCAGATAAACCTTTCCATCATGCTGGCCTGTGTCGCCAATCAGAACAAATTTGAGCGTCGGATTGGCCGCAACAATGGAATCAATGGCATCCCCCTTATGGGACCCGTGAGAGCTTTTGATAAACTGGGTTTCGCTGATGCCGAGATCGCGCAGAAATTTCGGCCCGAACGGCACATCATTGTGGTGAAACACGGCATCGAGAAAACTGTGCAGATTCCACGGTGAGGAACTGACATAAAACACCGGATTTACACCATTTTGCCGGCGCTGGATAAGCGCGACCGTATCAGCGAAAATCTGCCGGCTTTCCACTGCGCCTGTCAGAGTTGTCCATAAATTTCGCAGAATGCTCCAGGCCCCGGTCTGAAGAACCGTATCGTCAATATCGGAGATGATGCAGATCCGCGCCTGCGGGAGGGGCACCACAACTGGAGCCTGGCATTCATAGCCATATTTTGGCAAAGTGACCTTTAAAAAGGTTGTTGCCGGATCGGCCACCGGCACGCGAATTGAAAAATAGCCCTCTTCGTCGCTGTGCCCGATGATGCCCTCCACATCAACTTCCACATCGCTGACTTCCCGGGTCAGAAACAGCGCCACCATGGCGCGAAGATTTGTCAGCAGGCCGGGTTTCAGCGGCGTCGCCCGCAACTGGCGCCGGGTCAGCACCCGGCCACGCACAACGACGCCCTCAGGCGTCGCATAGCCGGTATAGGTATCTACAATCAGGTCATCGGACGACCTGGCCGGCCGGAACCGGTCAATGAAACTTTCGGCACGGTAGCCCCATCGGCTCAGCCTGCTTGCGCCGGTTTTTGTCAAAATTGCCCTGCCTCAATCCAAAGCCCGGCACACGCAGTGCCGCATGACTGCCGGAGAATCTGGTGTTTGCTTGTCTGAACAGGCAGAACGTTACTCAAGCAAATCCAGTTCCTCAACTATTGCGTCGAGGTTTTCGGAGCGCTGTTTCACAGCTTCTGAATTCTGGCCGATATAGGTGATGGCCAGCAGCCGCAGCATGGAAACCAGCGTTGCATGGGTGGGCAGAGCGCTGTAGCTGGCCACATGGCACGGCAGAACACTTTCTGAAAATCGTTCGGCCTGGGCCTGAAAGCCGTGATCGGTCAGCGTGATGATGCGCATCCGCGAGGTTCGTGCATAGGCCAGGATTGACCGCAATAGCTTCGGACGCGGATCAAGCGTGAGCAGAATCAGCGCATCATGCGGCCCGGTCATTGCCAGATCCCCGGACCAGTCCTGCCCGGTGCCGCTCAGATAATGCACGCCATGGCGCAGCTTTGAAAAAAGCGACCGTCCGACCCGAGCCACCCCGTCTTCAGTGCCAAATCCGAGAAACCAGACGCGCGGCGCGGCTGACAGGATTTTTGCACTTTCCGACAGGCGGTCGGAGCGCAGCTCTTCAAATGTCCGGGTCAGATTGCGCAGTTCCAGATCCAGATGATCGCCAATCGAGCGGCCCAGAACGGTCTGTTCAGCGAAGGTTTCGGCCTGGCGGTAAGGCTGTGTCCGGTTGCGCTCCTCGCGAGCCTGCAGCCGCACCTCCTCAAAATCCGAATAGCCCAGACTGCGGAAAAACCGCGCTGCTGTGGCCTTGGAAACGCCGGCGAGTCGTGCCAGTTCGGTGGCGCTGTGGGTTTCAATAATGCCCTGATGCTCCAGCAGAACCTGGGCAATCTTGCGCTCACTTTCGGTCAGACGCGCCTGTTTTTCGTGAATTCTGAGGATGAGTCTGGAAGCCATAATGACCGAATAGCCGCTTTTTCATCCAGATTCAACTTGACCGATGAAACATTAGTTTCAATACTATGAAACAATGAAACCGAACAGGGTGGGTGCATGTCGACCTCAAAAATTATCCGCGAGAGAATTTGGACAAAGCTCCGCGACGTGGCCAAACCTGACACCAGGTTCCACCTCAATTTTGCCGAAGTCATACCGGATTTTGAGGGCTCGGAAGAGGCCACCGAACGTCTCGTTTCAGAACCCGCCTATCAGCAGTCTGAATTCGCCTTCATTACGCCGGATAATTGTCTGGCCGGGCTGCGCCGCCGCATGATTGAGGATGGCAAGACCTTCGTGATGTCGACCTATGGCATTTATCGCGGCTTTATCCTGCTGGAGCCCGACATGGTGCCAAAGGGCGCCGCGCTCTATGCATCATGGCTCGACGGCATGGAACATTTCGGCCGACCAACTACGCTGGACGAGATTGCCCGGCGCGGCCGGTTCGATCTGATGGTCACCGGTGCCTCTGCGGTGTCGGTAAACGGCGTGCGGTTTGGCAAGGGCCACGGATTTTTCGATCTGGAATGGGGCATGTTCACCGATCTGGGACTTGTCGATGAAACCACCCCGGTCATTGCGGTGGTGCATGATGTGCAGCTGGTTGAAGATCAGTTGCAGCCTTCGGAAACGGATATTCTGGTCGACAAGATCGCCACCCCGACACAATTATACACCGTCGAACGCCGGGCAAAACGGCCCAGCGGCGTGAAATGGCCCCTGCTCGATCCCAAACAGATTGAACAAACGCCGCCATTGCAAGAACTTCAACGCATTCAGGGCGTTGCCTGAAAACCAAACGGGAGATATGCACATGACCCTCACACTGAGCCGCCGTCACTTTCTTTACACCGCAACCGCTGCTGCTGCAGCAGCATCATTTGTACCGCGCAGCGCATTTGCGGCAACGCCGCTGACCATGCAGGCGGCCTGGATCAACGATGCTGAATTTGCCGGCTATTTTCTTGCCATGGACAAGGGCTATTACGCTGCCGAGGAGCTCGATCTGACCTATCTGTCCGGCGGTCCCGACGTCATTCCCGAAAGCACCATCATCGCCGGACGCGCCGATCTGGCGCTGACCACGCCCGATACGACACTGAAAGCGATTGCCGATCAGGGTGCGCCGTTCAAGATCATCGGCGCGCAATATCAGAAGAACCCGATCGGAATTGTCTCTCTGGTCGCCAGCGGCATTAATTCTCCGGCAGATCTGGTGGGAAAAACCCTCGCCGTACCGCCGGTCAATGTGATTTCGGTTGAAGCAATGCTCAAGATCAACGGCATTGAGCCCGGCTCTGTGAACATTGTGCCCTATGCCTATGATCCAACACCGCTGATCCGCGGCGAGGTTGATGCCAGCATGGATTTCACCACCAACGTGCCCTACACGATCAGCCAGCAAGGGGCCGAGGCTACCTCGTTTCTGCTGTATGATTTCGGCTACACCATTTACAATGACACAGTGGTCGTGACCGAAGAGGTGTTGAAGACCAAGCGGCCTGAACTGGTTGCCTGGCTGCGCGCCAGCCGCAAGGGCTGGGAGGAAAACCTGGCCGATCCTGCGCTGTGGCCGGCCAAATGGGCCGACACGCATTTCAAGGGCACAGGCCGCACCATCGACAATGAAGTCTTCTTCAACACCGCCCAGAAGCCCCTTATCGAGACCCCGGCTGGAATATTCTCCATGACGGAAGACGATATCGAGGCCAATCTGAGTGCTCTTGGCGAAGTCGGCATTGTCGGCAACCGTGATATGTTCGATACCACACTTCTTGAAGAAATTTGATGCCTGCCCCGGAAGGGATATCCCCCGACGGGATTTCTCCCGACGGAATATCTCTTGCCGGGATTACCCCCGAAGGAATTTCTCTTCTCGGGATCGACAAGACCTTTCAGGGACGCGGCAAGACGGTTGAGGCGCTGCGTGATGTTAGCCTCAATTGTCCTGCCGGATCGTTCACCGCTATCATCGGTCCGTCGGGCTGTGGTAAATCAACCATCATGCGCATTGCCCTGGGTCTGGAAACCGCCGACAGCGGCACGGTCCTCATTAATGGTGAAACCCCGGCTGTTGCGACCAGGACCGGTCATACGGGCGTCGCGTTTCAGGATGCCGCATTGCTGCCCTGGCGCAACGTCAGCCGCAACATCGAAGTGCCGCTGGAGGTCATCGGCCGCCAGCTTTCTGCCCACAGGCACCGCGTTCAGGAGATGATTGATCTGGTTGGCCTGAAAGGATTTGAAAACTCGCTTCCCGGCGAGTTGTCCGGCGGCATGCGCCAGCGCGTCGCAATCGCTCGCTCTCTGGTGACCGAACCCAGGGTGCTGTTCATGGACGAGCCTTTCGGCGCGCTTGACCAGATCCTGCGCCGCCAGATGAACGTCGAATTGCAGCGCATCTGGCAGGAAATCGGCTCCACCGCGCTGCTGGTAACCCATGGCATAGACGAGGCGGTGTTTCTGGCTGACCGGATCGTGGTGATGCACGCAGATCCCGGCCAGATCGTGGATGTCATCGAAGTGCCATTTGCCCGCCCGCGCCTGCCTTCGCTGTTCTCCGCGCCCGCCTTTCATGAACTCAGCGACCATATTGCCGAGGTTCTGCATGGCGGATGAAGCGGCCAGCAAACCGGGCACCGGCCTGCGCAACGCTGCCCTGCTGCTCACTGTGTGGGAAATTGTCGGGCGTCTGGACCTGATAGCAGGCGGCGCTTTGCCATCCTTGTCGGAAATTCTGCTGCGTCTCTGGGTCGACCGCGCCGACTATCCGCCGCATGTTCTGGCGACACTGTATGCCTCCGGGCTTGGCTTTATCATCGGCAACGCGATTGGCATTTTCGCAGGTGTCGTGTTTGCCCTGTCTCCCACCACGCTGCGGCTGTTTCGCGGAGTCAACATTGCCATTTTTGCGCTGCCGCCCATCGCCATTGCGCCGATTCTGGTGCTCACTCTGTCAGGTATGGCCCCGCGCGTCGTGCTGGCCACGCTAGGTGTCTATTTCGTCACCATGACTGCCACCGTGATCGGCCTGTCGCAGACCGACAAACGCACGACCGATCTGATCAGGGCCTATGGCGGCTCCAGCTGGACAGTGCTGCGTCTGGTGCAGTTTCGCGGTGCGTTGCCAACCATCGTCTCTGCCTTCCGCATCGCCGCACCCAATGCGGTGCTGGGCGCCATTCTGGCGGAGTTCGGCGGGGGCGGCCGCTGGGGGCTGGGCTCCTATCTGCTCGGCTCGCTGGGCCGCGGCAAACCTGACCGGCTGTGGGGCATCGGCCTGACGGCAACCGCCATTGCCGGGCTGAGCTATCTGGGCTTTGCCATCCTGTCCGATCGCTTTCTCGGATCGACCCGCGCGGTAACCTTGAATGCCGCAACGCCTGATGTAGCGGCACCGGCCTCTTCTGCCACCGGCCGTGGGCTTCTGACCATCGGCGCAATCGCACTGCCATTGCTGTTGTGGTGGGCCTATATCGAGCTGTCCGGTGTGCCGGGGCTGATATCGAAAACCCCATGGGGCGTGATCGATTATCTGTTCCTTGCCAAAACCGCACCGGTGGCCCAGACCAAGCTGCTTCAGGCACTGGGGGAAACCCTGCCCATCACCTTTGTCGGCATGGCGATGGGGCTCGGTTTCGCCTTTCTGCTGGCGATCTGCTCACGGCTGTTTCCCCAGGCCATCCGCGCCTTCATGCCGGTTGCTCTGGTCACCCAGACGATGCCGCTGGTGGCCTTGACGCCGCTTCTGGTGCTGATTTTCGGGCGCGGCACAACGTTGACCTTGTGGGTCACGATTTCCGTGACCTTTTTTCCGGCTTTTGTCACGCTCGCCCAAGGTATTGCGCTGGTGCCGCGCGGCACACAGGAGCTGCCGCGCGCCTATGGCGCAAGTCCGTGGCTGGAAATGCGCATGGTCACCATACCCGCCTCCCTGCCCTATCTGTTCGCCGCCACCCGCCTGACCGTCCCGCGCGCGCTTTTGGGGGTCATGATTGCCGAATGGCTGGCCACCGGAAAGGGCCTTGGCAATCTGCTCAACCAGTCCCGTGGCTATCTCGACTACGGCATGATCTGGAGTGTCGCCGCCGTATCGGTGCTGGTATCGGTGATCCTTTACCAGCTCGTCGTCCTCGCCGAACGCCGCATCCTGCACCGCTTCGGCATGCAGACCGCCGAATGATCTGAGATTTCTCCCTCACGAGCCTGCAATGCGGTGAAAGAAGAACCATGCTGCATTTGCCCCAGCATTTCCCGCGTTGAGACAGGATTATTGCGGCTGCGGATAGATTTGCAGTGACGGGATCATGACATGTTCGGGCTGCTCGATGGCATAGATGAAGGCGCGGGCAATATCATCGGGGCGCAGCGCGTTGGGTTTGGGTTCATCGAAGAACGGCGTATCGACCATGCCCGGATTGATATTGGTGACCCTTGCGCCAGTGCCTGACAACTCGGCCGCGACATTCTCCGCATAGCCCCTTATGAACCACTTCGTCGCACCGTAAACCGATCCCGGCAAGGTCGCGTGCCCTGCGCGCGAACCGACAAATACCAGATGGCCTTTGGAGGCCTTCAGATGCGGAATGGCCAATTTTGCGGTGACGGCAACACCAAAATTATTCACCAGCACCATCTCTTTGAAATTGTCGATATCGCCATTTTCTGTGCCCATTGCGCTGGCGCCCAGACCGGCATTGGCCAACACCACATCCAGCCGTCCGAACCTGTCGGTGGCCGCAGCAAACATCGCCTTCTGCTGATCCGCATCGGTGACATCGCAGGTCACCGCCAGGGCATTTTCCGCCCCCAGTTCAGCGACCAGTCCTTCCAGCTTGTCGGCAGAGCGTGCTGCCAGAATGACTTTGTGCCCGGCCTTTGCCGAATGGCGCGCACAGGCCGCTCCGATGCCCGAAGAAGCGCCGGTGATGAGAATGATTTTGCTCATGATATGTCCTTCCAAAAATGTCGCCACGTAGAACGCATTGGACGGCTATACACCAAATGCTCTCTGTTTGTGCGCGGCAAGGGCCAAATTGTGCTACAAAGCCCGGCACAGCCTGGCGCAGCATCCAGGCATCTCAATGCCACGACGCTTGAGACGGAGAGAGCGCAGACATGGATAAATCAGACCGGCAACCGACCTATCGCTGGGTGATTGTGACGGCCTCAGCGCTGATTCTGGCTGTCTCGATGGGAGCCACCGTCAACGGCCTGTCGGCTTTTATTGTGCCGATGCAGGATGCTTTCGGCTGGCAACGCGGCGACATTACGCTGATCAATTTCTCCGGGATTATGGGCCTGGCGTTCGGCGGACTGGTGATGGGGCCACTGGCCGACCGCAAGGGCACGCGGCCTGTCGTGCTTGGCGGTGTCATTGTGCTTGGCCTGTGCTATCTGGCCGCCTCTGTCGTGACCTCCCTGTGGCAGTTCTATCTTCTGTTCTTCATTGGCGGTTTTTTTGGCGCAGGCGCAATTTTCCCGCCGGTGATGGCTGCCGTTGGCAACTGGTTTCAAGTCGGTGTCGGCACGGCCATCGGCATTGCCTCGGCCGGGCAGGCGCTGGGCCAGGGTGGCGTGCCATTTGTGTCATCCCTCCTGATCGGCTCATTTGGCATCAGCGGCGCTTTTGGCATCACCGGCGCAGTCATGCTGGCGGCCCTTGTGCCGCTGGCCTGTCTGCTGCGAAACCCGCCTCAGCGCAGCGCCGCGATGCAACAAAGTGATGCTGCCGAGGAAGAAAACAGACTTCCCACCAGAACCGTTGTCATGCGCATGAGCGCTGCCATAACTTTGTGCTGCATCTGCATGTCCGTCCCGCTGATGCACCTCGTGCCGCTCATTCAGGATCGCGGATTTTCCGCAGAACAGGCCGGCAGCGTAATTTTCGTGATGTTGCTGGTGGCCATCATCGGCCGCCTCTCCTTCGGCATGCTGGCCGACCGGATTGGCGCATTGCCCGCCTATATGACTGCGACAGCCTGGATGACGCTGATGGTATTTGGCTTCATTTACGTCCAGAACATCGGATCATTCTACGCCTATGCGGTGATTTACGGATTTGGCTATGCCGGCGTCATGACCGGCGTGCTGGTCTCGATCCGCATGCTGACCCCGCCCTCCCGGCGCGCTTCAGCCATTGGCATCGTCATCATGTTCGGCTGGTTCGGCCATGCCATTGGCGGTTATCAGGGCGGTTTGCTTTACGATCTGACCGGCAACTACACCGCCGCCTACGCCGTCGCTGCCCTCGCCGGCATTCTCAACCTGATCATCGTCAGCAGCCTGTTCCGCAAAACCCGGCGGCTTGAAGGGATGGCTATGGCTGCGTGAGGCGGGAGAAGACAAAAATACCGCCAGTTTTGCCTCAGATGCCTCCCCCGCTACGCCCCGTCCTTCTGCGACAGCAGAAACACCGCCTGTTCGCCGATCACGTTTTTCACCGCCAGCGGCCAGCTGTCCGGCAGCGGCCGGCGGCCGCCGCCCAGCGCGACAAACTTGTCGATGCGCGCATCGGCCTGCGCACACAGATCGAAAAAATCGCGGATCGTGCAGAAATGAATGTTGGGGCTGTCATACCAGGTGTAGGGCAGATCCTCGGTCACCGGCATTTCGCCTTTCAGCAGCAAATGCGCGCGCATGCGCCAGAAGCCGAAATTTGGAAATGACACGATGGCGTGCCGGCCGATCCGCAGCAACTCGCGCAACACGACTTCCGGCCTGCGGGTCGCCTGAATGGTCTGCGACAGAACCACAAAATCAAAACCCTTGTCAGGATAATGGAAAAGGTCCGTATCGGCATCACCCTGGACCACGGCAATGCCCTTCGACACCGCCACGCTGACGCCCTTCTGGCTGATTTCAATGCCACGGGCATTGATGTTTTTCTGCTGCTTCAACAGCGCGATCAGCGCTCCGTCGCCGCTGCCGACATCCAGCACTTTCGCACCATCGGGTATCAGTTGCGTGATGATCCGGTAGTCGGCCCGGTTCGGGTCAGCCGTCATTGTCAGATCAATGCTTGGACCGGCCTTGTCATCGCTCATGTTGCGGCCGCCAGCCCCAGTTCTTCCGCCCCCGCCCGGATAAAGCCGCCAACCGTATCGAACAATTCGGGCAGCTCCAGCAGGAAGGCATCATGCCCCTTGTCGGTTTCAACCTCGACAAAGGAGACATTGGCCCCCGCCGCGTTCAGGGCATGAACAATAGCGCGGTTTTCAGAGGTCGGAAACAACCAGTCGCTGGTGAAGGAGACACAGCAGAACCGGGTCGGGGTCTGATCGAAAGCATGCGCCAGCTTGCCGCCGAATTCCGCTGCCAGATCGAAATAATCCATCGCCCGCGTCATATAGAGGTAGCTGTTGGCATCGAACCGGTCAACGAAGCTCATGCCCTGGTGGCGCAGATAGGATTCAATTTGAAAATCGGCTTCAAAACCGAAAGTGACGTCCTCACGTTCCTGCAGGTTGCGGCCGAATTTACGGTGCAGAGCGCCTTCTGACAAATAGGTGATATGCGCGGCCATACGCGCCACAGCCAGCCCTTTTGTCGGGCGTATGCCGAAACTGTAATAATCGCCGCCATGCCAGTTCGGATCGGCCATCACCGCTTGCCGCCCGACTTCATGAAACGCGATATTCTGCGAGGTGTGGCGAGCCGCGGTGGCGATGGGTACCGCGGCAAACACACGTTCCGGATAGCTCGCCGCCCATTGCAGCACCTGCATGCCGCCCATCGAGCCGCCGATCACGGCGAACAGGCGGTCAATGCCGAGATAATCTATCAGTTTTGCCTGCGCATTGACCATATCGCGGATCGTCACCACCGGGAATCCAAGCCCGTATGGGGTGCCGTCTGCTGTCTCACTGGCCGGGCCGCTTGATCCCATGCAGCCGCCAATGACATTGCTGCAGATCACATAAAACCGGTTGGTGTCGATAGGCTTGCCCGGACCGACCAGGGAATCCCACCAGCCTGACTTGCCGGTAATCGGATTTTGCGTGGCAACATGCTGGTCGCCAGTCAGGGCATGGCAGACCAGAACCGCATTGGTTTTGTCGGCATTCAGTGTGCCATAGGTCTGGTAAGCGATCTGCAACGGGGCCAGCTCCGCCCCTGCGGCCATCTGCAGGCCGTCGTCTGTTCCAAAGCGCACCACCAGACCACTGGGCGTGCGCGCTTCTTTCAACGCCGCCGGAAGATGGTCATTGCTGATACTGGATTGCGACATGGTGCTGGTGGAGGCTCATATTTGCTTGAGATCGCCGGATAGCTACGGGCAGCACTTGTGGACTGTCAATGTTTTCTTTGATTTTCGCCCCGACCACGCATATGAAGACCCGTCTTGGACAATGCAATTGCAATGGCTGTAACCAGGATCGATGGGACCCGCCATCCGGCGGTGACAAAGAGGAAGCAACAATGCCAGACACGTCTCACAGAGGCCCGGTACCGCGTGCGTCCGTGATGAAGATCGCGCCTTATGTTCCGGGCAAAAGCCAGGCCAGCGGTGTCGATCCGAAAAGCGGCAAGGTTTTCAAACTGTCCTCCAATGAAAATCCGCTGGGGCCAAGTCCGCGCGCCCTTGCCGCGCTGCAGGACGCCCCCCGTCTGGAAGACTATCCCGATGGCAGTTCCACCAGGCTGCGTCAGGCCATAGCAAATGCACATGGTCTCAACCCGGCGCGGATTGTCTGCGGCTCCGGATCGGATGAGATTCTCTCGCTTCTGGCCTATGCCTATCTTGGTCCGGGCGATGAAGCGATTTACAGCGAGCACGGCTTTCTGGTCTACAAGATTGCGATTCTGGCGGCAGGGGCCGAGCCGGTTGTGGTGCCCGAGCGCGACTATACCGCCGAGGTGGATGCCATTGTTGCCGCCGTTACCGCGAAAACCAAAGTGGTGTTCCTCGCCAACCCCAATAATCCAACCGGCACCTACATCCCGTTTGACGAGGTTAAACGGCTGCACGCGGCATTGCGCCCGGACATTCTTCTGGTGCTGGATGCCGCCTATGCGGAATACGTCCGGCGCAATGATTACGAATCCGGTCTGGAACTGGTCGCCAACTCGGCAAATGTCGTGATGACGCGGACGTTTTCGAAGATTTTCGGCCTGGCCAATCTGCGCCTCGGCTGGTGCTTTGGCCCTGAAGGCGTGATTGACGCAATCAACCGCATTCGCGGACCGTTCAATGTCAATGGCGCTGCTCTGGCCGCCGGTGAAGCCGCTATTACCGATACCGACCACGTCGCCAGATCGGTCATTCACAATGAGGACTGGCTCAAACGGATGACGAAGGGCTGCGAGGCACTCGGTTTGAAAGTCACACCCAGTGTGGGAAATTTCGTGCTGGTGCATTTCCCGCAGACCGCGCAACACTCGGCGGAACAGGCTGATAATTTTCTCCAGGCGCGCGGCTGCGTGGTGCGCCGGGTCAGCGCTTACGGCCTGCCCAATGCGCTGCGCATTACCATCGGCACAGAGCAGGCCAATCTCGCAGTTCTGGCCGCCTTCAAGGAATTTTTGAGTAAGTGAGTTGACCTCCGCATGACGAAGTCTCTGCAAACCCCTGTCTTTGGCAGACTGGCTCTGATCGGCATTGGCCTGATCGGCTCGTCGATTGCCCGCGTCGCCCGCGCCAGAAATCTGGCTGGCCACATTGCGATCTATTCGCGCAGCGCGGAAACGATCGCCCGTGCCGGGGAGTTGCAGCTGGGCGACAGCTATTCGACAGATCCGGCGGAGGCTGCGCGCGACGCGGATTGCATCATCATCTGTGTGCCGGTCGGAGCCAGCACGCAGATTGCCAGAGCGATTGCACCGCATTTAAAACCCGGCGCCATCGTTTCCGATGTCGGGTCGGTCAAACGCGCCGTGATCGAGCAGATTCAGCCGCATCTGCCCGACAATGTGCATTTCATACCCGCCCATCCGGTGGCCGGCACTGAAAAATCCGGCCCTGATGCCGGTTTTGAAACCCTGTTCGACAACCGCTGGTGTATTCTGACCCCGCTGCCTGAAACCGATCAGCAGGCGATTGAAACACTGTCGCGTTTCTGGTCCGCCTGCGGTGCCAATATGGAGCAGATGGATGCGGATCATCATGATCTGGTGCTGGCTATCACCAGCCATCTGCCGCATCTGATCGCCTATAATATCGTCGGCACGGCCAATGATCTGGAAACCGTGACCCAGTCGGAAGTGATGAAATATTCCGCCGGTGGCTTTCGCGATTTTACTCGGCTGGCCGCATCCGACCCGACCATGTGGCGCGATGTCTGCCTGCACAACAAGGATGCGCTGCTGGAGATGCTGGCACGCTTTTCCGAGGATTTGTCAGCGCTTCAGCGGGCGATTCGCTGGAGCAAGGGCGATGAGCTTTTTGACCTGTTCACCCATACCAGAGGCATTCGCCGCGCCATTATCGATGCCGGACAGGAAGTCGATCTGCCGGATTTCGGACGCCAGGCTGGTAAGCCGGGCAGCGATGAAAAGCGCGACGCCCTAAAATAGGTTCGGAATCCGCCCGACTGGCAGCAATCCGGCACTGACGACGCCGTTTCTCAGAAACAGCGAAATCACCACATTGCCATCCGCATTGTCGGTCGAAAGATTTTTGAACGTTGCGGCAATCTGTTCTGCGTTTTCGCGATACTGCGGCGCCAGCGCTGCCACCAGTTCAGGGAATTTCTCCATACCGGAAATCTCCAGCCTGACCTTGCCGGAGACCAGCCCGTCCTGGGAAATCGTCACCGGGCCTGATGCATTGGCGGAAAATCCAAGACTGCTGAAACGGGCTGACGCAACGTCGAGTGCACCGCCATTGTCAAGCCAGGTGCGGATCAGCATTTCCGGGTCAAACCCAAGTGCTTCCCCGACATTTCCGGCAGTCGCCAGCAGGCGCAGATCCATGGCCGGCAACTCACCGCCGAAACGTGTGGTCAGAACATCGCTGACCGTCAGGGCGACATCAAAATCCGCCGGCACGTCGGGATTCGGCCGCAGATGCAATTGCGCATCTTTCAGCGCTACCTGTTCCAACCCGGCCATGCCGGAGCGGGCGGTCGTGCTGAGGGTCACGTCCTCTGCCACAAATGAAGCCCGCTTTAGCCCGGACAGACCAGCTGCAACACTGGAACGCGCCGTCTTCCAACGCCCGGTGAGTTCGCCGGTCAGACCTGCCGCTGGAGATAATTTAATCGTCAGCGGGCCATCGGCTTCGGTAATCACCAGACCGGGATTATACAGCAGAGCAACGCTGCGCACCGCATCAATATCGGCTGCGATGCCCTGATCCTGCGCGTCAAGGCCAGCCTGGCCACAGCTCACTTCGATATGGAATGGAAACCCCGAGACAGTGCGATTTTCACAGCTGACATCTCGGCCCATTTCCACACTGCGCCGTTCAACCCGGTCGAGCACCTTTCCGGCTGCCACACTGGCACCATACCAAAGCACCGACCACAGCGCTATAACGGCCACAATTACGCCAATCAGCCATTTAACTTTACGAGCCATAGAACCTTCCAACTGGACAATCTTGCCACCGGATAATCTTGCACCGGATAACCTTGCAACGGGCCTCATCCATCCTGTACCTTAACCCGCATGTCAGCGACGCATCTGCAAGCTGTTCCACAGGACATCAGGAAACGCGGAGAGCATATGCGTCATTTTTGGGTTTTTGGCTACGGCTCTTTGATGTGGCGCCCGGGTTTTGCCTATGCAAGATGTGAAACCGCGCTTTTGTATGGCGCACATCGCAGCCTGTGCGTTTATTCCTATGTTCATCGCGGCACGCCGGAACGGCCGGGCCTGGTTCTGGGCCTTGACCGGGGGGGCACCTGCAAAGGACTGGCGTTTGCGGTCGAACCGGAGAACTGGCAGGCAACGCTGGCCTATCTGCGCAAACGCGAGCAGGCAACCATGGTCTATAAGGAGGCCACGCGGACAGTGCGGCTGGCAAGTGGCGAATCAGTTTCCGCCCTCAGCTACCTGGTCGATCGTGACCACGAACAATATGCCGGCAAGCTTGATCTGCAGGAGCAACTCGCTCTGGTCCAGGCCAGTCACGGACAATCAGGGCCGAACACCGATTATGTGATGAATACCCAGGCTCATCTGAAGGAAACCGGAACCCACGATCCGGCGCTGTCCTGGCTGACCCGGCAATTGCAAAGCGGTTCATGAAACACCTTGCCGCAGGCCGGGCAGCAAACTCTGCTCAGGCCGCGCGTTGCTCTTGACATTCGTGACGAATCCCATCGCCCAGGCCGGAACCGGGCAGCACCGGCCGCAAATCCTCAACCGCCTGCGGGTCTGAGCCCGACAGGAAATGCAGAAACCACCGCACATGGCTGCGTGGAAAACCCTCATTCTGCTGCGAAGCGTACAACGCCTGATCCGGCTGCCAGCCTTCACCAGCCAGCCAGACCCCGGCAATGCGCTCTCGCACCACGGCTATGGCAATACAGTCATGATAGGCCATCAGAACCGAGGCCGGCACTTCGGTGACAATATAGCTGCGCCCTGAACGGCCGCACAATTTGGCGAAGCGCGAACTGATTGCGCCGCTTTTTAAACTGACAAATCGTGGTATGGGTCGATGATTCTTCATAGGAACAAACATAGAACAAATCGGACAATTGTCAACTACATTGCGGAACCTTGCAATTTCTGTTCCGCTCTCGCTTCCGCCACCAGCCGGTCCGAGGCGGTCTCGATTCTGTCGATCAATGTTGCCTTGAACACCTGATCGCTCAGACCGGGTTCGATGGGTGGCAGAATTTCCATCACAATGGTACCCGGATAGCGCAGAAATGTGCGCCGCGGCCAGAATACGCCGGCATTGAGAGCAACCGGCACAACCGGCGCTTTCACGGAGCGGTACAGCGCAGTGACGCCGAATTTGTATGACGGTGGTGCGCCCGGAGCGCGCCGCGTGCCTTCCGGGAAAACAACCACATCACGGCCATCCTTCACAGCAGCCCTGGCCTGCGGAATGAGAGATTTCAGGGCGCTGGACCCGCGTGACCGGTCAACCGAAATCTGTCGAAAGCGTGACAGATACCAGCCAAAAAACGGGATCAGAAACAATTGCCGTTTGGCCAGATAGGCCGGACGTTCAGCAACGTATAAAAGGACAAATGTTTCCCACAGCGACTGATGTTTGGAGGCGATCAGGCTTCCGCCTTCAGGTTTGTTTTCAATGCCTCTGAGTTCGAACTTGATCCCTGCCAGCACCCTCAGCATCCACAGTGACGCTTTGGCCCAGGTGGTCGGCACCCACCACACCCATTTCCACGGCAGCAGGAAGATCGGCAGCGCAAAAACCATCAACAGAATCAGGAAACTGTAAAACGCGATGTTGAAAACCAGAGAACGAAAATAGATCACTCAAAATCCTTTGCACGGTTACTGAACAGTGGCCAGATATCGTTCCACTGTCATCCGCGTTGTCATCGCCGTCAGCGCACTGACCAGAATTAGCACAAATATAAATCCTGTGAAGACCAGCGGTGTCAGCGAGAAACCACCAAACAGGGCTTGAAACGGGCTGCCCCCGGACGGGCCTTCCAGAAAGCCCAGGACACTGCCTCCGACAATAAAAAAAGCAGCCGCGGCGCTGCAGCCGATCAACCCGCCCTTCAGGCCGATAAACAAAAACCGGCCCTGGAATTCCCTCGCTATATAGCGGTTCAGTGCCCCGACAAAATGCAGCACTGAAATCACCACCTGATTGCCAGCCATTGCTCCACGCGTGGCAAACACAACGCTGAGACAGGTGGCAACGAGCACCAGTAGAAAAATACCGATGCCGGTGGCAATGGTGACATTGGCGATGCGCTTCAACTGATCGATCCAGATGCCGTGATCATCAACACTGACCCCGGCGATGCTGTCGCTCAGATTGGCCCGCAGCCGCCCCACATCCAGCATCGCCGGATTGTCGATATCAACTACAATCAGTCGCGGAACAGGCAGTTCTGAAAGATCCAGCCCGGCACCAAGCCATGGCTCCAGCAGAACCGCGCCTTCGGATTCTTCCAGAGCCTTGACCCGGCCGATACCCGGTTCGCGTTCGGTAATGCGGATGGCGCGCTCAATTTCGAAATCCATATCGACCCCGTCGGTCGGCCGTATCTGGACGGTCAGTTCGCTGCTGACATCGCTTTCCCAAAGCTGTGCCTGTTCGAACACCATTGTCACCGCAGCCAGTGTCAGACAAGCGAGAAAACTCATGATTGCGATCACCGCAACCAGCGCAGTACCGGCAACAGACTGCGGTGGCACAATCGGTGTCTGTCTCATTTCGCGATGCCCGCCGATCCAGCGTGCTGCATAGCGGATCGGTGCGAACACCACACGAATTCCGGTACGGGCGCTGTTCATGGCAATATATCCGGGCTTGAATTGCGGATCTGCACTTCGTTCAGTCATAAATCTGCAACCGCCCGTCTTTCAAGACAAATCGTCTGGTATCAAACTGGTCGATCAGGTTCAGATCATGGGTGGCGATGACCACAGTTGTCCCCAGCTTGTTAAGCTCAATGAACAACCGCAGCAACCGGCGGGCCAGCGGCGGGTCCACATTACCGGTCGGTTCATCCGCCAGCAGAATATCCGGCCGGCCGATCAAGGCACGGGCAATCGCGGCGCGTTGCTTCTCGCCGCCGGACAGGATCGGCGGCAATACATGCATCCGCTCTCCCAGTCCGACCCAATCAAGCAGTTCCACCACATCTGAGCGGTAGCGTGATTCGTCCATGCCCTGGACGCGCAGGGGCAGGGCAACATTCTCATAGGTTGTCATATGGTCAAGCAGGCGGAAATCCTGAAAGACAATGCCGATGCGCCGCCGAATTTCCGGAAGTTCGTCATTGCCGACCTTGACCGCATCTTTGCCGAAGATGGAAATCAGCCCCCGCGACGGGCGCATCGACAGAAACAGCAGGCGCAGCAGCGAAGTCTTGCCCGCCCCGGACGGTCCGGTCAGAAACTGAAACGAACGCGGTGCGATCTGGAAACTGATGTCGCGCAGGACCTCCGGCCCCATACCATAGCGCAGGCCGACATTTTCAAACCGGATCAATTGACCGCCTCATTGCTTTCAGGCTCCATCGGGCTTTCAGGCTCCATCGGGCTTTCAGGGTACATTGGATACGAAGTCACACTCTCTCGCTTCGCTTTTCACTTCATTAACGTTGTTTGCGATTCAGCGCAAAAAAACATACAGGACGGGCCAATTTCAAGACCCCATTGTCACACCGTTAACACCCTTGGCGCAAAAAGGAATACTTACAACTGAACATATTGCGGTCAGGACCCGTTAAGCCAAGATGAAAATTGCATGCCCCAGATGTGACACCAGATATGCGCTCAGTGAAGAAGCATTGGGTGACCAGGGCCGCAAGATGAAATGCGCCAAATGTGCCGCTGTCTGGCTGGCCTTGCCGGAGACACCCGCTCTCACCGCACGACAGTCATTACAGGCTCTGCGCCCTTCGCAGCAGGCAGCAGTCCAACCGCGCACGCAGATCGACATTGATCCGGCCACTCCGCCGCACTCTATCGGCCCCAGCGATGCGGAGCGCTGGGAAGAGGATCTGGCGCAAGAGCGGAGTGCTCAAAATAGCAGATCTGCGGAAGTGCCGGAAAAGCCCGCTGCAAAAGCACAATCGCATCAGATCGCCGACAAGCAGAAAAGAAAGTCCGGCCTGCGTCGCACAAGTGCAAAAGCCTTCGGCAGCATTGTCGCGAGCTGGCAGATGATTTCACGGCTCGGAACCTGGATGACACATTTGCGCTTTCGCGAGAAATTGATCGTTTTGTCCGCACTGGCCATTCCCGTTTACATGCTGGCCGGGCTTTATGCGGGCCGGGAGTTTGTCGTGCGGCAGGTTCCGGATCTGGCCGGACTGTACCGGCTCATCGGAGTTGAGGTAAATCTGTATGGTCTGGCTTTTGAAGATGTACGCACTGTCAGACGACCCGAAAATGGCGTTGCCGTGCTGATCGTCGAGGGCGCGGTGCGAAACATATCCCAACAATCTAAAGATGTGCCACGTCTGCACTTTATTCTCAGCGGCCGCGAGCGGGAAGTCTATTCATGGCAGGATGAAGCCACACCGGCTCCGCTGGAGCCTGGAAGTACTGTGAGGTTCCGCACCGTTCTCGCGGCACCGCCGGATGTCGCCGACGAGTTGCATGTCCGCTTTTTCAACAGTGACCCGCGCCTCAACCGACTATAGACTTCCAGAATTTGAAAGATCGTAACATTGGCCCTCATTCGTAACCGCAATATCAACACCCTGTTCGACGCAGACACCCTGGCACAGCGCAATGACGCTCTGGCGCAAGAGATCGCCCAGCGGGGAAATGACAATCTGCTCGTGATTGCCGTCCTGAAAGGCAGCTTCATTTTCGCAGCAGATCTGGTGCGCTCGCTGCACAAGGCCGGGCTGGCGCCGGAGATCGAATTCATCACGCTGTCAAGCTATGGCACCGACACAACATCCAGCGGCACTGTCCGTGTTGTGCGCGATATTGAATCCGATGTGCGCGGCCGCAATGTCCTGCTCATTGATGACATTCTGGAATCCGGCCGCACCATTTCCTTTGCCAGAAAACTGATGCTGGAGCGCGGTGCCGCCACCGCCGAAATTGCGGTTCTGCTGGACAAGACCGGCAAGCGGGTGGCTGACATCAACGCTGATTATGTGGGCTTTGAATGCCCGGATTACTTTGTTGTGGGCTACGGTATGGACGTGGCCCACGCGTTTCGTGAATTACCCTTTGTCGGGGTGGTTGCCGACGACTGACCTGGCAAGGCAACTTTTGCTGATCTTATCAGTTTCTAAGTGTAGTGCGTTTGGAGAAACACTGATGGCAAGAATTTTACTCACAGAAGATGACGCAGCCGTGCGCACTTTCGTCAGCCGCGCTCTGCAACTCGATGGCCATGACGTTACAACCGCCGAAGACGGAGAAGAAGCGCTCAATGTGCTGAAAAATGAAGGCGGTGAATTTGATCTGCTTCTGACCGATGTGAAAATGCCGATTATGGACGGCATCGCCTTGACCCATCATGCCGCACGGGATTGGCCGACACTGCCGATTCTGATTATGACCGGCTATGCCGATCAGCGCGAACGCGCCAGAGGGCTGGAGGCAATTGTCCTTAACATTGTCACCAAACCGTTCTCCCTGGCGGATATCCGCTCGGCCGTCAGCGGTGCCCTGGCCGACAAGATGGCAGCGTGACAGGTAACAGTTTCCGGCACAACACGCGCAGCAAATGAATCCAATTATCCACCAGACGACCCGCAGGCGTCGGCAAAGCTCAACCCGGCTTGCCGCTGCCCGTAATCGACCAGATGCAATCAGACCGCGATACAGAGGATGCCATTATGCCCTACCCAAACTTTATCACAGCGTTTCCCAGCATTGATGTGCCTTTTCCAAAGGATGTCGTGCAAACAGCCGTGGTGAGATCAGATGCGGGCTTGGTGGCTTTCTTCACCTTCCTCAAGGATATGGAACTTCCCGCGCATTCGCACGGGGCTCAATGGGGCACAGTGATCGAAGGCGAAATCGAATTTACCATTGGCGGAGAAACCAGGATTTATGGTGTTGGCGATAGCTACACTATTCCCTCTGGCGTCGAACATGGCGCGAGAATCAAGGCAGGGACACGTGTTATCGATGTATTCGAGGAAGCCGACCGCTACGCAGTCATCGACTGACGAAGATCGGCAAAACCTTGCCTTGCACCCGAACGTTCAGCCACGCCTTCGGTTGTGAGAATAGTGTAATTCCATCCGGGCATGAAACGATCTACTGCGGCAGCAGGCGCTCCAGATAATCCAGTTCCAGATCGGGACGCTCCATATCGCCAAGACGCTTGCGGATTGCATCCAGAATCTCGCGTGCGCGCTGGATGTCGATCTCGCCGGGTACTTTGACACTGTCACCATCATCAGTGCCACGGCTGCGCTGCGGCCGTCCCAGCGGGTCGGTTCCGGTTTGAAAGCCGCCAGGCCGTCCCTGCTGCTGGCCTTGAGCGCCTTGCTGACCCGGTCCCTGCTGCTGGCCGCCGGGCTGACCCGGTTGGCCCTGCTGGGCAAATTGCTGCATCAACTCCTGCGCACCGTCGCGCAGCGCCTGAAGCGCTTGTGACTGCGAACCAAGGGCCGGTCCGCTCTGACCTTCTCCCAGAGCCTGTTCCGCGTCACCCATGGCGCCATCGGCTTCGCCCATCTGCTCGCCGGGCTGAAGGCCGTTTTGCTGCATCTGCTCCATCAGTTGCTGCAGGCCTTCCTGCAAAGCCGCCTGGCCGCGCTGCAATTCTTCCAGCGCCCGCTCACGCTCTGCATCAGACATCTCGCCCTGCTGGCCCTGCTGGCCGTCCTGACCCTGCAATTGCTGCTGGCGCAACTGCTGTTGCTGTTGCTGGAACGTCTGGTCCATCAGACTTTGCTGACGCTCGATCAGATCACCCAGGTCGCGCAACATCTGTTGCATCTGCTGTTGCTGCTGCGACATTTGCGGCTGGCCATTTTGCAGGCTTTCCAGCATGCGCTGCATTTCCGCCAGCATCTCGCGGGCGGCATCGCGCGAACCACTGCGCGCCAGATTCTCGATCTGGTCGAGCATCTGATCGAGATCCTGAGGCGTCACCATCTGCATGTTCTGGTCAAACGGCAATTGCTGCTGAGCCGAAGGGTTTTGCTGCATCTGGCGCGCAAGCGCCTCCAGGTACTGGTTCATGGCATCGCGCAATTCCTGTGTCAGCCTCGCGATTTCTTCATCAGATGCGCCATTTTCCAGCGCCTCGCGCAAAGCTTCCTGGGCGGCTCGCAACTCCCGCTCCACGGCTGACAGATCGCCATCTTCAATGGCCAGCGCAATGTCCCAGAGCAAATCCGCAACAGCGCGCAGGGCATCATGATCCGCAGCGATGAGGAGCCTGCGTCTGGCGGTATTCAGCGCCAGATAGACCGAAACATTGTCGATGAATTTTTCCGGAGCGAACAACAGCGCATCCATTGCCACGGTCACTTTCGCCGCCTGGTTTGCATCAAGTGCCAGATTCTGCCGCTGCTCGACCAGAGCACGGGCCAAAGGTTCGCGAAACGGCCGGATTGGCAACACCATGTCAACCGGCAAGGACAATCCCTGCTGCGTAGCTTCATCCACAGCCACCAGCACCATTGTCACGTCAAGTCCGGCCCAGGGATGTTCCGTCAGGTTTTTGATGGTGTGTCCACTGCCTTCACGGATGCGCGAACGCGGCAACGACAGCGCCATCAAAGGCGCGCCATAAAGCGGCTCTGCCTCGGGATTCTGCTCCTTTGCCGGCGTAAATTGTGTGGCAGCGGACACAATTCCGTAATCGTCTTTCAGCGTATAGCGCAGTTCCAGCGCTCCACTGCGCGCAATCTGCGGCGGCCCGTCAAACGCGATTTCCGGCACCTCATCCGGAATTACGGAAAACTGCCAGCTTCGCGGCGCGCCAAAGCCGCTGGAGACAGAAATCTCGGCATCCGCTTCCAGCGTCGCCTGAAACTGGCTCAGCGCCGAGGCCGCACCACCAATTTCCGCGTGGCTCTCATCTTCTCCGGCGGCCAGAATTTCTTCCCTGCCATTCTGTCGCAGCGTCACAGTGAGAGCGTCTGCGGCATCGCTTTGCAGCGAAAATATGCTGCCGGTCGGGACCGTCACGGAAGTGGCGCTTTGCAGTTCGGCGGCACGGGTCAGAAAAATCGGTGCACGCCGTGTGTAATCAGGCGGTGTGACCCAGGCATCTATCCGCGCCAGCGCCGGTGTGACTGCGATTGCCGGGTCTGTCAGCGCAGCCAGACGGCGGGTTCTGTCCGATCCGGCATAGGCGAATGCCACCACCAGCAGCAACACCATCAAAGCCCGCAACTGATAAGGATCAACCCGCTCCGCAGCCGGATGCGGGGCACCGGTTCGCAGCGCTTTCAGCGCCGCCAGATTGCGCGCCTGATGCGCCCGCCACAATTGCTGTCCAAGCACATTATCTGCCGCCATCGCCGCAGGTTGATCGTCAAAACTGGAAAGCGGACGGTGCCGTGTGCCGGAAACCCGTTCGATACGCTTCAAAGCCTGGTCTTTATCGGGGAACGACAGCCGCACCAGCGGCCACAGTGCAATCACCCCGGCCAGAACAAACATCGCGAGGCCGATCATGCGTCCGATTGGCGGAAAAACCAGCCAGACACCAAACCAGGAAACGATGAGAAACAACGCCAGAACACCGAGAGCCGGCAATATGGCCGGCCACAATATTTCCCAGAACAGCACCAGCCGAGCGCGCAGAACAAGGCCCGCAATCCGGCGTGCAAATCCATCGGGCACCGCGACAGGCCTGTTGCTCAGATACGGGTTTTGCTCACCAGCCATGCGGTTACGACCCTTTCCAGAATCGGAATGGACGGCATAAGACACTGAATTTCATGGTCAATTTCAGCATGGCATTCCTGAAGCAAGAGCACTCAAATCCTGTCCAGCCAAAGTTTATCACAGCCCGCGCGCTTGACCAGCCCTGGAACCATCACACTGCATGACAAATTGGCAAGGTCATTTTGAGGCCGGCGGTTGCGAAAAACTCTAGGCCAGCCAGTCCGGGACACTGTCGAGGCCAAGCAATTCCTCATAAGTGCGGCGCGGACGGATGACATGAAACCGCTCGCCATGGACCAGAACCTCGGGAATCAGCAGCCGGGAATTATAGG
Organism: Pararhizobium sp. IMCC3301; assembly: GCF_030758315.1. NCBI lineage: Bacteria > Pseudomonadati > Pseudomonadota > Alphaproteobacteria > Hyphomicrobiales > Rhizobiaceae > Pararhizobium > Pararhizobium sp. IMCC3301. The sequence goes on from NZ_CP132336.1 coordinate 1,576,235, forward strand.
TGCCAGCCTGCACGGCACCATAGGCACCGGCTGACAGCAGGGCCAGCAGATCGCCTGCAACCGGCTTTGGCAGCTTTCTGCCCAGAGCCAGATAATCACCGGTTTCGCACACCGGTCCAACCACATCGGCGGTGATTTCCGGGCGGCCCTCTTCCGGCTCCACCACAGGCCAGATTTCGTGATAAGCGTCATAGAGAGTCGGCCGGATCAGATCATTCATGGCAGCATCTGCGATGATGAAATTCTTGGCGTCGCCCTCTTTCAGATAAATCACTTCGGTCACAAGAATTCCGGCATTTCCGGCAATCAGCCGGCCCGGTTCGAAAATGATCTGGCAATCCAGTCCGCTGACATGTTTCTTCACCACTTCCGCATAGGCATCAGGCAGGGGCGGCGGATTGTTGTCATTGCGATAGGGAATGCCAAGCCCGCCCCCAAGATCGACATGCTCGATGGCATGACCGTCGGCGCGCAGCAAGCCGATCAATTCGGCGAGACGCGCGAAAGCCGCATCAAACGGCGCCAGCTCGGTAATCTGCGACCCGATATGCATATCAATGCCGATGGCTTTGATACACGGCAGGGCTCCAGCCCGCTGATACACCGCACGTGCATGCTGCCAGGCTATTCCGAATTTGTTTTCCGCTTTGCCGGTCGAAATTTTCGCATGGGTTCTGGCATCCACATCCGGGTTGATGCGCAGCGATACCGGTGCCACCATTCCCATTGACTGAGCCACCTCGTTGAGGCGCTCCATTTCCGGCTCGCTTTCCACATTGAAACACAGAATACCGGCTTCCAGAGCAAATCGCATTTCCGCCGCTGTCTTGCCGACTCCGGAAAACATGATTTTTTGGGCCGGAATGCCCGCTGCCAACGCCCGCCGTAGCTCGCCCTCCGACACCACATCGGCACCTGAGCCGGCCTGTGCCAGCGTTGTCAGAACGGCCTGATTGGAATTCGCCTTCATGGCATAACACACCAGAGGCTGCAGCGCGCCAAACGCTTCGCTGAACACTTTCAGATGCCGTGTCAGTGTGGCTGTGGAATAGACGTAAAAGGGCGTGCCCACTGCGGCAGCGATCGCCGCCACAGACACGTCTTCGGCGTGGAGAACCCCGCCCTGATAGGCAAAATGATGCAAGACTGTCTCCCGGGCCTGCCGGGAGCGTCCTGCAGGCATTGCTGTTAAAGCTTAGATGAGGCCATCGAGAATAAATTTACGCTGAGGCTTTTTGCTATCATAGCCGATCACCGCATCTTCCAGAGAACCGCTGCCTCCGCCGCGATAGGCAGGGCTGCTGCCGCTGCTGCCGCTGCCGCCGCTACTGCTGCCACTATAACTGGCATCAGGTGCCTCCAGCGGCCCACGACGGCCACAGGCGCCCAGCACAAGGCTCACGGTCAAAACGCCAATCACGCTGGCGACAATTTTCTGTTTGGGTGTCACGAAAGGCTCCTTTGAGCGGAAATCACATTGGCATCGGATACACAAATACAATTAACAGAACTTTGCCGCAAGTGCCGGGTGATTGCAACAGCGGGCCAGGTGGTTCATCCCGACATATGAAGTTCGACAGGCTCTCTAGCGTTCCAGCGCCCGCAGCCAGCGTTTGGCCTGTCGGCGCACATTGGCCGGAGCGGTGCCGCCATAGCTGACGCGGCTCATCACCGATTTTCGCACGCTCAGAACGCCCAGCACATCTTCGCTGATGCGCGGCTCTATCGCCTGCATGTCGGCCAGCGGAACTTTATGCAGTTCGCAATTCAGCTCCTCGGCACGAGCCACAATGCGCCCGGTGACATGATGGGCATCGCGGAATGGCAGGCCGGGCACACGTACCAGCCAGTCTGCCAGATCCGTGGCCGTGGAAAATCCGCTGCCGGCGGCCTTCAGCAGAACTTTTTCATTAGGCTTCAGATCCGCCACCATGCCGGCGGTTGCTGCAACCACCAGAGAAAATGCGTTGAAGGCGTCAAAAGCCTGTTCCTTGTCTTCCTGCATATCTTTGGAATAGGCCAGCGGCAGACCCTTCATGACGATCACCAGTGCCTGGAAGGCCCCGGCAATACGGCCGATCTTGGCGCGCACCAGTTCGGCGGCATCCGGATTGCGTTTTTGCGGCATGATCGATGAGCCGGTGGTAAATTTGTCGGACAGATGCACAAAGCGGAACTGGGCCGAAGACCAGATCACCAGTTCTTCGGCGAACCGCGACAGATGCATGGCGGAAATAGTCGCCGCAGACAGGGCTTCGAGCACGAAATCGCGGTCTGACACGCTGTCGAGCGAATTGGCTGTCGGCCGGTCGAAGCCAAGCGCCTTTGCCGTCATTTCCCGGTCGATCGGGAATGAGGTTCCGGCCAGAGCGGCAGCGCCCAACGGGCTTTCATTCAACCGTTTGCGGGCATCTGCAAACCGCCCCCTGTCGCGGCCCAGCATTTCCACATAGGCCATCAGATGGTGGCCGAATGTGACCGGTTGTGCCGATTGCAGATGGGTGAATCCGGGCATGATGACGGCGGCATGCTCCAGAGCTTTCCGGGCCAGGGTTTTCTGCAGGCCGGCCAGGGCGCCGTCCAGAGCATCAATTGTGTCCCGCATCCACAGTTTGAAATCGGTCGCAACCTGATCATTGCGCGAGCGTCCGGTGTGCAGCCGGCCGGCTGCATCGCCAATCAAATCCCGCAGCCGGGCTTCGACATTCATGTGAATATCTTCCAGCTGCCGGGAAAAGGCGAATTGGCCGGTCTCAATTTCTCGCAAAATCGTGTCTAGACCGTGATCGATTTTTGCCACATCTTCATGGGATAAGATGCCCTTGGCCTCCAGCATAGCCGCATGGGCCTTGGAACCCGCAATATCCTGGCGGAACATGGCCTTGTCAAAATCGATTGAGGCGTTAATTTCCTCCATGATGGCATCCGGCGCCGAAGAAAAGCGCCCACCCCACATGGTGTTGGATGAGCCATCAATTTGTTCTGATTCGCCTTGCGGCTTATGTGGACCATTGGACATGAATTAGGACCTTCGTGAATTCTGCACAATTCCTGTACGGGCCCTGTGCGGGGTTGAGCGAACCAACAACGGGATGTTGTCATGAAAGTGCTGCTACTTGCTGCTGCTGCGGGCGCGATCGCAGGATCGCTGCTCCTATACGGGAAACTGGGTGGTGATGTCTATGATGGAGAGGCGGTTGTAGCCAATGCCGGAGTGGCCTGCAGCGCCAGAAATGATGTTGCTGCAGCGCTGGACCCTTTCATCCGCGGTGAAATGGCGGCCGTGCAACTGGCAGACCCTCCCTCCTATATGGGAGACCTCTCCTTCAAATCACCGGAAGGCAACGATGCCTCATTATCTGACTGGAACGGCAAGATAGTGGTTTTCAACCTGTGGGCCACCTGGTGCGCACCCTGCCGCGCCGAGATGCCTGCCCTGTCCAACCTGCAGGCAGCGTTCAGCGGCGAGGATTTTGAAGTTGTGGCCGTTAACATCGACACCAGTGGAGCCGATCGACCGCTCGCCTTTCTGAGCGATATAGAAGTCGCAAACCTGCCGCTTTATTCAGATCAGAGCACCGACATATTCACCACGCTAAAACAAAAGGGGCTTGCCTTCGGCATGCCGACGACCCTGATTGTCGACAAGGATGGCTGCCAGGTGGCCCATTTGTCTGGTCCGGCCGAGTGGGACAGTGACGATGCCAAGGCCCTTGTCGCTGTATTGATGGACCGCAAACAGAGCTGAAAACCGGCATTAATGGCTACATCCTTAGGTTATAGAGGTGCTTTTACACAACTATAACTGAATTTCGGCAACGTACATCAGGCACAATATGAGTAATGATAAACAAAACGGATGCGCCTGACAGCCAAAACGCCGAAACCGGGCGCAGACTTTAGGGCGTATTATTTTATAACTACTACCATTTTTACACGATATTAAACCTCGCACATCATTATGCTGGCTAATAGTCCATTTAAGCAGGTGAACCGCTTGAAGAATCCAATCACGTCTGACCAGTTTGATCCGAAAAGTCTCAAAACCCAACATCTGAAGATGGACCCCGACTTGCTGATGCAGTTGGTGCTCCAGGTGGAAGCGTTCGGGTTCTGGAGTTTGGATGTGCAAACCGGACAGGTCTGGTGGTCGGAAAATGTATATCACATTCACGGAATGGAACCGGGTGACGGCTCGGTCAACATCGGCAAGGCGGTTTCCAGATACCATCCCAAAGATGCCCAGACCGTTGAATTCCTGGTCAACGATGCCATCACCAATAAAAAGGGGTTCAATTTCGTGCTGCGGCTCAACCGCATTGATGGCAAGATGCGATATGTTCAGTCCGTTGCCTCTGTCAAACTCCATGAGGACGGCAGCGTAGAAACTGTATACGGAATTTTCCGTGACGTGACCGAACGAATTTCGCAAAAAAATATTTCCAAAACCCGGGCCCAGTTGGTGAATTCGATTATTGCCAATTCCCCCTCTCCGATCGTCATTCTGGACCGTAATCTGCGCTATCTCCAGATCAGCCCGGCCTGGGCCGAGTTTCACAATCTGGACAATCCCAAGTCATTTATCGGCAAATCACACTATGAAACATTGCCGGAAATTCCCCAGGACTGGCGGGCAGAGCATCAGCGTGCCCTGACGGGTGAGGTCATCCATCGCACCAGTGCACTTCAGGCTGGACGAAAAACCAGTTCCACCATATTCGGCTCTGTCGTTTTCCCCTGGCACACGGCTTCAGGCGAGGTTGGTGGTCTCATCATCATGGTGACCGCTCCCGGCAAGGAACCTGCGGGCAGCACCGACGCTATCGCCAATATCGCCCGCCTGATGGGACAGGCTGATCCAAAATCGCACCGGTTTGGCGAAATCAGGTAAACCGGCACGCCGCCGCCCGCACAGATCGCAGAGCGGACAGGACATTCAACCCGTTTCTGCTTGCAGTGAAACTCTAAACCGGCAGGATCGTGGTATCCTTGATGTCTTCCATGACAAAGCTTGCTGAAACATCGGAAATATCAATGCGCCGGATCAGTTCTTGATAGAACCGGTCATAGGCTTTGACGCTGGAAACCCGGACGCGGAGCACATAATCCAGTTCCCCTGTCATGCGATGCGCGCCCAGAATCTCCGGCATGGCCAGAACAGCCTCACGAAATGTTCTCAGCCAGTCTGCATCGTGCGAATTGGTCTTGATCAGGACAATCACCGACAGGCCCAGATCGACGCTATCCGGGTCGAGCAGCACCACCCGGTCACGGATGATTTTCCGCGCCTCCAATTGTTTGACCCGGCGCCAGCAGGCATTGCGCGACAGATGCACCTGTTCAGCCAGGGCATCAACGCCCACTGTGGCATCCCTTTGCAGGATACGCAGGATGGCCCGGTCGATAGGGTCGATTTTTTCGGTCATGACTGCGGCTATATCTCATTAGCAGAGGTTACAAAAGTGGTGGCGTCAAAAGTCCGGCGGTCTCAGTTCGCGAGCGGATTTGCTGAAGCGCATCCGGTGCCTTCTGTCAATGTCGAGACGTCCGGTCAGCCACGACGCGGCCTTCTTCCAGAGTGATAATCCGGTCAGCCATGTCAAGGATGCGGTTATCGTGAGTGACCATTACCGTCGTTGTTCCTCGCTGCTGGCCAAGTTGCTTCAAGAGCCGCACTACATTCATCCCGGAGTCCTTGTCCAGAGCTGCAGTCGGCTCATCTGCAAAGACAATTTCCGGATTGCCAACCAGCGCCCGGGCAATGGCGACGCGTTGTTTCTGGCCGCCGGACAGGTTTCTCGGCAAATAGTGCAGACGCTCGCCCAGTCCCAGCAGATCAAGCAGATGAGCCGCCGCCCGGTCAAATTCGCCACTGCGGCGAGCGGCCGGCAAATCATGGACTTCCAGTCCGACACGCACATTCTGCATAGCCGTCAGACTTTCATGAAGATTGTGCGCCTGAAAGATAAATCCCAACCTCCTGCGGGCCTGCACCAGAATATCTTCCGCTGCCCCGTTGAGTTCCTGACCCAGCAGTCTGGCACTGCCATCCTGCACATTGCGCAGACAGCCGATCAGGGTCAGCAATGTGGTTTTCCCGGATCCGGAAGGCCCCATCAGAATTGTCAGCTTTCCCGCTTCAATCGACAGGCTGACATCAAATATCGCCTGTTTGCGCGCCTCTCCTTCACCAAACCAGTGATTCAGGCCCCGTGTCACAATTGGGTATGGGAGCTGATCTACCATGAGACGATCTAGAACAAATCGGCCGGGTCGGCGCTGGCAAGACGTCGGGTGGCAATGGCACCGGAAAGCGAACAACTGGCGATCGTACCGAGGAACACGGCAATTGGACGGGCCGCATCCATCATCACCGGAAGGCCGGTTGCCTGATTGAGAAACTGATAGAGAATACTGGCAATGATAAAGCCGGGAATGAAGCCGAACACCGCCAGTATCAGAGCTTCTTCAAAAATAATTCCGAGAAAGAAAGACTGGCTGTAGCCCATCGCTTTGAAGGTGGCATATTCCTTCAGATGGTCGGCCACATCTGTGGACAGGAGCTGATACACAATCACCAGTCCGACAATGATCCCCATCACCACGCCGAAACCGAAGATCAGCCCCGTCGGGCGCTCTGTCGTCTGATAGATCTGATCGGCTCTGGCAGCATCAGCCAGAGTTCGGATTTTGACCTTGTCTTGAGGCAGCAGCTGGCGCAATTCCTCGATCACAGCATTAACATCGGAACCGGCCCTGGTTTTCAGCAGAAGATGGTTCGGCGCGCCGGCGATGCGCGCATTGAAGAGGCGCAGGAAGGTCTGGTCGGAGGTGATCAGATAGCCATCGGCAGCAAATCCGCCGCCAATGTTGATTGTACCAGGCACGGTCAGGGTGCGGCCCCTGGTTTCAAATCTGAACGGGTCATCCGACGTTATCAGCGATAATTGTTTTGTATCAGCGCCACGGGTGTTCCGATCGATCAAGGCTGTGTCGATTAACAGCAGATTGGCAATATTATTGCGGATTTCCGGTATGACATAGCGACCCTGCGACGGGTCTATTGCCAGCACTTGCAGGCTCCGCGCATTGCTGTCTTCCCGCGTCCAGTCAACAGTGCCGACAAACAGCGGCAGCGCGCTTTCCACCTCTGGTACCGCCAGCGCTTCAAAGCCGCGCTGGCGCGGAACATTGCTGCCATCTGTCAGCGTATTGGTATCAGCGGCCGAAATAATGATATCGGCTTCAAACAGACTGTAGGGCAGCAGGATCGTTGTATTCAGCGCGAACATGATGCCAAGCTGGACAAACACCAGAATATTGGCAAAGGCGATACCGGCCACAGCTGCGGCCAACCGCGGTTTATTGTGCACCAGTTGCAGCCAGCCGATCGGCAGCCTGCCAAGAAGGCGCGTCAGCAGCGCCGTCAACCCGCCTCTCCCACCGCAATGCGTGCCACGACTTCCAGATTGGTAAAGCGCGCGGCCAGCGCAGAAGAGGGCTCGTCAAGCAGCACTGTCACTTTGATAACGCGAGCATCCGTATTGGCGGCCGGATCATCGGCGGTGACCGTCTGTCGCCCGACTTCCAGCCCAATCTCTGACACCACCCCCCTCAGGCTCTGCTGCAAGGCATCAGCGACAATTTCAACGCTCTGGCCGGTCCGGATCAGGGCTATCTGGTTTTGAAAAATATCCACTTCGGCGGTCATGTTTTCAATATCGCCGATATCGGCAACGCCATCCGGCCCCGGCTTTTCTCCGGCCCGCACATGCACCTTCAGGATTGTGCCGTTGATCGGTGCCATCACCATTGCCTTCGCAATATCATTGCCGGCGCGCCGCAGTTCCGCTCTGGCCACATCCAGATTGCGCGCCGCAACCACCACATCAACCTGCGCATCAATCCCATCGCTGGTAAAACGTGACAAAGTCGCGGCAGCGCGCGCCACATCACGCTCGCTCTGGAGTTTCAGCGACACGGCCTGATCAAGCGCTGCCCGGGCAACCACCCGGCGGTCAAACAGCGATTTTGCCCGCTCAAACTCCTGCCGGGCGGCGTCCGCAGCAGCCTGGCTACGCTGCAGCGTGGCTTCTGCTTCCGCAATGCTGGCACGCACAGCTTCACGGGTCTGGTTCAGGTTCGCCTCGCGCACGTCGACATTGGCCTGCGCTGTTTCCAGAGAGGCCTTGAGTTGGCCAAGACTGTCGAGCACGGCAATCGTGTCGCCCTTGTCGACAATCTGCCCGTTGCTCACCAGAACTTCGCTGATCCGCGCATCACCTGCGCCAAACGGCAATGCTATTGTGACGACATCGCCTTTTGGTAACAGCCGCCCAAGCCCGGCCACGATCTGCGGTGCCGCAACTGACCGGTCTGGCACCGACACCGGCACGGCGATCGGGGAATTACTGCCGGCACCCGGCTGCAAACCGACGAATTGAAAGAAGGCTTTCAGCCCCGGAGGCTGAAAATAAAGGCCGATGATGCCGCCGCTAAACAGCGTAATCAGGAACAGCGGCAGCAAAAACAGCTTTGAAGGCAATCTGAACCGGCTTCGGCGACGTGTGATCCGCGCATCAGCGCTATGATCCACCACCCACAAAGGCAGGCGGGAAGGTTCATCGGCAGGTTTCGGTTCCGGATTTTCTATCTTCACCACACTCATGCTGACCCCGGCGGCTGTATTTTTGGCACCCTGCCCAACACAAAGGCGTGCAAAATTGACATGGCACTGTTAAATCAGATAATGACTATAAAGTCATTAATTTTCTGGCACGTCTGGAAACCGTCCCATGGCCACCCATGAAACGCCTGAACCAAGGAGACGGCGCCGTAAAGCCGACCGCCCGTCGGAAATCCTGGAGGCCGCACTACAGGAATTTGCCACAAACGGCCTGTCTGCGACCCGCCTGGAAGATATTGCCCGCCGCGCCGGGATCGCCAAGGGAACGATCTACCGCTATTTCGACAGCAAGGAAGAATTGTTCATTGCCGTGATTCGGTCACGCATCGTTTTGTCGCTGGATGATTTCAACCGGATGATCACGCAGTTTCCAGGACCGACAGACGCTTTGCTGCGTCTGGTTCTGACCGGCATTTACAAGGAATTTGTCGGAACCGATATTGCAGCGCTGATGCGCATTTTGATATCCGAAGGGCAGCGCTTTCCGGGCCTGGTTGATCTGTATTACAATGAGGTGATCTCCAGCGGCGTCTCGATGTTGACCCATATCATCCAGCGCGGACTGGAACGCGGTGAATTCCGTGACAGCGCTGCCGCCCGGGAACCAAGACTGATCATGGCGCCGGCGCTCATGGCAGCGCTGTGGCGGCTGACCTTCGACAATCAGGACCCGCTATCGGTTGACGACTTTCTCGCTGCCCATATCGATCTGGTGCTGCACGGGTTGAACTCCAGATAGACCCTTGGCCCCGCCGGACCAGTAGATGTGAAGGAATCTGAAAATCTGGAATATTAAGTTTATTTAATAGATATTTTTTGGGATATTTTCCCATTTTTATACCAATTAGGAAGAATTTTGGGATTTCATCCTCCGCCGGATTCAGTAGGTTTTGCCTGACCCGAACCGGAGAAAAATACATGCAAATCGTCAGACGCCTTTTTGTCGATCACCCTGCTTCGGTCGATGAATCCTATTTTGAACATATGCGCTTTGCCGGCGGGTTTTCGGCACAACTCTGCCTCGCAGGTTGTGCTGCACTGATTCACGCGCTGATCCCTGGTCTGTTTGAGAAAACCGCAGGAAACATCATCTGCAAACTGCACTACCGCATTCACAACCGGCGCTAGAACGTTCAATCCCGGTAAATGCTGAAGCGATCGTGTCAAGTGAAGCAAAGCATGCGATCTGGGATCCGGAACTTGAGCTGACGGTGCGCCATAAGGGTTAGCATGTTGGTGCAGATTATTCGCCTTATAAAGGGCTGACGCTGCGCGGTTGGCCGGTCACTGTGATGTTGCGCGGCAAGGTCATGGTGCGGGATAGCCACCTTGAGGGAGTGCCGGGTGACGGTGTCCATTTGGCTCGGGCACCAAACCCCTCCAAAACCGCTCAGGCACCGGTGTTAAAGGCAATTGCCTCGGTAGGCGTATGGCCGCCTCCCCCACCGGGATATTCCGGGTTTAAACTTTGCCGCCAGCGAGAGATGCAAACCGCTGGTTTCAGCGAACGGACCTTTGTATTCTGGAGCACCAAAATAACCAGTTCATCTGACAATTGCTCCCGACGGCTGTCCCGTCTTGGGAACCTGAACTGAAAGCTACCAATTCAGTACGATTTAATCCCGTTGTCACGCAATGGCGGCAATGGCGGATCTGATCAACGATCGGATGTGAGCGACCACAGTGCGGCGGACCAGCTTGCCGTCCTTCTGCTCCAGCGCGTCAAGAATGGCATCATGTTCGCGTGAATCCGGATCCAGTCGATCGGTCAGTCGGTCGATTTCGAACAATTGCGTGGTAATCCGCAGCGATCGGAGCGTGTCTTGCATCACCTCGTTGCTGCAATTGCGGATAAAGAGTTCATGAACCAGATCGTCGCATTTCAAATGTTCAAGATAATCATAGGGTTGTGTCGCCCGGAGGCTGTCGAGTGCGGTGCGCGCATCGTGCAGCTCTCTGGGGCTAACGCGGTCGGTCGACAGAAACGCGGCTTCGGGTTCGAGGATCTCGCGCACGCGCAGGCTTTGCAGATATTCAGCAACATTGACTTTTCGCACGAGATAGGACCGCCCGCCCGATTTGACCAGAAGCCCCTCGATCTCAAGCCGCTGCAACGCCTGACGCAAGGGCGTGCGGGACAGCCCCAGGTGCTCTGCGAGATGCTGCTCCACAATGGCCTCGCCGCTTTTCAGCTTACGTTCGCGTATCATCACGGCCAGAGTTTCATACGCCATGTCCGACAGTTTTCGGACTGCCGGGCGGTGTAGAATCGTGGTGGGTTTCGCCTTGGAAATTTGATGATTCACCGAGCCGTTCCTATCGGATTGCGCCCGCCAAATGCGGGAATCACTGAATATATGCGTACCGTTTTTTGACATTTTATAAGGGAATTCTTCGCTGTATGTATATCGTCAAATCACATGCCCCACCTATGCAATGCCCGCCGAGAGGCGCAGAATGCAAGAAAAAAACGGTTTTGCGCGTGACAAAATATTGCAACGCAGCATGAAAAAAAGCCGTACATCCCTCCAGAAAAAAGTTGCATTGAAAATAGAAACTGGCATGTTTCGTATACCAACGGTGTCCCAAAAGGTAATTTCAATGACCGCCGAGAGCCCCGACAAAGCCGCAGATGCACGTGCCATTTCTTTCCTGCGGGATTTGATCGCGGCGCAGGCTGACGGTGAATCTGCGGTCCAGAAAGTGATCGTTGAGCGGTTGACCGCAGCGGGCTGCGAAATTTCCGAACTCACCTATGACCCGTCAACTGTTCCAGCGATCGGGGATTTTGGAACCGGTGCCAAACAGGCGTCGGGCGCGCGAACGGCTGTCGTCGGCACCTATAAAGGCGATCCGGGCAAATGCAGCCTGCTGGTCTTTGCACATCCTGACGGCGAGAAACTCCAGACCGATCACGGTTGGGAGCGCGATCCCTTTGCCGGCACCATCGACAAGGGGCGCATCTACGGCTGGGGCGTGGCCGACGATCTGGCCGGATGCGCAGCCGCCGTTCTCGCCATCGAAGAGGCTGCGCGCGTCGGCACATCGCTGGGCACCGTCGTCTTTGCCAGTACGCCGAGCAAGAAAAATGCCCGTGGCGTTGCGGCCCTGCTACACGAAGGCCTTTCGGCCGACGCCAGCCTTTACCTGCACCCTGCCGAATCTGGCGTTGGCATGCAGGAGATCAAGGCGGTAACGCCGGGCCATCTGGATCTGAAGATCGTGGTGCCCGGTCGTCTGCCGGACACGAACGAACCCAGTCACACCGCGTTTTCGCACCGCGCGGTCAATCCGGTGGACAAGGCGATATTGATCATTGCCGCGTTGCAGACTTTGGCCGAGGCTCGGGTGGCGCAGATCAGCCATCCGATGATCGATGCCTTTGTCGGCCGGTCGACCAATATTCTTGTGTCATATGTCAAAAGCGGCAACGCGGCCAGATTCTCCCGCGTACCCGAACTGTGCGAACTGGGTGTCGCCATCTCATTCCCGCCCCATGAGACAATGCGCGAGGTTCAGGACGAGATCGAGGCTGCGCTGAAGGCTTGTTTCGACGCCGATCCATGGTTGGCGGAACATAGTCCCACGCTGGAATGGCTGTCGGGTTCGACCGGGGCCGAAGTGCCGCATGACCATCCGCTTTTCTGCGTGGCCAGCAACGCGGTCCAGCACGTGACCGGTAAAATCCCCTTCGTCAACCCGCTTCACGCGGCCAGCGACATTCGCAACCCGGCCGTTGAAAAGGGTATTCCGACCGTCGCCTTCGGCGGTCTTTGTGGTGATCTGACCCAGAATGACAAACGCGACGAATGGGTCGACGTGGCCGATTTCCATCGCATGGTCAGGGCCACCACCGAAGTCGTCACCAACTGGTGCGCACGTTCCCGCAACGCCGGGTGCGGCAAATAAGAGAGCCTGAAAAACAGGTAAGCAATCAACCAACAGGAGTAGAAAGAAAATGAACATCCCCAGAACCCAAGTTTCACTGGTGGCTGCCGCATTTGCGGCTTTTTTTGCCCAACCACTAATGGCAATGGAATGCCCCGAGAACCTGCCGCTGATCGAGCCGGGCAAGTTGACCATGTCAATCAACGCCACGCTGCCCCCAATTCAGTACATCGACAACAACGGCGAACTGGTCGGTCTCAATCGCGACATGGGTGACGAGATCGCCAAGCGCATGTGCCTCGAGCCCAAATATATCAACGTCAGCTTTGAGGTCCAAATTCCCGGCCTTGCCTCAGACCGTTGGGACATGATCAACACCGGGTTGTTCTACACAGAGGACCGCACCAAGATCATGCATCTTATTCCGGTCCGTGTGGTGGCGCTTGCGATGATCGCGCAGGGTGGAAATCCGCTTAATCTGAAGAGCCCCGAGGATCTAGCGGGACGCGTCGTCGGTGTCGAAATTGCCGGTGCCGAGGAAAAGCAGTTGCGCGCACTGAACGACAAACAGGTCGCAAACGGCATGGAGCCAATGGATATTCGCGTGTTCAACAACTACGGCGATGCCTTCCTTGCGCTTAGCGCGGGCCAGGTTGACGCGATCTTCGCGGCCGACAGCACCGGCGCCTATTACCAGAAACGCGGTCAGTTCACCATGGCGGCCACTGGTCTTTTGGCCGGCACCGCAACCACGATGGCCGTGGACGAAGAGGCAACGGCGCAGGCGATCGTCGACGCGCTTAACGAGATGCTCGAGGACGGCACCTATGATCGGCTGATGGAAAATTCGGGCGCGACCAAGGTCGATGCTTGGTCAAAGTGGTCAGGCAAGTTCGAGTATCACTACAACCCCGACTCCTAATCCGTTTTCTCCCTGTGGGCAGGAGGGCAATCGGCCCCCTGCCCACTTCAAGCCATTGCCTTCCCCAAAGCAAGGCAAACTCAACATAAGGACTGTGTACAATGCAATGGAGCTGGGAATACTTCTTCCAATATCTCTTCAGCGGCTACATGGTCGAAGGGGTCTGGACGACGGTTTGGCTGGCTGTGGTGTCGATGATCATCGGCGTCACGCTGGGCGTCGTACTGGCTTTTATGAAAATGTCACAGACGCGCGTCCTGCGCGCAATCGCCAACACCTATATCTGGCTCTGGCGCGGCACACCGCTGCTGGTGCAGATGGTCATCATCTATACTGGTCTGCCGCAGGTGGGGATCAGGCTGGGGGTGGTCGAATCCGCAATTCTGGCCCTGTCACTGCACGAGGGCGCCTATTTTGCTGAAATTGTCCGCTCGGGCATCATGTCGGTAAACAAGGGGCAAGAAGACGCCTCACGTGCGCTGGGAATGAAATGGGCACAACGTATGCGAATCGTCATTCTTCCCCAGGCGACCCGCGTTATCATTCCCCCTTTGGGCAACCAGTTCAACCTGATGCTTAAAACCACGTCGCTGGCCTCGGTCATCTCGATGGAAGAGCTGTTGCGCCACGCCCAGCAGCTTGCGCAGATCGAGTTCCGTGTACTCGAAGTCTATCTGGTTGCTGCCTGCTGGTACATTCTGCTGACGACGATCTGGGGACAGATCCAACAGCGACTCGAAAACCATTACGACAAACCCTTCGGTCCGGCCGGAAAACCGGAAGATCCAAAAGATGGTGGCGAGGACTCGCCGTTGAAGAACCCGCTGAAAAACCCCGTCGCGGACCAGATCTGACCACCGCCTTCTACTGCCGCCTCTAAGGAGAACTGACATGGCCGACACGCCAACGATCACCCCCGTCGAGAAACCGCGCCAGTTGGGAGAGCCGATCGTAGAGATCAAGAACCTGGCCAAGGCCTTTCACGGTATCGAGGTGTTGAAGGACATATCTCTAACGGTCCGCCAGGGCGAAGTCATCGTGATCGCCGGACGCTCGGGTTCGGGCAAGTCGACGCTCCTGCGCTGCATCGACCATCTTGAAACGATCGACGGCGGGTCGATCGTCGCCTGCGAGCATCTGATCGGCTTTCGCAAGGGTCCGGGCGGCAAGCTGGTGCCGCTGTCAGACAAGCAGATCGCGATCCAACGCCGCGATTTAGGCATGGTATTCCAAAGCTTCAACCTGTTTCCACATCTCAGCGTGCAGGACAATATCACCGTGGGGCCGGTGAAGATCATGGGGGTGGATCGCGCCATCGCTGTCCGTGAAGCCAAAGAGCTTTTGGCCCGCGTCGGGTTGCCCGAGAAAGGCAACGCCTATCCGTCGCAGCTTTCCGGTGGGCAACAGCAACGTGTCGCAATCGCGCGGGCTCTGGCCATGAAGCCCAAGGTGATGCTCTTTGACGAGCCGACGTCCGCGCTTGATCCCGAGATGATTTCAGAAGTTCTGGACGTGATGGTCGACCTGTCGCGGCAGGGCATGACCATGATCGTCGTCACCCATGAAATGGGTTTTGCACGGGCTGCCGCAGATCGCGTCGTGTTGATGCATGCCGGCAAGATCGTCGAGGAAGCAGACCCCGAGACTTTCTTCAACAATCCCAAGAGCGAGCACACGCAGCTTTTCCTGTCCAAGATACTTCAGCATTGAGGCAGATACGTGGGATTGATACGCACAGTCTTGGGGGATGTGGCAGCCGGGGATGTCGGACTGATCCAGTTTCACGAGCATGTCCTTTTCGATATCGTGCCGCCTGGTGCGAACGGCGACACTGCGGCGGAAATCCTGCCATGGGACCGCTTCCAGACCGACTATCTTTCGAACGTCAATCCGGCCAATGCACATCAGACCGATGTGACCATTGCGGCGGCGGAACTGCGTGCCTTTGCCGCTGCAGGCGGAAGCCTGATCGTCGATCAGTCGGTTGCCGGTCTGGCGCGCGATGCCGCCGGACTGGCGGAAGCATCCCGCGCCAGCGGCGTGCATGTGGTAGCCGCGGCGGGCACCTATACCGCGCCCTTTCTTGACGCAGCACAGATCGCTATGACCACCGCCGAGATGGCCGATCTCTTTACAGCAGAGATCAAAACCGGACTGGATGACACAAAGGTCCGCGCCGGCCTGATCGGTGAGATCGGCTGTTCCTGGCCGCTTGAGCCGGTCGAACACCGCGCCCTTCTGGCGGCTGTGGACGCGCAGCACAGGACAGGCGCATCGATCAGCGTTCATCCTGGCCGCGACCCCGGTGCCTGCCTGCAGATCATCGACATTCTGGGCACCGCTGGGGCAGACCTGTCACGCGTCGTCCTGTGCCACATGGATCGCACCTATCCCGATGGCACTGGCGTCGCCGCCCTTCTGGATCAGGGCATCTGCGTGGAGTGGGATTTTTTCGGCATCGAACAGTCCCATTACTGGATGGGGGATGTGGAACTGCCTACCGACAGATGCCGTCTGCGCCTGATCGACGCGATGGTCGCGGCGGGTCATGGGGACCGCATCGTCATTTCCCACGACATCTGTACCCGCACCAGGCTGCGGCACTGGGGCGGGCATGGCTATGGGCATGTTCTGACCAATGTCGTGCCGCTCATGCGCCGCCTCGGATTCGATCCGGCGACAATACAAAATCTTGTACGCGACACGGCGTTGCGACTGCTTACCCTCAAGGAGTGATTTAATGACCAAAAGGATCCGGGGCACGTTTTCAGTGATGGTGACGGCATTCGATGGCAATGGTGCCGTCGATCTAAAAGCGATGGCGGCCTTTACCGAATGGCAAGTCGCAGAAGGCATCCACGGGTTGATACCGCTGGGCTCGACCGGCGAATTCCTGTCGATGACGGATGCCGAGCGTCACGATGTCGCCAAATGCGTGATTGATACGGTCAATGATCGGGTGCCGGTGTTCATCGGCACGGGCGCGGAATATACCGATGACGTGATCCGCTATTCCCAGCAGGCCGAGGCGCTGGGTGCCGATGGCGTGATGATCATTCCACCCTTCTACTCAACTCCGACCGAGGACGAACTGTTCGAACATTTCCGCCGCATTGCCGAAGCAATCACGATTCCTGTCATGCTTTACAACAATCCCGCGACGGCCAATATTGATTTGACACCCGCCATCGTGGCTCGGCTTTCGACCATTCCCAGGGTCGATTACATCAAGGAATCGACGATGGATGTGACCCGCGTGCGCGACATCCTTGATCTGTGCGGCGACCGGATGACGGTGTTTGGCGGTATCATGGGCTATGAATCTTTCATGAACGGGGCAGAGGGTTGGATCGCCGTCGGCTCGAATTTGATGCCGCGCGAATTCTCGCGCCTGTTTGAACTGTCGGTGGATGAACAGGATATCGACGCCGCGCGTGCGCTTTATCGGCAGATCCTGCCGGTGATCCGGTTGGTCGGCGGTCACCGCTACGTCGCCGCAACCAAGTCGGGGCTGGGGATGCTGGGTCATGCGGTCGGCAAGCCGCGTGCGCCGCGACTGCCTACGCCCGATGCCGAGATTGACAATGTCCGCGCAGCGCTGATTGCGGCGGGGATCACGCCACAGCAGACGGTCTGATCTTGCCACAAAATAACCACCCCGAAGCGGACCCGGCAGCCAGCAACATGGACGGCTTCGGGTTTCGTTTCGATGGACAAAAGATAGACGCGCGCAAGGGAGATAGTATTGCCGCGGCCTTGACCGCATCGGGCATCGCCCGGTTCCGCCGCACGATATCAGGAGAGCAGCGGGGCCTGTTCTGTGGCATGGGCGTCTGCAACGATTGTCTGGTCGAAGTGGACGGCGTGAGATCGCGCCGCGCCTGCATGACGCAGGTCGAACAGGGGATGGAAGTTTCCAGTCAGGATGACACCCGTTTGGGAGCGCTGCGTGAAGCGCTGCCCGCCCTGCCCGAACAGCTTGAGACGGCGGATGTCTTGATCGTCGGGGCGGGGCCGGCAGGATTGACGGCTGCGCTTGAGTGTTGCCGGATGGAGGCAACCGTGATCGTGGTGGACGAGCGCGATGCTGCCGGTGGGCAGTATTTCAAACCCCGCAGCGAGGGTGCACGGCATGTAGATGCGCAAGATGTCCAGCACCGGGCAGGCAATGCGCTGAGGGCAGCGGCAACCGCCGCTGGAGTGCGCATATTGCAGCACCATACCGTATGGTATGCACGCCACGACAAGGCTGCCAAGGACATGGGCGGTTTTGAGCTGCGCACCACCGGCACCGGCGGGCGGTGCCGCCTTTCCGGCAAGACACTGATTGTGGCCACTGGGGCCTATGAGCTGCCGGCCATAGTGCCTGGCTGGACGCTGCCGGGGGTGATGACGATCGGCGCAGGCCAAACGCTGGTACGCCGCTATGGTGTGGCGCCAGGTTCGCGGACTCTGATCGCGGGCAATGGACCGCTTGGCCTGCAACTGGCGGCAGAACTTACGACCATCGGTGGAAAGGTCGTCGCGGTTGCCGAGCGGTCGCAGTTGCGGCCGGGAGGCGCGATGTTGCGGGCGGCGCTGGCAGCACCCCGTCTGGTCGCTACTGGTGTCGGTTATCAGCTGCGTCTGCGGCGCGACCGGGTGCCGCTGTTGAATGGCTGGGAAGTGACCGGGATCGCCGCGAGCGGCGACGCCCTCGACGTTGATCTGTCACAGATTGGTGCATCCGGTATGCGCCGGGTGCGCGCCGACGCAGTCTGTATGGGCGATGGTTTTGCCCCCCAAGCCGAACTGTTGCGGCTTCTGGGCTGCAGCTTCGAAATGCGGGACGGCGTGCCACGGCCAGTCCGGGACACACAATGTGAAACCGACATTCCGGGCCTTTTTGTGGCAGGCGATGCCGGAGGGCTCGGTGGCGCACAACTAGCGCTGCAACAAGGGAAAACCGCCGCGCAGGCCGCATTGACCCGGCTGGGGCAATCGGTCATGATCGACCCGAATATGACGGCACGCGTGGCCCGGATTGGCAGGTTTCAATCCGCGCTTTGGCAGCTTTACAAGGCGCCGTCACCCGATATCACCTCTGCCCCTGGCGACTTACTGATCTGCCGTTGCGAATCCGTATCGTTGGGGCAGGTGCGCCAAGCAATCGACGCAGGGGCGCGAGACGCGGGTGCGGTCAAGCGCGCGACCCGCCTGGGCATGGGGCGTTGCCAGGGGCGTTACTGCACACGGCCCTTGGTCGCACTTTTGCAGAATGTCGGTCCAGAGGTCCGGGCAGATACGCTCTTTGCACCACAACTGCCCGTACGTCCTCTGTCCATTTGCGCAGTGGCACTTGAAAAACCCGAATGGGCCGGTCACCGTGAAAGCAGCCCCGTCGCGCGCCCCGCGCCAAAGGACAAAGCACCGCTGGGCCGTGAAACCGCTGATCTGGTGGTCATCGGTGCAGGTGTCACTGGTTTGGCAGCGGCACTGTTTGGCGCTCAGGCCGGAGCTTCGGTTATCTGTCTTGACCAGGGACGCCTGAATGCAGAGGCCTCGGGCGGCAATGCCGGAAGCCTACATCTGCAGCTTCTTTCATGGGATTTTGGCAGCAAGGCCTTTGCCGGCGGCTCCGCTGCGCTGCGCACGTTACCGTTGCAACAAGAAAGCATTGCGCTCTGGTCTCAGCTGCAAGACGAACTTGGCGGCAATTTCGAGATGGCGGTGACTGGCGGTATGATGGTGGCGGAAAGCCCTGACCAGATCGCCTTTCTGGAAGCCAAGGTTTCCGCAGAGGCCAGCGTTGATATCCATTCCGAAGTAATCGGTCCTGATCGCATCCGCGCGATCGCGCCTCATTTATCGGACCGCATCGTAGCGGCCGCATGGTGTCCGGGTGAAGGCAAGATCAACCCCCTGCCCGCCTCTGCAAGCCTCGCCGCTGCGGCCCGCGCAGCAGGCGCGTTGATCGAAGAGCTGGCCTCGGTGACGGGCATCGTGCAGGACGGCAATGGCTATGTGATCGAGACCGGGCGCGGTCAGATCCGCACGCGTCGGCTGGTGATCGCTGCGGGTGGCTGGTCGGCTCAGATCGGGCGTCATCTTGGCGTTGCTCTGCCAATCCGGGGCGCACCGCTCCAGATGCTGGTGACGGAGCCCGCGCCGCCACTGGTTCCATGCCTTCTGGCCCATGCAGACCGGCATCTGACGATGAAACAATCCCACAGCGGCACCATTATCATTGGCGGGGCGTGGCCTGCGGAAACCGGTCCCGCCGGACAGGCGCGGGTGCTGCCCGATAGTATTGAAGGCAACCTTTGGGTGGCCCAGCATACTCTGCCGGCACTGAGCACTTTCAAGCTGGTGCGCAGTTGGGCTGCCATGAACATCGATATCGATGGCGCGCCTTTGTTGTCTGCAATACCGGGGCATCCGCGTGTCGTCGTTGCGGCCACGGCCAATGGCTATACTCTGGGCCCGCTGATGGGCCGCGAGGCCGCAGCACTGGCGCTTGGTCGAGACCTACCGACGCGACTGCACCCCTTCACACTAGAACGATTTAAAACCAGCTAACAAGACAGGACACAGCATGACAGAAGTTATCATCGAGGCAGGCCCCTTCACTTTCGGCGCACGGTTTGAAACAAAGGACGCGCCCGAAACCTGCCGCGCCTTCATGGCACGGATGCCTTATGAGGCTGAATTGGTGCATGTCCGCTGGTCGGGAGAAGGGGTCTGGGTGCCCCTTGGCGACTACGATTTCGGCGTCGGCTATGAGAACCACACAAGCCATCCCGCCCCAGGTCAGTTTCTGCTTTATCCAGGCGGCATCAGCGAGACTGAAATCATTCTATGCTACGGCGGCATGGATTTCTCATCGAAGATGGGGCAACTGGCGGGTAATCACTTCATCACCATCCATACGGGGCTGGAAAATCTCCGCGCACTTGGCGAACGGGTACTGTGGAAGGGGGCACAGCCAGTGCGTTTTACGCTGAAGTGAAATATGGATGCCTCTACCCCCAAACTACCGCAATGTGTCGTTATGATGCGGGTGAACCCGGGGCCGTCCACCGCATCAATTCAACCTCTCGGGCATTCGGTCCGAGAGCGTATCCGTTGCGTTCATGCAGCTGACCGGCAGGTTCGTTGTTTGCCAAGCGGCCCTGCTTGATGGCGTCGAGTGTTTCGATTCCTTTGAGGGTGTTCTTCGCGGCTGCCAGAACTTGGGGCCCACGCTTTGGTTTCAGCCGATTGCTTTACACGGCAAGCGCTTCTGCCAGTGCAAACCGGGCTAGTTTGCCGCTCGCGGTTTTTGGCAGGCCATCGACCTCGATCCATTTTTTGGGCCGCTTGTAATCCACCAGCAGTGGCGCCAGGCTTCGATTCAACTCGTTCGGTGCCAGCGTTTCTCCGGCTTGTGGCACAACATAGGCCACAAGGCCCCGGCCGCGCCCGGGAACGACCCCCTCGGCCACAGCAACTTCCCGGATGCTCGGAAGCGCGGCGATAATCGTCTCGATCTCTTCCGGATTGGCCCGATAGCCTTCCACATTGACCAGAGAGGCCAAACGGCCTTCATACTGGATGTAACCATCCTGATCGCGCAGCGCCAGATCTCCGGTCAAAAACCATGCTCCGCGGACCGCCGCCTTGGTTGTTGCAGCATCATTCCAATAACCCAGCATCAGGGCTGGATCTGAGCGGTGCGTCGCAATAACACCGATCTGATTGACGGAGACATTCTTCAGACCGGCATCCGGTGCCAATATCGCCAGTTTTCGGCCAGGTGCTGGCTTTCCGATTTTACCCGGCTTCACCGCACAGTCCGCGCCGCTGTAAATTGGGCTGGCAATTTCCGCCAGCTCATAGCCGTCATAAATTGGCCGACCGGTCGTACTTAGCCATTCCTCCGACACATGTGCTGGCAGAATTGCACCACTGGATACAGCTCTGGTCAGGCTCGGCATCGCGGCGGCTTTCACTGTCCCGCTTTTCAAGGCGGTGCTGTATTGCCCCGGCATGGCCGCAACCACAGTGGCCCCGGTCAGTTCCACCAGGATCGGCAGGGCCTGATCAAACACGCGGCGCAATTTCGGCGGTGAAAGCAGGATCACCGCTGCGCCGCGGCACAAGGGATCCATCAGCCCGTACCCGATGCTGCGTGCCCAATTATCCGCTCCGGTATGCAGCATACGGTCTTTCTGGGTCAGGCCAAGCCACTCGGTCTGCAACTGCCGCCTGCCCCACAACGCCCTGTGGGCGTGCAGCACCCCGCGTGGCGCGGCAGAGGTGCCATCGGTATAAACCAGATAGGCCGGGTCATAGGAATAGGTCCGCCCGTAAAGGCCAAGCGGACTTTGCGACAGAAACTGCAGATCTTCCGGCCCAAAAATTTTTACGTCTGTGGCCGGTGTTGGCAGCCTGGTGGCTCCGTCATGAGCGATGAGGATGGGTTTGCAGTCCTTGGCAATATGGTCAAGCTCGCGCGTGCCCAGCCGGTCAGATGTCGGCACCGGCACAAACCCTCCGGCCAAACAGGCAAAAAACATGATCGGAAACCAGACACTGTTTCCCATCCGCAACAACACCCGATCCCCCATTTTGATGCCGAGCGATTGCAGGCCAGTGGTCGTCCTCAGCACCGCATCTTCCAATGAGGCGTAGGTCCACACATCAGATGGTTCCCGGCTGGTGCCGTCGAACACCATCAGCGCGACATTATCCGGTTTGGACGCGGCCATGCGTCCAAGTGCATATGCGGCTATGTTGAACCGTTCGGGGGTTTCGTCAGCAGGCTCCAAAAATCGCTCCACGACAGTCTGCGATGCTTCGGATCGCCCGCTGCCCGGTTAACAGGCCGGACCGGTCCATTGATGGCGCGGTTTGTGTCAAGCATAAGGCAGTATCGGGATTCATCACCGGTCAGCGCGTCGGAACAGGTTCGTCGCCGCGATAATCGTAAAATCCGCGATTGGTCTTTCGGCCAAGCCAACCGGCCTCAACATATTTCACCAGCAGCGGACAAGGCCGGTATTTGCTGTCTGCCAGGCCTTCATAAAGCACCTGCATGATCGACAGACAGGTATCAAGGCCAATGAAATCAGCCAGTTGCAGCGGGCCCATGGGGTGGTTGGCACCCAGCTTCAAAGCCGTGTCAATTGCCTCGACGGAGCCCACACCTTCATACAGCGTATAAATCGCTTCATTGATCATCGGCATCAGAATGCGGTTGACGATAAAGGCCGGAAAATCTTCGGCCACAGTGATGGTTTTCCCCATCCCCTGAACATATTTTTTAGCTGCCTCAAAGGTTTCGTCTTCAGTCGCAATGCCGCGCACCAGTTCCACCAGCTTCATGATCGGAACAGGATTCATGAAATGGATTCCCATGAAGCGTTCCGGACGGTCCGTTGCGGCCGCAAGCCGGGTGATCGAAATGGATGATGTATTGGATGCAATCATCGCTTCGGGTTTCAGCACCGGACAGAGCGCCGCAAAGATTTTCCGTTTGACGGTTTCATCTTCGGTCGCAGCTTCAATCGCCAGATCGACTTCGGCCAGACCTTCCATGCCTTTCGAGGCATGCAGCTTTGCCACTGCGGTATCCCGTTCTTTTTCGCTGATCTGCCCCTTGCTTAATTGCCGCCCCAGATTCCCCGTGATGGTCGCAAGGCCTTCTTCAATGCGGTCTTCGGAGACGTCATACATGTAGACATCATAACCGGACAGAGCACTGACATGGGCAATTCCCGAACCCATCTGGCCTGCGCCGATAATGCCTATGGATTTTATTTCAGTCATAGTTCTTTCCGGTCTTAGTCTTGTGGGAGCTAGGGACAGGACTGTGTTGCACCGCAGCAGAATTTGCAATCGGTTTTTTATCGGCTCCAGCAGCATGATACCCAAAAGCGTGTGCTACGGGAAGCCATGCCATGTGGCGGCAACCAGACCAACGCAAACCGCCGGAGCCACACCTGAGGAATCGGCCACTTGCCTGACGAAATTGCGCTCAGGAGGTCTTGTCGAGTTCTGCTACCAGCTGTGGAAGCACTTCAAACAGATCGGCGACCAGCCCATAATCCGCAACCTGAAAAATCGGTGCTTCATCATCCTTGTTGATGGCGACGATGACCTTGCTGTCCTTCATGCCGGCCAGGTGCTGAATCGCGCCCGATATGCCGCATGCTATATAAAGATCCGGCGCAACCACCTTGCCGGTCTGTCCGACCTGCCAGTCATTCGGCGCGTAACCGGCGTCAACCGCAGCCCGCGAGGCTCCGACAGCCGCTCCAAGCTTGTCGGCGACCGGCATGATCACCTCCTGGAATTTTTCTGACGAACCCAGGGCACGGCCCCCGGAAATGATGATTCTGGCGGACGTCAATTCCGGACGTTCCGACTTCGACACATCTTCTCCGACATAGGATGACAGGCCAGGCCCCTCATCACCGGATACGCTTTCGACAGAAGCTGAGCCACCCTCTTCAGCGACGGCAAAGGCCGCCGTCCGGATGGTGATGACCTTGATGGCATCGCGGGACTGAACCGTCTGGATCGCATTGCCGGCATAGATCGGCCGCTCGAATGTATCAGCGCTGATAATTGCAGTGATGTCAGACACCTGCATGACATCCAGCAGCGCTGCCGCGCGCGGCATGATGTTCTTTCCATTGGTGGTATTGGCAGCCACAAGTGCTGTATAATCTCCGGCAAGTGAGACAACCAGCGCCGCCATCGGCTCTGCCAGCAGATGGTCATAGGCGGCGGCATCACAATGCAGCACCTTTTCCACACCGCTGATCCTGGCCGCATGCGCTGCCGCCTCGGCACTGCCACTGCCTGCAACCAGCACATGCAGGGGTGCGTCCAAATCTGCCGCCGCGGTGATAGCGCGCAATGTCGGGTCGTTGAGCACAGTTCCGTCGTGATCTGCTATCAGCAAAGTTGTCATGGCTCTGCCTTTCCTTAAAGTACGTTGGCTTCGTTGCGTAATTTGTCAACCAGTTCGGCCACATTGGCAACCTTGACACCGGCTTCCCGCTTCTGCGGCTCGACGGTCTTCAGAACGTTCAGGCGCGGCGTCATATCAACTCCGTAATCCGCTGCCGTTTTCATATCGATCGGCTTTTTCTTGGCCTTCATGATATTCGGCAGCGACGCGTAGCGCGGTTCATTGAGACGCAGATCGGTGGTCACCACCGCCGGAAGTTTCAGTTTGATTGTCTGCAGCCCGCCATCAACTTCGCGGGTCACATTCATATCCCCTTCGCCCAGCGACAGCACAGAGGCGAAAGTGCCCTGGGACCAGCCCAGAAGAGCTGCCAGCATCTGGCCGGTCTGGTTGCAATCATCATCAATCGCCTGTTTTCCGGCAATCACCAGATCGGGCTTTTCCTCATCGACAATTTTTTGCAGAATTTTTGCCACCGCCAGCGGTTCGACCAGGTCGTCATGCTGCACCAGAATGCCGCGATCAGCCCCCATCGCCAGTGCCGTGCGGATGGTTTCCTGAGCCTGCTGCGGACCGATTGAAACCACAACGATTTCACTGGCTTTGCCGGCTTCGCGCAACCGCAATGCTTCCTCGACGGAAATTTCATCAAACGGGTTCATCGCCATTTTTACATTGGCCAGTTCAACGCCCGATCCATCCGTTCTAACCCGGATTTTGACATTGTAGTCAACCACCCGCTTAACGGGCACCAGTATTTTCATGATTGTCTCCAGATTGCGCGCTTATGTGCAAAATTTGTAGCGAACCTATCGGTGCCCTCTTACCCTGTCAACGACAGGGAACAACACAATTTTGTAGCAAATTCACTCGTCAGGAAAGGTCCAGACCCCGGTCGAATAAAGCCACGTCCCGGCGCTTCAGGAGAAGCACCAAAACCGCACCGGAGATGAGACCACCAATATGCGCCATCCACGCAACTTCACTGTCAACGGCAACTACAAGATTGTAGATCTGCATCAAGACCCAGGCACCCAGAACCCACATCGCCGATAGCCGTAACGGAATGCGGCCCAGTGCCAGAATCCAGATTTTGACGCGCGGATGCAGGATCAGATAAGCCGCCACGACACCGGCCACAGCGCCCGAGGCACCAATCAGCGGTGCTTCGGATGTGGCATTGAACAACGCATGGGCGTAGCCACCACCTGCAGCGCTGAGAAGATAGAAAACCAAATATCTGATATGGCCAAGGGCATCTTCAATATTGTCTCCGAAGACCCACAAAAACAGCATGTTGCCAAGCAGGTGCATCCAGCTGCCATGAAAGAAGGCGTAGGATACCAGGGTCAAATCCGCGGGAATGAAGGCCAGATCCGGCGGTAGAACGCGGGTTTCGAACAGAACCGATGGAATGATGCCGAATGCCGCCGCCAGAACGTCCGGCTGGCCTTCTGCTGCGGGC
The DNA here is from genome assembly GCF_030758315.1 of Pararhizobium sp. IMCC3301. Lineage (NCBI taxonomy): Bacteria > Pseudomonadati > Pseudomonadota > Alphaproteobacteria > Hyphomicrobiales > Rhizobiaceae > Pararhizobium > Pararhizobium sp. IMCC3301. Next base: position 1,602,135 of record NZ_CP132336.1, read on the forward strand.
AGCTGGAACACCACAAACACTAAAATCGTGATACTGATCAGCGCCCAATTGACATATGGCCGCGTCACGTAGGTCAGAGGATTGCTGTCATAAAGAGGAAGAAACATGGGGGTCGTCGACCTGGATTTGAAGGACCGGCTCCGACCCTAAAGTACATTCTGCGATTGTTGAACCATTTGCTGCGCGAAGGATCCGAAGGTTCAACCGGAACGTTCAATATTCATAAAACGTGTTCTAGCGGTTTTTTCCCGGAACCCACAACACATCCGCCTGGCCCTTGTCATTGACCCAGCGCGCCGCAACAAACAGGAAATCCGACAGGCGGTTCAGAAACTGGATGCCATAGGGATTGACCGGTTCAGCCTCATCAGCCGCCAGTTCCACCATCACCCGTTCGGCTCGCCGCGCAATGGTACGGGCAAGATGCAGATGTGCAGAGGCGGCGCTGCCGGCCGGCAGTACAAAGGAGCGCAACGGCTCCAGATCGGCATTCAATGTGTCAATGTCGCGCTCAAGACGCTGCACCTGGCTTTCGATGATACGCAGCGGCTCATAGCCCAAATCCTCGCCCGTATCCGGCGTCGCCAGATCGGCCCCCAGATCGAAACAATCATTCTGGATCCGGTTCAGCATCTGGTCCAGATCACCATAGGCGTTTTTGGTATGCAGGCGCGCAATGCCAATTGCTGCATTGGCTTCATCGACAGTTCCATAGGCAGCCACCCGCAAATCATATTTGGCCCGGCGTTCGCCATTGCCAAGCGCTGTAGTGCCGTTGTCACCGGTCTTGGTATAGATTTTATTCAGAATAACCATCACAGCACCTTTCTGGATTATGTCTGGAGTGTCTTGCCCAATTCAGCGCGCCGCCTGACGATTGATTTTAAACGTTTCACAGCTATGAAACACGTTTCAGCGCGAGGTAAAATACAGAACAGTCATCAGCACCACAACTGCCAGGAATTGCAGGATCACCCGCCAGCGCATCAGCTTTTGCGACAGATTTGCATCACCGCCCCGCATCATATTGTAAAGGCCCAGCAGAAGCACAATGGCCACGGCAGCCAGCGCCAGACCGATCAGTCCCTTGGACAAGAATTCCATTTTTCACCTAAAGCAGTTTTTATGGTTGCAATCAATCTTTTCACAGGGTTCGTGCCTCTGCCGGTGCACCCCCATTCCACGGCGGCTTCTGTCTCACCGCAGGGTTCAAGGTCACTTCGAAACAATCTAATTCATCCGGGCAATCGACAGATTCAGCACCGCTGCAAAGCCAACCCAGGCCACATAGGGAACCAATAACAGACCGGCCAACCGGTCCTGTCTTGCAAAGACAATCATCGTCGCGACGATTGCGACTAGCAGCGCCAGAATGACCGCCAGTCCGAGACCCGGGCTCTGCAGAAAGAAAAAGGCCGCTGACCAAATCACATTCAACACCAGTTGAGCGGCAAAAAACAGATAGGCTCTGCGCCGAGCCGGCTGGCCAGACCAGTCCGGTTGTGCCCATATTCGCCACAGCGCGTAACCCATCAGAACATAAAGCGTGGTCCAGACCGGGGCGAAAATCCAGTTGGGTGGATTGAAAGACGGCTTTGCAAGCCCGGCATACCATGGCTCAAGTCCAGGCGTTGTCAGCACTGACCCAAGGGCACCGGCCGCCAGGCAAAGAAGAATGAACCCTGCCAGCACGAATGCGGATCTGGCAGTTCGCGGAAGCAGGAACACAGAATTGGTCATATGTCAGGTTTCTCGGTCAGCGCTCCGCGCCAGCAAGGCGCTGAGCGCGCGATGGCTAAGCACACGTTTCAGGAACCCCATCGCATAGCTCGGGGCGGTGACATAATATCTGGGGCGCGGCCTGTCACTTTCCAGTGCATGGACAAGACGTTTTTGCACAGCCTCCGGCCCCAGCTTGAACCGTGACGCGCCGCCGCGCTGCATCCGCGCCAGCCGCTTGTGGTAAACCTCCTTGTGAACAGAGGCATCAATCCTGATTTCACGGTGAAACGCCTCAAGGGAGTGTTCGACAAAACGGCTCGCGATCGGCCCCGGTTCAATCAGGCTGACATGAACCCCGCTTCCCATCAATTCCATACGCATTGTATCGGACAGGGATTCAACGGCATGTTTGGAGGCACAATATGCTCCGCGATACTTCATTGACACCAGGCCAAGCACGGATGAGCACTGCACAATTCGGCCGGATTTGTTGTGTCGCATCGACGGGATCAGCAACCGCGTCAATTCATGCCAGCCGAAGACATTCGTCTCGAACTGGTCACGCAATGCATGAACCGACAAGTCTTCCAGGGCACCGCTCTGCCCGTAGCCGCCATTGTTGAACACCGCTTCAAGTCTGCCATCGGTGCTGTCCAGAACATCATCGACACACTTGGTGATACTGTCATGATCAGTATAATCCAGATACAGCACCTGCAGACCTTCATCTGCCAGCCGCTGTTGATCGGCAGCCTTGCGCACGCAGGCAAAGACCTGCCAGCCGCGCTGCTGCATGGCGTGAGCACAGTGATACCCTATACCGGACGAGCAACCGGTGATCAGAATGCTTTTGTGTCGTGTGGCCATAACCCAAACCTTACAAATGAGTGCGGGGCAGTTTCTGCCACTTACCCGATACCAGATAGACGCCAAATACGGTCAGCACCATTCCTCCCAGTTCCAGTGGGGTCAGGCGCTCCCCGAACACCAGAAAGGCCTGGACCGCAATTGTCGGAGGGATGAGATAAATCAGGGCGGCAGCTCTGGAGACTTCGCCTTCGCGGATCAGAATGACAAAAAGGCCGACTGCGCCGAGTGACAGACCAAGAACCGACCATGCCATGGCACCATAAAGCTGCAGCGTCCAGGAAAACTGAAACTCTTCCAGCAGCAGGGCGGCGGGCAATGTCGCCAGAAAGGCACCCAGATATTGCAGCGTGGTGATGGTCCGCAAATCACCTTTCTGCAGGAATTTCTTTTGATACAGCGTGCCGATCACGACAGAAATCATGGAAACGAAATTCACTCCGATGAGCAATATCCAACCATCGTGCACGCCGTCGGTGCCCGCAAGATCGCCAGCAAGATCGCCAGAAAGATCGGCAGCAAGCCTGGGAGCCAGTGCCACCATCAGTCCGGCAAATCCCAGTGCAAAGCCAGTCCATTGCCGGGTGCTAATCTGCTCGCCGACGATCATCCCCGCCAGAACGGCGGTTATCAGAGGTTGCAGCGCGGCCATCATGCCGGACAGGGTGGACGGCATTTGCTGATCCAGCACCCACCAGATGCCACCAAGATATATTGCATGCAGAAATACGCCGGAGAAGATCGCATGGACCAGCAATTGCCGGCGTGGCCAGGTGGCGCGAAGGGCAAAGCAGAACGCCGCCAGCAGCAGGCCGGCGAGCGCGTAGCGGATGGTCAGGAAACTGAGCGGTTCAGCGTAGGGACTGGCATATTTCGCAACAATCCAGCCGGTTGACCAGAGCAGCACAAAAAGTGCGGGGAACAGAAACAGCAAACGAGCGCGCGTCACGATAAAACATCACTTGCTGACACATCAGCCCGTTAGGAGAAGGTCTTAACTCCAGCCGCCATTGTAGGTCTGATAAAATATATGACGACCGATCTTGGTCATGCGTTTCATGCTCTTGGCCCAGCGTGGACTCACATAAGTCGCATGATAATGGGTGGCGGATCCGACCGCACGGGACCATTGTTTGCCATTGGTCACTTCTTTTGCCACCTTTTGCGCCTGAGCGTAGGATTTCTTATCTGTCACCTTGTCGCGGGCACCATCGCAAGCAAATGAGAACTGGCAGCGGTTACGCCATTTCTTGTTCTGATAGACAACGCCGCAAATGCTTGCCGGATAGGCTGGTGCTTTCACCCGGTTGAGCACAACCTGAGCCACAGCTGCCTGCCCTGAAACCGGCTCGCCCCGCGCCTCAAAATACACCGCGGCTGCCAGGCAGCGCTGCTCGCGGCGAGAGTATGAGGCCCGCGGCAGTTTATTCGCAGCCCAGACATGATCCTTCGTACCGATCTCCGGCCGGACAACAGCCACATTTTCAATGCCGTCGCTTTTCGCAATCTCGGAAATATCCGGTCTGATAGTGGGAATTCGGCCTGCAATGGAAATCTGTGGTTCAGGCGCAACCGTTCGTTTTTCTTTATCCAGAGATGCTGCTGCCAGGGAAGCGCTTTGTATCGTCCCCCCCCGTTTGATCTTCGGAGTTCCAAGCGGAACGGCGGCTCTACCCGGCAGGGTGCGTACAGCAGGCGGTTTCGGCATGTTCAGAATCGCGGAAAACGGAGACTTGAACTCTTCCATATTGTCAACCGGTGCATAGGCCAGTGCCACCTGCAGGGGATCAGCTTTTCCGGTTGTATCAGCAATAGCCGGTTTTGCTTTTTGAGCATTGGCAACCATGCTGCGCGAGCGCTGGCGCAACGTGCCCGGCACGCTGAATTGATTGGTTGCAAGAGCAATCTGGTCTTTGCTTGGCCAGCCAGGTGCCGCCAGTGCAGAACGCGGCAGCATTTCTTCATCGACCGCTGAAAACAGATCGCGCAATTCGAACAGATTGCCAGAATGCGGCAGGTCGGTATTGGGTTCAATGGCGATGGCACGGCTGCGTGTCATCTGCAAATCTTCTTTTGCGTCACGGTTGACATTTTGCGAAGGCGTATTGGCCGGATCTTTGGCCGACACTTTGGGTGGCGACCCGGTTTCGACGCTTGCAGTCAGAACGCCGGACGATTCTATCTGTTGGTTGGTTTGCGAACTGGTGGCACGGACGGCAGACCGTTGCATCGGCGTCAGAAGTATATAGGAATCCGCATCCGCCAATTCGATAAATTCAGGCAGACTGGATTGAGAGGGCGTTGCAAATAACAACAAGGCACCAAGGGCAGTCGAGACAGCCAACCCAGCCATCCGGGCCTGGCGTCGGGCCACTATGGCACGTTCGTTGGCTCGGGCGCGGGCCAGCAGCATGACCCTTCTTTGCCTTGCGGCGCGCTTCCTCGCCACTGGCGAAAGAGTGCTTTCATCAAGACGCAATGCTGGCACAGGGAGACCCCCAGCAACATGCGCGGCTTTACGTGACACAACCATCCAAAGGGTACTCCAACGCAACGCGAGCCCTTTTGCACCGTAATCCTGGCCATCGGCGTCATCGCCATCCATCAAGAAATCCGATGGTTCTAGCGCATCGCCCGGCTCAACAGCCGAAGACAGGACTGAAACCTGGTGCAAACTTTTTGGCCTCAAGGACCGATCATTTATCATTAGGAGTGATTAACCTTGAGTTTCGGTTAACGTTTCACAAAAATATTGCAGCTAAGTGTTTGGATTTGGTTAACCATAAATTTAATTTCTGAGAACCTTATCCAAGAGTGCCGAAACTTATCATCTGGACTCAGCAACACATCCAGCTGGTCAAACCAAAATTGTCACAGACAGGCGCCGACCGCGCTGTAAAACTATTTAAATGTGGCGTTGAGAAGGCTTGCCCCTGATTAAATTCAAACGTCTGCCCTAACCGGTAGTGATGATAAGTTTATACAGAGTTTCAACCTCCTCGCAACCCTTGATGCACGTCATATTTCAATGTGTTACAGTTCGTCTGGATCAGCTTTCAGCTTCATTTTTCCTGTCTCAGCGCGGCCTGTGCGGCAGCCAGCCGTGCAATCGGCACGCGGTAGGGGGAACACGAAATATAATCGAGACCGATCGACTGGCAGAAACTGATGGATGCCGGATCACCACCATGTTCACCGCAGATTCCCAGCTTGATATTGGGACGCGTCGCGCGCCCGCGCTCTGTTCCAATACGCACCAACTCGCCGACACCGTCCTGATCAAGGCTGACAAATGGGTCCTGCTGGATCAGACCCTGAGCCGTATAAGTCCCCAGGAAAGAGGCCGCATCATCGCGGCTGATTCCAAAAGTTGTTTGCGTCAAATCATTGGTCCCGAAGGAGAAAAACTCCGCCGTCTCTGCGATCCGGTGAGCCTGCAGCGCCGCGCGAGGCAACTCCACCATGGTTCCGACCTGATAACTGATCTGGATGTTCCGCTCTTTCATGACCATCTCGGCAACCGCATCAATGCGCGCCTTGATGAGATCAAATTCGGGTTTGACGGAAACCAGCGGCACCATGATTTCAGGCGTGACCGGGGCACCGGTTTTCTGCGCTGCTTCAATTGCGGCCTCGAAAATGGCCCGGGCCTGCATATCCGCGATTTCCGGATAGGACACAGCCAGACGGCAACCGCGATGCCCCAGCATGGGGTTAAACTCATGCAGCGCACGGGTACGCTGCCGGACTTTGTCCATCGGCAGGCCGAGTGCCTTCGCAACGTCCTCCATATCGGCTTCTGATTGCGGTAAAAACTCATGCAGCGGCGGATCGAGCAACCGTATCGTTACCGGCTTGCCGCGCATAATGTCGAACAGTTCGGTAAAGTCGGCCGTCTGCATCGGCAGCAATTTATCAAGCGCCTGGCGCCGCCCGGCGGCATCTTCCGCCAGGATCATTTCGCGCATCGCCATGATCCGGCTGCCATCGAAGAACATGTGTTCAGTACGGCAAAGACCGATCCCTTCTGCGCCGAAACTAAGCGCCATCCGTGCATCGGCCGGGGTTTCCGCATTGGTCCGCACTGCCATTGTCCTGGCTTCATCGGCCCATTGCATCAGCGTCGCAAAATCCTCCGAAAGTTCAGGCTGCAGCATGGCAATTTCGCCTTCCAGCACCTGACCACTGGTCCCGTCCACGGTGATGACATCACCGCGCTGAAACACCTTGCCGGCCACACTCAGAGTTTCATTGCGCAGATCAATACGGATGCTGCTGGCGCCCGATACACAGGGCTTGCCCATCCCTCTTGCGACCACTGCTGCATGGCTGGTCATGCCACCGCGGGCGGTCAGAATACCTTCGGCCGCATGCATGCCATGAATATCTTCCGGACTGGTTTCAACCCTGACCAGAATCACGTTGCGCCCCTGAGCCTTGGCATCCTGGGCATCATCGGATGTGAACACGATCCCGCCACTGGCAGCACCTGGGGAAGCGGGCAGACCTTTCGTCAAAATGTTTCGCTTTGCAGCCGGATCAATCGTCGGATGCAGCAACTGGTCAAGCGCCGCCGGCTCAATGCGCAGCACAGCTTCGTTCCGGCTGATCAGGCCTTCGGCCGCCATCTCCGTAGCAATCTTCAAAGCCGCCTTGGTGGTGCGCTTGCCGGACCGGGTTTGCAGCATCCACAATTTGCCTTCCTGGATGGTGAATTCCAGATCCTGCATATCGCTGTAATGCGCTTCAAGCTGGTTACAGATTGTGCAGAATTCCGCAAAGGCTTCCGGCATTTCCGCCTCAAGCGATGGCTCCTGCGTGCCCGCCTCCAGACGTGCCGCTTCGGTCAGGTTTTGCGGCGTGCGGATGCCAGCCACGACATCTTCGCCCTGGGCATTGATGAGAAACTCGCCATAAAGCGCTTTCTCGCCGGTCGAAGGATTGCGCGTAAAGGCAACGCCGGTGGCTGAATTACGGCCCATATTACCGAACACCATGGCCTGTACATTGACCGCCGTTCCCCAGTCGGAGGGAATGTTGTTGATGGCACGGTAGGTGATGGCACGCGGTGCCATCCAGGACTGAAACACCGCCCCGATCCCACCCCAGAGCTGATCTTTCGGGTCCTGCGGAAATGGTGTTTCCAGCTCACGCTCGACCAGATGTTTGTAGTCCGAAACGATCTGCTTCCAGTCATCGGCTGTCAGATCCGTATCCAGCACATAGCCGGCACGATTTTTGAAATTTTCCAGAATCTCTTCAAAGGCATGATGGTCGAGACCCATCACCACATCGCCATACATCTGGATGAAGCGCCGGTAGCTGTCATAGGCAAAGCGGGCATCGCCGGATTGCCTGGCAATGGTCTCAACCGAATTGTCATTCAGACCAAGATTGAGAACAGTATCCATCATGCCGGGCATGGAACTGCGCGCTCCCGAGCGCACCGACATCAACAATGGATTGGCATCATCGCCGAATTGGCGGCCGGTCAGCTCTGCAATGCGGGCAAGGGCATCCTCCACCTGCTGCTGCAGCGAACCAGGGAAACATTTGCCATTTCCATAATAATGCGAACAGACCTCGGTGCTAACCGTAAACCCCGGCGGCACAGGCAGCCCGAGTGACGACATTTCCGCCAGATTTGCACCCTTGCCGCCCAGCAGATCACGCATCTCCGCCGCGCCTTCAGCACGGCCATCACCAAATTGATAAACCCACTTGTGCACAATGCTCTCCCTGAAATAAGCCCGTTACGCAAATCGGCATAGCACCGCGGCACCTGCCCCCACCTAACGCTGCGTCACAAGGGCCTAACGCGCAAATTGCTGCAGCGCAATACAGAATTCCATTATTTGGAAGATTTCCGCCTTGGGGGCTGTCAATTTCGCAGAATGAAAAACCCCACCTTTTTAATCATTTTCTGCCCGAGGCAATCTGCAATGGAGTCCTTGAAGCGGTATTGATTTCCTGATTCACCGAGAATGCGGGTCAGAGCCAGTATCTTGTCCAATTCATGGACTTGTGTTCGTGTCACAGGCTTTGAAAACTCGGCGACCAATCTCGGGGACAGATCATACGAGCTCAAGTTTTCATCGTTCAGTTGGTAGATCAACTGTCCGTCAGACACAATTCGCGTCAGTTGATCCCTCACTTGGGTGTCATTATGCGTCTTCAAATCGAAAATATCCAAACATCTCCCGTTGCTGCCCTTGATGATAATTTCAGCCTTTTTGGGATTTTTTTTGGGCTTCATGCCGATACCGTGACCCGCGACAATTTTTGCCCCTTTCCTGCGAACCAAAGCAGTGTTTCGTCCTGCATTGCGCAATGACATGCGTACAACCGACAAAAAGTGAACCGGAATTCCAAAATGATGTAGCTGCTTGAACGTATTGTCGCCGGTTGCTTTCGTCATGCAGTCCAAATTCGGCAATTTCACAAAATCTTCCAATGAAATGATTTTATCATAGTCGGGGTTTCGTAAGGACTTGAGGAGATTTGTAAAAGAAGCGGAAGTAGGTGTATCCCAAAAATGAATGGCATTTGGAAATAGACTGAGCAAATCCGTCCCCTTTGCCAACATAACATCAGCGGGCAAACAGTTGATCACACGGTTCGGCTGCTTGTCATATTTGTCTAGATCTGAAATGACGCTGACATCTTTGAAATCCGGTATCTCTTCACCATTGCGGCGAAGAATTGTTGTGTGTGCTGCTGTTAGTCCAACCAATTCCAGTGCAGGTAGAATGAACCTTTGAACTCGCCAGCCACCACCAGCAATCAAAATCTCCTCAGTCATAATTTTGGGTCTCCCGATTGCCATTCTTCAAATCCGCTGAAATTTTTTCCGCTGTGCGCAGAGAAAAAGCGGCGATCGACAAGAACGGATTGGCATTGCCATATGATGGAAAGACCGCCGAACCACAGACATATATCATGTTGGCGTCGTGCAGGCGGCCATACTGATCGACCACCGATTTTTTCGGATCAGCACCCATACGCGCAGTTCCCAGGAAATGCGAATGGACTGCGGTGAAATCCCATTCCTCCGGATTGGCGCTCAGTGCAGATGTGAATTTGCCGATGCCGTAGGTTTCAAACAGGTCTTTCAGCGCATCGGCCAACTCTCTGATCGAGGCAATATCCTGGTCGGAAAAACGCCACTCGACCCTGGCTGAGGACATTCCGTACAGGTCCGGTTCGCCGGTCAGGCTGACTTTGCAATCGCGGCTGGGATACTGGTCCAGAAAGGCCTTGACCGAAAGCGTGTTGGCCCGGTGCTTCCACAGACCCGCCTTCCCGAGAAAATTGAATAAGGCCCGTCCCGAGGCGATACCGAATTTGTTGAGCCTTTGATGGAAGCGTTTTGCCAGGCCCGAGGCTTGGTCTGAGGGCAATGCGGCAAAAGCCGCTTGTGCCTGTTCAAGAAAGTAAGTTCCGATCCGCTCGAATTTTCCGCTGAACTGCACATAGTGGTTTAAGGGCCCACTCCCGGCAGACGATTGCGCCAGGCCGAGACCAAGCCGCAGATTCGCATTTTTAAGCTTTGCATCCGAGAACATCGGCGAAGCCAGCAAAACCGGCCTGTTCAGCGCAAGACGTCCCAGCGTCCCTTTCGGGTGGGTTGAAAAGAACCTGCCGAGCAGTCCCGAAGCGTTGCCAATCCCCCTACCCTGATCCGAGTTCAAAAGAATTCTCGGCGTTTCAATGCCGCCGGTACACAGCACAAATACCTTGCCGGAAATGTCCAGTGTCTTGTTGTTGCCGCATGCGAACCGTGCGGATATGGCCTGCCCTGTGCTGTCCTGCCGTTCAAAGGAAAGCAGCCGGCAGCCGCTCAGCATGTTGAAGCTGGAATGATCCGGGAGGCTATCTTTCAAATAGGTGCCGGTGTTGAATGGCGGCGTGTTCCACTGGAACCGTTTGATCGAAATCTGTCCCGATGACTCAAGCGCAGCCCAAGCGTCATCGTCCGCTATGCCGGTTTCAGTTTTCTTAAGATCCGCAATTGGAAGCAGGCCCAGAATACTCGCCGCTTCCTCGTAATGAGCGGCAATCGCTTCATATTCAAACGGCCAGCCCTTTGCGGCGGTGATATCGGTTTCTTCCAGCGGTGCGCAACGCCCTGACCACAGATTCGAAGTACCGCCAATCTGCCAGCTGAGACCGAATTCGACCGGGACCTGCTTGCCCCGGCTTTGAAACTGGAAATAGGGTGATGCATCGACATCAGGCAGGTCTCTGCCGGCTTCAATCAAAAGCACATTGTGTCCGCGCTCAAGCAATCGAAGGGCAGTGAAAGCGCCGGCAGGTCCGCTGCCGATGATGATAACTTCTGCAGCCTCAATTGCCGGAGCATCCGGTGCGATATCTGCCGCATCAATGATCTGGCCCATCAGCCGCCCTCCCCCTCAGGACCCGGTGCACATTTTAAGAATTCTGAACCATAACAATCCGGCTACCAACACCTAAATATCGTAAATCTTGCAGAACTGGCCCAGATAGCTCGACGCCACAGGTTTACTGACAAGGCAATTCTCGCGCTTCAGTTTTCCCTGCCAGGCATGCATCAAAATCGTGTTTTCCCGCACCGATGCTTTTGCCACACTGTCATCGCGTGTTGTCAGATGCGGTGCTTCTCCCGAGCGCAGCGGATAGAAAACCGCCTTGTCCTGGGCGCAGGACATTTTATTGTGGCGCGTGGCATAGTAAGTCAGCGCGCGCGGCCCGATATTGGTTCTGGTCGTCAGGCTCGGCTCTGTGCGTCCGATGCGAATTTCATATTCGCGATAGACGCGGCGGCGCAATGTCGACCACGGTGTTCTCAGCGGATCTGCCGAAATTCCGTTGTAATAATCCTGTGTCATGTCTGCATCGGCCGGCAGCTTCAGCACCGCCCCATTGAGTTTCACATCGCTCAGCCAGCCGAACACATAATCGTCTTGCAACTCGTAGGGTTTAAGGAAAATACAATCCAGATCGACCCATAGACCGATCGATTGCATCTGCCCGACGAGGCGGAAGATATTGGTGAACAGCGTATAGCGTTTGGCCGGAATGTAACGGTACGAATTGTCGCTTTCGGGAATGATTTCACGGGCGTCGCGAATGTCGATATGCAGATCAAGCTTTGCCAATTCCTCCGGAAAATAGGAATACACTGTCAGACTGTGGCCATGAGCCAGGATGGAGGCAACCGAGAGGCGCTCCAGCCAGGATACCGGCCCGTCCCAATATGAAAAAATATGCTGTTTCAAAATATTCCGGTCCCGGGTTGCAGGGCATTGATATCAAAACGCTCGGACCGGCCTCATAGGTTGCAGCGGCGGCGATCAGGCGCCTTATTAGGTTGCGGACCCATTCCCATCAAGCAAAATCTGGCGCATCCGGTATGAAGACCCGCGCCTGTCAGCGCGTCCTTTCTGATTGATCTTCCGGGCAATGCCAAGCTATATCTGCGGCGCTATCCGGCTGTTGCATGAACCTCTCACGACCGGGCGCGCAACCTCGAAACCGGCACACGATCCGATCCGGGGCAGATCAGACAGACCATCCGCATTGGACGTTTCATGAATATTCCCAAGATCATCTGGAGTTACTGGGAAGATGGGGCCGACAGTGCGCCTGACGTCGTCAAAACATGCTTTGCCTCCTGGAAAAAGCTGAACAGCGGCTATGACATCCGTATATTGGACAAAAACAGCTTTGCGCAGCATACTTCGGCATTGCGCTCGCTGGATCTGTTTCGCGACGATATTACGGTTGTCAAGCGGGCGAATCTCATCCGTCTCGCAGTGCTTCACGAGCATGGCGGTATCTGGGCTGACGCCACGCTGTTCTGCAACCAGGCTCTGGATGAATGGCTTCCGGACTATTTGACCAGCGGATTTTTTGCCTTCCGGAACGAAAAGAAAGCGCGGGATGTCTGCACATGGTTTCTTGCTTCGCAGCCAGAGAATGCTTTGACTGCAGCATTTCTGACGGAATACAGACGGAATTTTGAAGAAACGATTTATACCAATCAGGACAAACCCTACTATAAACCTGTCATCAAGCTGCTCTCACTGGTTCTCAACCGCAACACCTATCTGTCTCAATTCTGGGTGCATCCCTGGCTTCGCCGGACGTTCAAGATGTATCCATATTTTCACATGCATTTCACCTTCAACAAGATCATCTACAGGCGCGGTGAAGCTGATCAGATATGGCAGCGCACGCCGGTCTATTTCCGCTCCTGCTCAAGCTATCTGCGCAAAGCTGTCAGCGGCGGCACAGATATGGCGGAAATCGAGGACTTTATCCAATCGGCCGGCTCACCTGTTCACAAGCTGAACTGGCGCTCAAATTACAGCAGCGAACGCTGGCAGCAGGCCTTTGGCTTTCTGGATGCCTATGTCCGCTCGCACAGCAAATGACATGATCATATCGCACAGACATAAATTCATCTTCCTTCACTGCCGCAAATCCGCCGGCAGTTCCTTCAAGATCAGCACTTCGCGTTATCTGGGACCCGACGATCTTGTGATTGGCGGACTGAAAGACGGTTTGCAGCATGGTATCCGCCCGCCGCGAGGCATGGTCCGGACCGCCTATCGTCACCCTCACTGGCCCTCGGTAATGTTTAAACTGGCACGCGGATCGTATTGGAGTTTTGTCTCTGACAGTATCAAGCAACACTATGTTTCAAGCCTGGGCGCTATACCCGAACATGCTTCCGCCGCAGCGGTAAAGGCCGCCTTTCCGGAAGAATGGCAGCGCTACAAAAAAATCTGCATTGTCCGCAATCCCTGGGATCAGTTGTGGAGCGAATATAAATGGCGTTTCAAACGCAAAGCCTTCAAGTCCGGCTTTGACGACTTTGTAAAACGCCAGGAGCAGGTGGGACACAGCGACCGATATAATTTGAACTGGGATATCTACACCATCGACAACACGGTTAGCGTTGACAGGATCCTTTATTATGAGAACCTGAGCCAGGATATGGCAGACACCTTTGCCTGGCTCAGCATTGACTGGGATGGCTGGACGCCAAACGCCAAATCAACCGCCCAAGAGGCCGGGCTGGAGGCTGCGGACAATTATCGCGCTCACTATACAGATGAGACCAGAGCCATTGTTGCACGCATCCGCCAAAGGGAAATCGAACAGTTCAATTATGTGTTCTGATGCGCTTCAGATGGTCTGCAGAAAGCTTATATACTGATTGATGATCGCCTGTTTGGAAAACCCGCTTTGCCATTTCAGGAAACCGGCCTTGGCCACTGCAGCGCGCCGCTCATCATCTTGCGCCAACGCACTGATGGCTGCGGCCAGAGCCTGATGATCGTCTATCGCGACAAGAGTTCCGACTGAATGCGTCTCGCCCAAAAGCCAGCTTGGCCCTTCCGATGCGGTGGCCACCACCGCCACATTCTTCGACCACGCCTCAATCACCACATTCGACAAGGGCTCATGGCGCGATGGTACCGCGCAAAGGTCGGCCTGCTCCAGCAGCGAAGACTGGTCGTGCCGCCAGCCCAGAAAACGGATTCGCGAGGCAACATCAAGTTGTCCGGCCAATTGCCGCAACGCTCCTTCCTCCTCACCGGCACCGGCCAGCCAGAGCACCGCATCCGGAACGGTTTCCATCGCCCGGATCAAGGTATCAAATCCTTTTGAGGGATGCAGCCGGCCGCAGGCCAGAACCACAAATGCATCTTCGGCCGTATCGAAATCCGCCCGGCGCACCGGTGGCGCCGCTGGCAACTCGCCAAAATTGGAAATTGTACTGGTCCTGGTTTCATTCCAGCCCTGTTCTATCACATGCCGTTCCAGATCTGGCGTGTTGCAGATGATCCAGTCGAAACCGGCATAATATTTCAATGGATAATAGCCACCAAACCTGGCAACCCGCTTGTAGGACCCAGCTGGAATTCTCCGCGCAGCGCGGTTCATCCAGGCCAGCACGACATCGGGCTGCTTTGCTGCCAGCGCCTTTCGAAAAGTTCTGGTGGCCTGCCAGCCCAAAATACCCTTGCCGAAATCAAATTGCTGCACGGTAAGGCCAGCATCGGACAATTCTTCAAATCGCTCCCGGTCGCGCCCGATAAACAGGGACTGCCGCAACCCGGCCTCATGCAGGGCGATTGCCAGCTTGACAAAAAACCGCTCCGCGCCACCATGCGCCTCGCCGACAATGGCCTGTGCCAGCATGATGGTTTCAACAGGCTTCATCGGGTAGGACTCACGGGGCACGACTCATGTGGCTGTTTATGCAAAAAGGGGATGATCTGAAAAGGAGCGTGCAACCATGTTAGAGCAGTCACTGGATGGCGTCGAGGCCCTGCTGCTGGTTGGCGGACCTGCTGGTTGCGGCAAGACAACAATTGCCCAAACCATTGTTGACGCACCTGGCCAATTCGAGCTTCCAGCATCCTGTCCGCTGCCTTTTCACCGCACTGACTGGAAATCTTTGGAAGCAAAACACTTCCGCGAGGGAACAGTGATTGTCGAATTTGCCACCAACAAATTGAACGACCCGGTTCAATTGCAGAAGATCAGCGATTTCATCGATGGATTGCAGAAAGCCGCCCCTATCATGGGCACCTATGTCAGCGTCATTGACCGAAAAACTCTGCTGAGACGCTATTTTCAGCGCATGACGGCCTGGCACTTTCTCCATGCCGGAAAATGGAAGTCTCTGTCGCGTTATCTTCTGGCCGGAGGGTCGGACGATTTCGGCATCGCCGCCTGGAACCGCCTGTTGGACAGCAAATCCCTCGCTCGCCAGGCTTGGCCCATCTCCCGGCGCGCCGGGAGAGTTCAATAAGCCGACCGCGGCAGAAACCTGCAACAAATCAGACAGCCGCTACCTGGTAACATTGACTTTCTTGAAATCGAAATTTCTGAAGTGATAATCCGGCTTCAGAAATGTCGTCAGTTTCCTGATGTCATCCGTGTCGATATTGAAATGGATAAATCTCGGCTTGTCGCGGAAAAACTCCATCGTTTCCCGCTTGTGGGCTTCATTGATCTGCCGCCATACATCAGCCAGTTCACTCTTGTCGACTTTGAAATAACGCGCCTGGCGGTCTGCAAAATCACTATGATTGAAACGGGATTTGATCCAGTCATCCAAAGGCCTGTCATTATAGACAAAGTATGAATCCGGGTAATATTCGTAAAATTCTTCGTAATACTTGTTAGCTTCCGTATAGGCCGTGTCGGAGGCAATCAGCAGGTCTGAAAAGGCTTCAAACTTCGTAAGATACCTCAAGGGGTCCCGTTGCCGAATTACATTTTGCTCAATAATTGTTGCAGCATATAGGCCATTGTCATGAGAATGAATTGATCTAACGCTATTCTTCTTCAAGAAATGATGCAGCGCAGTTGTTCCACAATGGCTAAAACCGACAAAAAATATCTTGTTTTTCCGAACTCCAACCGGGATCAGCCGCCTGATCATATCTCTAACTCCAACGCGATATTTCCTCACCCAATTTGCGCATCCAGCCCTAAATCCAATACGGGCGATGAATGTGTGATCCAGCCGGTGGAAATATAGTCAACTCCAGCTTCAGCAATCCTGGCAATTGTGTCCAATTTTACACCACCGGAAGCTTCTGTTTTTGTGACGGGACTCATTTTTAACACCATTGCCACTGCTTTTTTCAGCATTGCTGCATTCATATTGTCCAACAACACAACATCGGGCTTTGCAGACAGCGCCTCCTCCAGTTGCTCAAGCGTATCAACCTCGACTTCAATCTTGACAAGATGACCAACATAGGCGCGCGCCGCTTCGATTGTTGCCGCAACACTGCCCACAACCGCTATGTGGTTGTCCTTGATCAGCACCGCATCATCAAGTCCGAAACGGTGGTTGGAGCCACCGCCACAGCGCACCGCATATTTTTCAAAGGCGCGCAAACCGGGAGTGGTCTTGCGGGTACAGCAGACACGGGCTTTGGTATGGGCAATTTGTGCAGCAAATTGGGCCGTGGCGGTTGCGATTCCGCTGAGATGGCCAAGATAATTCAGCGCCACGCGTTCCGCCGACAGAACATCGCGGGCGCGCCCGCTGATTTGCGCTACAACGGCTCCGGGTGTGACCGGATCGCCGTCATCAATCAGGGTTTCAAACCGGATCTGCGGATTGATCGCCCGGAACGCAGCGCGGGCAAGCGGCAGACCGGCGATCACTCCAGGCTGGCGCGATGCGATGACCACATCCGCCATGGCATCCGGCGGTATCGTCGCCAGCGTCGTAATATCTCCAGCCCGGCCGAGATCTTCCTGCAGCGCCGCGCGCACTGCATCATCCACCATCACGCGCGGCAATTCCGGCTTATAGGTTTGCTGTTCGCTCATAACACTCCGTCAGGCGGCCCGTAGCAGCGCCGATGCGACAATCGCGTCAACATCTTCAAGGGTGAGAAATGTGCGGTGATGCCACACCTCGGAAGTCTCCGGGAAATCCAGCCGCATATGGCCGCCGCGGCTTTCCTCCCGGGCGAAGGCCGCCGCAGCGATGCAGCGTGCAACCAGGGCCATATTGGCCAGTCGGGGCATTAAAGGCCGGTTGTTCAGTCCCTCAAAGATTTCCAGCGCCTTGCGCAAACCCGGGCCATCCCGCGCCACGCCGACGTGATCGGACATGGTTTTGCGGATCAGCGCGACAACGTCCTCATCCACCTCCGTGAGATCTGTCAGTTCAGGCATTGGCTCATCCGGCCAGCGATGGCGTTGTGGCGATGGCAAAGAGCCCTGAAGATCCTGGGCGATGCGTGTGGCAAACACCACCGCTTCCAACAGCGAGTTGGAGGCCAGCCGGTTGGCACCATGGGCCCCGGTTGAAGCGGTCTCGCCGCAGGCCCACAGCCCGTCGACCGACGTGCGGCCCCTTACATCAACATGCACCCCGCCCATATGATAATGCTCGGCCGGAATCACCGGGATCGGATCTGTTACTGGATCAATGCCTGCCGACATGCAGGAGGCATAAACCGTTGGAAACTGCTCGGGAAATTTGGCACCGA
Source organism: Pararhizobium sp. IMCC3301 (assembly GCF_030758315.1). Taxonomy (NCBI): domain Bacteria; kingdom Pseudomonadati; phylum Pseudomonadota; class Alphaproteobacteria; order Hyphomicrobiales; family Rhizobiaceae; genus Pararhizobium; species Pararhizobium sp. IMCC3301. The sequence continues at coordinate 1,619,744 of NZ_CP132336.1, forward strand.
CACTTTGCCGGCAATCCAGAAAAGCGCCTTCCCCGGACAGAACCTGGGCATGAATCGCTCGGGCGACGATATCCCGGGGGGCTAGTTCCGCATCTTCATGAATCTCGAGCATGAAACGCTTTCCGGCATTGTCGATCAGATAGGCGCCTTCGCCGCGCAATGCTTCGGTGGCAAGCGGAGCCGGATCGCGGCCGATATTGATCGCGGTCGGATGAAACTGGACAAATTCCAGATCCGCCAGAATTGCGCCGGCGTGGGCCGCCATGGCTATGCCACCGCCGCGCGCCTGCTGCGGGTTGGTTGTCACCGCGTAGAGCCCGCCGACACCGCCGGATGACAGCACCACAGCGCGAGCCGGCAACAGCAAGCGATTGGTCAGTCCGCCGCGCAGATCCTGCGCCACAATACCGCTGACCTGCTTGCCATTCATGCGCAGACGCTCGCCGACAAACCCTTCCAGCACCCGGATCGACGGCAGTTTGCGCACCGCCGCTATCAGCGCGCTCATGATCGCGGCACCTGCCATATCACCACGCACGCGGACAATGCGGCGTTGTGAATGAGCCGCTTCACGCGACAGTTTCAGATGGCCCTCCAGATCGGTGTCGAACGGCACGCCATACGCCAGCAGATCGTGAATCCGGTCCGAAGCTTCCGACGCCATCACTCTGGCGATTTTCTCATCCACCAGCCCCGCTCCGGCGGCAATCGTATCGGCCACATGGGCCTCGGCGCTGTCACCAGGCGACATCGCAGCGGCAATTCCGCCCTGTGCCCATGCCGATGAAGCACCCTCGCCGATCGGTGCCGATGTCAGAACAGTGACCGGTCTGGGCGCCAGCTTAAGCGCGCAGAACAGTCCGGCAAGACCACCACCGACAATCACCACATCATCAATGCCGTCACTGGAATGAGGCGTCAGAACTTCAACCATGATGTATTAATTCTTCCAGTTGATCATGCGCTCAACAGAATTGCGGGCCCGTTCCGCAACTGCCGGATCAATCAGAACCTCTTCTTCCATGGTCAACAGGCAATCCAGAATATTGGCCAGCGTAATGCGCTTCATATGTGGACACAGATTGCAGGGTTTGATGAAATTCACTTCCGGCACTTCCGCCGCCACATTGCTGGCCATCGAGCACTCGGTGACCATCACAACCTTGTCCGGGCGCTTGTCTTTGACCCAATTGATCATATGAGCCGTTGATCCGGTGAAATCCGCTTCCGCGATCACATCGGGTGGACATTCCGGATGGGCGATAATTTTGATGGAAGGATCATTTTCGCGATATTTGCGCAGCTCTTCGCCGGTGAACCGCTCATGCACTTCACAAGCGCCCTTCCACGAGATGATTTCAACATCGGTCTGGCTGGCAACATAACTGGCGAGATACTGGTCCGGCAGAAAAATCACCTTGGGCACACCCAGGCTTTCCACAATCTGCACCGCATTGGAGGAGGTGCAGCAGATGTCCACCTCGGCCTTCACTTCGGCAGTAGTGTTGACATAGGCAACCACCGGAACGCCCGGATAGGCCTCGCGCAGCAATCTCACATCCGCCCCGTTGATGGACGATGCCAGCGAACATCCGGCACGGCTGTCGGGTATCAGAACAGTTTTCTGCGGGTTCAGCATTTTGGACGTTTCCGCCATGAAATGCACACCGCACTGGACGATGATATCGGCATCCACCTTGCCCGCCTCAATGGCCAGCTGCAGACTGTCGCCGACAAAATCGGCAACGCCGTGGAAAATTTCGGGAGTCTGATAATTATGCGCCAGAATCACCGCGTTGCGCTGCTTTTTCAGTCTGTTGATATGATAGATCAGCGGCGCAAAGACCGGCCATTCGATCGCCGGAATCTGATCCTTGACCTTGTCATAAATCGGTGCCGTCGCCTTCGCTATGGCATCCGTATAGGTCAGGTCCGGCATCGGCAGAATGCCGAAGCGCTCAGCCGCGCTCTGTGCTGTCGCGCTATAACCGGTCCGGGGAGATAATCGCTGTGAATCATCGCCACCGAGTGCTGCAGGTATTGTGGACATGTCGCCCTCCACTGGTCAGGACCTCAAAAATGCGCCGGACAGAGGGTCCGCCAGAGCATCATCACGGTCTTTCATACTTATACTCACTTTGAGTATATATAGGCAGACAGACGATTTGCAAGCCTGAATATTCGTCAGCCGGCGTTCGGACCGGTCGTTCGCTCTGTATTGTGAAACCTCTGTCGCAACGCTGCTCAACAGGATAGGTTGCGGAGCCTGCAGGGAGAATTGTGATGACGTCCCGGATCAGATCCGTCCCATCCTTCTGGAATTCCGTTCCATTTGTCATTGCTATCGGCTGCCTGATTGTCATCGCATCCTTCGGCCCCCGTTCCATTCTGGGATTGTTTCTGGAACCGATGACCAGTGCCAATGGCTGGTCGAGAGAGACTTTTGCCCTGGCTCTGGCGCTTCAGAATCTGATGTGGGGTGCCGGTCAGCCAGTGGCGGGGGCCGTTGCCGATCGCTTCGGCACAGCAAAAGTCATAGCCGCCGGGGGCATTGTCTACGCGCTCGGCCTGGTGCTGATGGCCTATGCTGAAGGACCGTTCGCGCTGCATCTGACAGGCGGGGTGATGGTGGGGCTTGGCATGTCAGCGGCATCGTTCTCGCTGGTGCTTTCGGCATTCGGCCGTATCGTGACGCCGCAGAAACGTTCAATCGCTTTTGGCATCGGCACTGCGGCAGGTTCATTCGGCCAGTTTGTTTTCGGCCTCGGCGGAATCCAGTTGATCAATCAGTTCGGATGGCAGAATGCGCTTGTTGCGCTTGGTCTTATCGTCCTGATCACGCCGGTGTTGGCGGTTTTTCTGCGCGGCACAGCCATCGGCGACACAGGGCCGCTCTCCATGCCGCAGCAATCAATCACGCAGGCTCTCAAGGAAGCTTTCGGCCACCGCAGTTATAATCTTCTGGTAGTCGGTTTTTTTGTCTGTGGATTTCATGTTGCCTTTATCACGGTTCACCTGCCGCCCTTCCTGTCTGATATGGGCATCGCAACGCGCTGGGGCGGCTGGGCCATCGCTCTGATCGGGCTGTTCAACATTGTCGGGTCGCTGGCATCCGGTGTCATTGGCGGCCGCATGTCCAAACCCGTCCTGCTGACATTTATCTATCTGGCGCGCGGTGTCGCGATTGCCCTGTTCCTCACCTTTCCTGTCACGCCCGTCACCGTCATCCTCTTCTCGGCCGCCATGGGTCTGCTATGGTTATCAACCGTGCCGCCAACCTCTGCTCTGGTGGCAACCATGTTCGGGCCGCGCTATATGGCAACCCTGTTCGGATTTGTGTTTTTCTCGCATCAGGTGGGTGCGTTTTTCGGTGTCTGGCTTGGCGGCAGGCTGTATGATGCCACCGGCTCCTATGACAGCGTCTGGTACATCGCCATCGCGCTCAGCGGGTTTGCCGCACTTGTGCACTGGCCAATTCAGGAAAAACCGGTGCAGCGGCTTCAGTCCGGCACCGCTTAACCCGACCCCTTCGGTTTACACGCGCAATCCCGATGCCGGACGTTCCAGCAGAACCTCTCGGCGGAAGCGAAATAATTGCGCCGGACGCCCGCCGGTTTGCGCACTGCTTGTTCCGGTCGGTTCCACCAGTGCATTGGCTTCCACCAGACGGCGGAAATTCTGCTTGTGCAGATGCCGACCGGCCAGCGCCTCAACGGTTTTCTGCAGATCGGTCAGGGTGAATTCATCGCCCATCAGTTCGAACACCAGCGGCCGGTATTTCAGCTTGGCGCGCAGCCGCGAAATTGCGGTAGCCAGAATGCGGCGATGATCGAACCGCATGGCACGCCCGGTGTGTTCGAACAGATCGCTGACAACAACAGTATCGCGGCCATCAGCAGCCTCTTCAATCAGTCCGGCTTCGTATAACAGCTCATAGCGGTCCAGCACGCGCTCATCATCCCAGACCAGACCATCCAGCGCGAAGGCCAGTTTCAGGCGTTCCGCCTGTGTCGGATCACCTTGAGCGGCCCACTCCGACAGCGCCGGCAGCAGATATCTGTCGAGCACAACCGGACGTCCGGTGCGCCAGTCCTCCCACGGAAAATACACATACCAGGGCTGAAACGAGGCTCCGGACAGTTTCAATGCCTGTGCACTGATTGCATCCTCCGGGGCGGCACCCCGGCTCAGCGCCAGATAGCCCACTGACACCACATGGTCACCTTCATCATCGGGCCGCGCATGACGCCCCCGGTCACCAAAGGTGTAAAGTTGCTCGACATGGCCGATCTGGAGCCCGGCCTGGGCTTCCACAAACGCCCGCAATCCCAATTCAAACGTGCGATGCCGCAAGGGATCAAACGGACCGGACGGCAGCATATCCTTGCCCTCGGTTCCTTCCACTTCGCGCAAGGTGAGAATGAGAGGGGTCTGGTCTTTCAGGCCCACCACTGCGGCACTGAGACCGATGGCAATGGGGGCAATCTCAGAGCGCGCCATCATCAGCACCGTTGATTTTCAGATGAAATACGCTGCCTTCATAGCAATCGACCCCACGACCAATGCCGGTAACCGCATCCAGCATCCGACCGTTGCGCCCCAGAATATCATCGGCAAGTGCCACAAGTCGCTTGTTCGGGGTGGCCTCTGGTGAGCGCTGCCGGATGGTCTTTGCAATTGAGGTTTCATCCATATCTGGCCGCAGCAGGCAGGTCGCAATCATGGCACCGGCCGTGGAGCGGCTGACCCCGGCCCAGCAATGCACGATCAGCGGAGCCCTCTGGTCCCATCTTTCAACAAAGCGGATAAAGCTTCGGATGTGATCTTCTCCGGCCAGTGTCATACCTGACAAAGGTTCGATTATATCATTGAACCCCAGAAATAAGTGATCATCCGCCCGCACCAAAGGCGGCCGCGTAACAAGGGTATCGCTATTGATCAGTGTTGCCACATGGCTGGCGCGGCTTTCACGGGCGGTATTTTCCAGCTTATCGAGAGAGCAAACATATATGGCGCTCATTAAACTTCCTTATGGCTCCATTGCCAGCCGGCTGGCCAAATGCCCAAATGCATCCAGAAACGCGCCTTGCGCCTGATGCGCCGGCAGCGGTTTGAGTAAATCTGACACATCCTGCCCCGTGACACCACGCGGACGGCTGAAAAACCTGGCGGCTTCCGCATCGGAAAAACCCGCCAGCCGCGTTGCTTCAAAAAAAGCGGCCATGCGGTCGCAGGACTTGATGGCGCGCAACTCCGCTTTGCTGAGTTCCGGCGGCAATGAAAACCGCAGATGAATTGCCTGCTGAAGACGGTTTTCCAAGCTTTTATAGTCACCGCCGATCACTGCTTTGAACGGCGAGATCATATCTCCCACAACATATTCCGGCGCGTCGTGAAGCAGCAGCGCCATATACCAGTGCGGTTTGGACTTGGCGAACAGCTTTTCACCGATCCGTGCGACCAGAAGCGAGTGCTGCGCCACGGAAAATGCGTGTTCGCCAACCGTCTGCCCGTTCCAGCGCGCCACCCGTGCCAGCCCGTGGGCGATATCCTCGATCTCGATATCCAGCGGCGATGGATCCAGCAGGTCGAGCCGGCGTCCCGACAACATGCGCTGCCAGGCGCGCGCCGGCCGTTCTGCTTTTTGCGACGCGCCTAAGCCCATTTGAAAGAAACCCAGTCCGGTATCGCCAGGGTCACCTGGATGGTGCCGGCTTTGATGAAATGGCCCTGTTCCATCGCCTCATTGGCCCGGTCAAGACGGACTTGTGCAAGACCGACATGGGTGCTGACACTGCCCAGCGTTCCAATTGATTTTTTGTCCACACTTATGTCGGTCCCCGGTTCCGGCAGATCGTCGGTGGAAGACACCAGCACAATCCGCCGCCGGGCCGTGCCTCTGTGCCGCATGCGCGAGACAACCTCCTGGCCGACAAAACAGCCTTTTTCAAACCCGACCGCATTGATCTGGTCGAGATTGATATCATGGGGAAACACCTCGCCATATGCATAATCCACTGGAGCCTCCGCAACGCCAAGTTCGATACGCCGTGCCAGATAGGCATCGGTTTCATCGAGCACCAGAGCACTATCCGCCAGAGCCGCACCGACCCCGGCATTCGGAATGTAGGCGCGCTGACCCATGCTGACATGACGTGGGTCCGGCACCACGGCACCCGGCAGATGCGGTTGATCGTTCCCATCACCGCTCTCAATCAACGCCACGACACTCAGATCCCCGGTGATGTCTGCCACAACGACATCCGCGCGCAGCTTGTACATCGACAGCCGCTTCAGCAGATCCGCGCCCGCATCTGCCAGCGTGTCGAGCAGAAATCCATCATTCATGGGCACAATGAAAAAGTCGAACAGAACCTTGCCCTGCGGCGTCAGCAACGCACCGAACCCGCTGCTGCGCGTTTTAAGCCGGTCCATGTCAAACGTAATCAGGCCCTGAAGAAAGGATTCCGCCTCTGCTCCGCCGACATGCAGCAAGGCCCGGTTTTCAACGCGTATTGCAAAAACAGACATGATGACGAACCCATTTTTAAATGAATCAATGCACGACACTTGCCATGCCGTAAAGACCGCGACCAGTGCTGATTTCAACTGTGTTGATGCATTTGGTGATCCGGAGCAGTTCACGGAAGGCCGGGCTGAACTGGCGCTTTCCGGCTTGGACCGGTGGTCGGCGCAAAACCGCACCGCGTCTGCCCGGCTTTCTCTTTGGCAATCTCGCGGCCAGACGCTATTTGCGCCACACGCCGTTACAAAGGCTTGAAAACCGAACGGTTTCCTGCGCATCTGCGTGTCACTTCACTTTGGCTGGTAATAGCTGTCAAATCGGGGCAAAGCCCAACGTACAAGCTGAGTACAAGCTTCACATTGGCCAAGGCTGGAATTGTCCACAGGACCGCAAATCATGGCTTCCATTGAAAATGACAGGATAGCCTCCAAATCTGGCAGAGCGAACCGGCCACGCAATCAGACAGCATCCCGGTGTCGTTTTACGAAAGCCTTTCAGGGTAAAGAACCAAATATATGAGCCTAACTGATCCGCAAGCCGCAACCGGCCCCGAATATCTGCGCCGCAGAACTTTCGCCATCATTTCGCATCCCGATGCCGGTAAAACCACATTGACTGAAAAGCTGCTGCTGTGCGGCGGTGCCATCCGCATGGCCGGACAGGTGCGCGCCCGCGGCGAGCGGCGCCGGACCCGCTCCGATTGGATGAAAATCGAGCAGGACCGCGGCATTTCAGTATCTTCCACCGTCATGACCTTTGAACGCGGCGACATGACATTCAATCTGCTCGACACGCCGGGCCACGAGGATTTTTCGGAAGATACCTACCGCACCCTGACGGCGGTCGATGCAGCGGTGATGGTGATTGACACGGCAAAGGGCATCGAGCCGCAGACCCGTAAACTGTTCGAAGTCTGCCGCCTGCGCGACATTCCTATTCTGACTTTCATGAACAAGATCGACCGCGAAGCCCGCGATCCGTTTGAACTGATTGATGAAGTCCAGGAAGAGCTGGCGCTCGACGCCTCACCATTGATGTGGCCGCTCGGCTCCGGTTCGACCTTTCAGGGCTGTATTCATCTGAAGAGCGGCCTGTTCCTTTATAATGCCGGCCCCGGAAAGCCGGCAGAACGCATCCAGACCAGCGGTATTATGGATGAAAAGCTTGATGGTCTGGTCGATCCGAATGTTCTGGCAGAAGCGCGCGACAATGTGGAACTGGCTGCTGCCGGCTACAGCGCATTTGATCCCGCCAGCTTTCTGGAAGGGCATTTGAGCCCTGTCCTGTTCGGCAGTGCCCTGCGTGGTTTTGCGGTGGAAGAACTGCTTGATGTCATTGCCGAATTCGCGCCGCCGCCCCGACCGCTGACCATCGAGGGCGGAGAGATCGGACCGACAGATGATCATGTGTCCGGCTTCGTCTTCAAGGTCCAGGCCAATATGGACCCCAATCACCGTGACCGGATTGCTTTTCTGCGTCTGGTGTCTGGCCATTTCAAGCGCGGCATGAAGCTGAAACACGCGCGTTCTGGCAAGGCCATCAATATTCACTCGCCGCTGATGTTCTTTGCCCAGGACCGGCAGGTGGCCGATGATGCCTGGCCGGGAGACGTGATCGGGATTCCCAATCATGGCACCTTGCGGGTCGGCGATACTTTGAGCGAAAAGGACGGGGTGCGTTTTACCGGCCTTCCCGCCTTTGCTCCTGAAATCCTGCGCCGCGTCAGATTGTCGAACACCAGCAAGACGAAGCAATTGCGACAGGGCCTGCAGGATCTGGCCGAAGAGGGCCTCGCCCAGGTTTTTATTCCATTTCTCGGCTCGCAATGGATTGTCGGCGTGGTCGGCATTTTGCAGCTTGATGTGATGGTGGATCGCATCGGCGGTGAATATGGTGCGGAAATCAGCTTTGAACCGGCCCCCTTCGTCACCGCGCGCTGGGTGACCAGCGCTGACAAATCCGCGATTGAAGACTTTCGCAGCATCAACCAGACGGCCTTTGCCGAAGACCGCGATGGCGCCCCGGTCTATCTGGCCAGAAGCCAGTGGGAACTCGACCGGGTGGTCAAGGAATATCCGGAAATCCTGTTCAAGAAGACGCGGGAATTGTAAGTCCTCAGGACACGCCCTTGAAACTGTCGATCAGGGCAGCGTCAGGAACTGAAATCAATCTCGCCAAGCCGCTGGCTCAGCTTCATGTTTTCGCGATAATCAATCGGGATAACCACCAGTGACGGGCCCTTGTGATCCAGCGCTGTTTGCAGCGTTGGCAGCAGATCGGCTGCATTCTCGCACCGCGCGCCCTGCCAGCCGAAACTTTGCGCCAGCAGCATCCAGTCCGGATTGCCGAAACCGAGATCAGTGTGAGTGCCGAACTCCTGTTGCTGCTTCCATTCGATCAGGCCATAGGATTCATCTTCCCAGATCAGCATGGTGATGTTGCTGTTCAGCCGTCTTGCTGTCTCCATCTCCTGCACATTCATCAGGAAATCGCCATCTCCGGCCACCCCAAGAATTTTTCGCTCCGGACAGGCGATGGCTGCAGCTATCGCACCGGGCAATGGCATGCCCATTGAGGCAAACCCGTTGGATATGATACAGGTGCCCGGCTCGTGACAATGGTAATGGCGTGCGATCCACATTTTATGGGCACCAACGCCGGACAGAAGAATGTCATCGGGTCCCAGAACTTTGCGGATGTCGGCCACTGCCTTTTGCGGCCGTATCAAGCCGTGCGTATCATCATCCGCATGTTCGGCAAATTCCGCCAGCATTGTCTGCCGCAACGAGGCTTGTTTGGCCAGTTCGAATTGCGGCGCTCCATCGCTTTTGATGCGCTGGTTCAGCATCCACAGCGCATGTGCCAAATCGCCGACCACTTCGATCTCAGGCATATAATCCGCATCAACCTCGGCTGGCAGAAAGTCGATATGGATGATGTCCGTGTCACCATTTCCGTTCCAGCTTGAGGGCGGATACTCCACCATATCAAAGCCCAGTGTGATGATCAGATCAGCGGCTTCAACGGCCAGCAGCGGATAGTCCCGTTGCCCCATGCCGATGGTAAAAAGGCAATACTCCGCGTCCAGATCAACCGCGCCCTTGCCCATGAACGACATCAGCACGCCGATATTGGTCGCATCGCAGAAGTGCCGCAGCTGCTGACTGGCCCGTGTCCGTATGGTGCCGTTGCCGGCAATGATGAGGGGCGATCTGGCACGGCGGATACGCTCCCAGACCTGATCCATGATCGTTTCATCAGGCACAGCGCGGCGTGGATTGGCAGGGCGCAACGGAGTGGCACCGGTTTTTTCAGCCGCGATGTTTTCCGCAAGTTCAATATGGACGGCGCCGGGTTTTTCGGTGCGCGCCAGTTTCATTGCTTTGGCGACTATTTCGGGAACGCTGTCGGCGCTTTGAACCGCCTGGGACCATTTCGTGACGGGGCGGAACATATCCACCACATTCATCACCTGATGGCTTTCCTTGTGCTGCCGCGTCGTCGCGCCCTGACCGGTGATCACCAGCAGCGGCGCGCGGTCCATATTTCCGTCGGCGACCCCGGTCATCAGGTTCGTTGCACCCGGTCCCAGTGTGCCAAGGCAGACGCCGACCTTTCCGGTAAGCCGGCCATAGGTGGATGCCATGAAGGCCGCGCCCTGTTCGTGCCGGGTGAGGATCAGATCTATCGAGGATTTGTCGAGTGCCAGAACAAAATCGGCATTTTCCTCGCCGGGAACGCCATAGATGCGCTCAACGCCTTCCGTCTCCAGACATTTTACGAAAAGTTCTGCTGCCGTTTGTGTCATATTGATGTGCGCTCTTCTGTATCTTGAGTAGGTGTATCCAGATTGGCGGCCCGACCGGAGCCTTCAGTATCGGTGTTTTCGGAGGCATTATTTTCAGTGTCGTTGCGTCAGAGCGATATCATGGAATGTGGCTTCAAAGAAACCGACGACCATGGAGTGGTGCAGGAGGCTGGTGCTGTTGGGGTGATGCGCTACTTCACTGATTGCGTGGCCGCGTAAGTTGACGGCATGGCACCACTGCCAATTAATGGGACCTGCCAAAGCTTGCACCGTACCCGGATTGCTGTATTGTCACATTCATAAATTCAAATGTTTGGGAGGACACCATGACGTTTTTTACCAGAATTCTGAGTGCCGTTGCGCTCAGCCTCATTTTGGCCGGTTCGGCTTTAGCGGACGAAAAGGCCCATAGGCTTGCAATCCACGTTGACCAGAATGATCCGGCGGTGATGAATCTGGCGCTCAACAATGCCAAGAATGTGCAGTCCTACTACGACGAAAAGGGCGAGACGGTTACGATCGAGATTGTTGCGTATGGTCCTGGCCTGAAGATGTACACCGCCGACAGCCCGGTCAAGGACCGAATCTCGGTGATGTCAATGGAGCACGAGAACCTCACTTTTGCGGCCTGCGGTAACACGCTGGCAGGCATGGAAAAAAAGGCTGGCAAGAAGGTCGAACTTCTTTCCGAAGCCACTATGGTCCAGTCCGGCGTTGTTCGGCTGATGGAACTGCAGGAGCAGGGCTACAGCTACGTAAGGCCCTGAATATCCGCGAGACCTTGGTATCCGGTATCTTGGTATCCGGTATGATACCGCCGCTTGGTTCAACAAAAGCCGTCTGATCCTATGATCAGACGGCTTTCGCATTTCAGGTTCGCGGAACCCCAGCGTCAGTGGATACCGCCCGAGAGCGGTTACGGCAGACACAGCATGTTTTAAACTTCCGCTTTGGCCCAGCGCGCGCCTCTTTGGCGCGTAGCCTGCACCTTTCACTGTAAATAGTATGTATACATATCTTATGCTGACATATATACTAGCTGTCACTGCTTTGAGGCTTACCGATGATTACCAAGCAAGACGACCTGTTAGGCACCCTGATCCACGATGTGGCACATCTGTTGCGCCATGAGATTGATCGCAGGTTGAAAATGCACAATCTGACCCGTGTCAAATGGCTTGCCCTGGGCATTATTTCCAAAAGACCGCATCTCACCCAGGCTGAACTCGCCGAGGAAATGGAGCTTGGAAATGCAGCTGTCGGACGGTTGATAGACCGGCTTGGCGAGCGCGGCTTTGTGGTACGCGAAAACAATCCGCAAGACCGGCGCGCCTATCGCCTCATGGTGACCACGGACGCACTGCTTCTGCTCGACCAGCTTGAGGAAACGGCAACCCGGCTACGGCACGATCTGCTGCACGATGTCGAGGAGGAGCAGATCGGACAATTGAATGCCGTCCTTGGAAAACTCAAAGCCAATCTCAAACACGGCGCTGTTCTGACCATCACCACAGCCCTTCTAACTCTGCAAAAATTTGAATCTGAGCTTTATGCGTCTGCGGGCGCGCTTCTTTGACCGGAGGGGAATCCCATGTCAGTCCAATCAATGATCAATACCGGAACCCATCAATTGTTGAGTGGAACGCCGGAAATGCTTCTCAAACAAGCAGTGAAACTGATGGTTGCCAAACAACAGAATGCTATGGTGGCATTGAATTCGGAATCCGAATTGGCCGGCATCCTGACAGACCATGACGTCATGCGCGCGCTGGCACACAATGACGGTCAGCTCGGCGAGGAAAATATCTCCCGGTGGATGTCAGAAAAAGTCATCACCTGCGAGTCTGACTGCAAACTGAGCCACGCAATTTATCTGATGGGCCGGCACAAAATCCGCCATCTGGTTGCGATGGAGAATGGCCGCCCCGTGGCCGTGATTGGGATCCGCGCACTTCTGGCAAAAATCCATGAAAACGATGAAATGGAAATAAATGTGCTGCGCGACATGGCCGTAGCGCGCATTGCATGACCGGCAAAGCGACCGGACAGCACATAGGCAGGCACCAGCATATGCGGATCAATCACAGTTGCGATCTGCGAGCCCAGATAGAAACCGGCCCGGATCACAGATTATCTTTCTTCGGAAACGTGCTCTAGCATATGCGGCAACCGAAAATTCTAACAACTCTGAAGGAGTATGACAGACAGACATTCATGGCTGATCTGATCGCAGGGATTTCAGTTGCGATGGTGGCGCTGCCGCTCAGTCTGGCAATTGCGATTGCCTCTGGTGCCGGCCCTGAAAAAGGTCTGATTACCGCCATTGTCGGCGGATTTCTGATATCGCTGTTCGGTGGCAGTCGCGTTCAGATTGGTGGTCCGACAGGTGCCTTTATTGTTGTTGTTTTCAGTGTCATTGCCGAACACGGCTATGACGGTCTCGTGTTGGCAACCTTTATGGCTGGCATTATTCTGCTGGTCGCAGGATATTTCAGAGCCGGACGGCTGATCGCCCTGGTACCCGAAGCTGTAGTGCAGGGTTTCACCATCGGCATCGGAGTGATCATCGCAACCAGCCAGATCAAGGATTTCCTTGGTCTGACGATTGACGCTCTGCCGGCGGATTTTCTTGAAAAAATATCTGCTCTGTGGGCCGCACAGGACAGTTTGAATATCTCGGCACTTGCCGTTGCCCTGTTGACGCTTGTTCTGATTGTGCTGTTTCGGCGTCTCGCCCCGCGATTGCCGGGCCTGATCCTGGCCGTCGCAATCGGTTCATTCGTTGCGATTTACATGCAAGCACCGGTCGACACTATTTTTTCGCGGTTCGGGGCCTTGTCCAACACGCTCCCCTATCCGGTCATTCCGCAAATCTCATTCACCCGCTTGAGCGAGTTGCTGCCCTCGGCAATCATCATTGCATTTCTTGCAGGTATTGAATCGCTTTTGTCCGCAATGGTTGCAGACCGGATGATCGGATCGAAACACCGGCCCAATGCGGAATTGATAGCACAGGGTATTGCCAATTTTGGATCAGCCCTGTTTGGCGGCCTGCCAGCGACAGGGGCTATCGCGCGAACCGCTGCCAACATCAGCGCTGGCGGCAAAACCCCCGTCGCCGGCATCGTTCATGCGCTGACTGTGCTCCTCGTCATGATGCTGGCCGGACCACTTGTCGGGTTGCTGGCCATGCCGTCACTGGCGGCACTGTTGATTATTGCCGCCTGGAATATGTCCGAACCGCACAAATGGAAGGCGCATGTCAATGCACCGGCAAGCGACCGTGTGCTCCTTCTGATTACCCTGGTGCTCACCGTGCTGGTTGATCTGACGGTTGCTATCGGAACCGGTGTTGCCATTGGACTGGCCCTGAAACTTCGCCAGAGAAATCAGATCGCGAGCGACTGGTCAGAGCCTGAGCGATAACAGAGACGATCGACGCATTGCGGCGGCGTCAATCACGGCGTCAGCACCGGCTTGCGGGCTTCAAACAGAACAATTCCGGTCGAGACCGCCAGATTGAGGCTGTCGGCCTCTCCGGCCATTGGAATCAGCACCAGTTGATCACAAGCCGCAGCCAGCTGATCCGTCAGGCCCTGCTGCTCATTGCCCATCAAAATCACACCTGCAGCACTGTAGTCAACCGTCCGGTAATCCACCGCACCGGCAAGATGGGTTCCGATCACGGCAACATGGTTGCGCTCTTTCCATTGCAGAAACTCGCCTTCCGAGGCCTTGGCAAGAGGCACGTGAAAAATCGACCCCATCGAAGCACGGACCGCTTCCACGGAATAAGGGTCGGTACAGTCTCCCACAAGAATGACGCCCTTCGCTCCGGCGCAATCCGCAGTGCGCAGGCTGGTGCCCAAATTTCCCGGATCGCGCACCCGGTCGAGCGCCACCCACAGATCGCCGCGCCCCGGGCGGACGCTGGACAAGGCCTGGTAACGCTGTTCAAAGACCCCCAGAACCATCTGCGGATTGTCTTTCCTGGAGATTTTTTCCAGCACCTGGTTGGAGACTTCCAGCACCGAGCCGCCAGCAGCGCGGACCCTCGCCGCAGCCTGGGCAACGGCGTCCTGATCGGCGAAGGATTTGCCATAGATAATATCGGCAATAGGCCATTTTTTCTGCAGCGCATCGGTGACAAGTTTCAGGCCTTCCCCAAGAAACAGATTCGATTTGTTGCGGTTCTTGCGCAAAGCCAGCCCGCGAATATCCTTGATGATCGGGTTCGACACGCTGGTGATCTGTTTAACCTGGCCGGAAATCCGCTTTTCAGCGACAGGCCGGTCTTTCGAAAGTTTGTCTCCCGACAATTTGTCATCGGATGAATTGTCTTGTGTCATGATTGCGCCTCCCAGCGGCTGTAAAGTGACGTCGACAGCCTGCGACTGTCATCTGTGCTACCGGCGGAAACGGCGGGGGCAAGACCAGACCGGACATCCCCCGGATTCCGATCGCCACTTTCCATCAGCACCAGTTCTCCGCTGGTCAGGGTGCCTCTCCTGCCGCCAAACCGGTCCCGCATCAGCTCATGAGTCATGAAAAAACTGGCGCGGATGGCATAGGCTGTCAGAATCATGAAATCAGCATCGGGCGACAGAATGGCATGGCAATCATCCATCAGACCAGGCAGATCCTCCATCACCTGCCAGACCTCGCCTTTCGGTCCCCGGCCGTATTTCGGCGGATCAAGAATAATTCCGTCATAGAAATTGCCGCGGCGGCCCTCCCGCGCAACAAATTTGGCGGCGTCGTCGCAAATCCAGCGAATCGGTTTTGTATCAAGCCCCGACAGAGTCTGGTTTTCCCGCGCCCAGGCGATGGCTTTTTTTGAAGCATCAACATGGGTGACTTCGGCGCCGCAGGCAGCCGCCACCAGAGAGGCAATTCCGGTATAGCCGAACAGATTGAGAATTTTCAGCCTGCGCCCGCCCGCTCCGGCATTTTTGATACGCTTTGCAAACCAGGCCCAATGCGCTGCCTGTTCGGGAAACACGCCGACATGACGAAAAGCCGAAAACCGGCAGATGAAGCGCACGTCGTCAAATGACATGGTCCAGTCATCGTCAAGGCCAGGCGCGCGTTTCCAGCGTCCCGCACCCTCTTCATCCTTATCTGCTGAGAACACCGCCTGGGCATCCAGCCACAAATCCGGGCTGGACCGTTTCCAGATTGCCTGGGCATCAGGCCGGTCGACGATCACAGCTCCGTAGCGCTCCAGCTTGCGCCCCTCGCCGCTGTCAAGCAGTGCATAATCGGCCCAGCCTGAGGATTCGAGCATTTTGATGTCGTGTGTCATTCAGGCTCCGCAAAAACGTTGCGCGCGCTATAGCAAATACCGCTTGCCGACCCAAGCAATGATTGGCTGCGGCTGTTTCAGCCGTGGCACTGATCAAATGTCGTGAAAAGATTTCGCTGCTATCCGTTGCTGCCACTTGCTGAACGGTCACGCTCTGTGCAAGTTTCACCAAAATCACTTAACAGGGAGCCCACATCATGGACATGTCTGGCGAATACCGTATTCCAGCGCCGCGCGAAACAGTTTGGGCGGCCCTCAACGATCCTGAAATTCTGAAACAATGCATTCCCGGCTGCGAGAGCCTTGAAATGACTTCCGATACGGAAATGACAGCGGCCGTCACGACAAAAGTCGGCCCGGTCAAAGCCAAATTCAAGGGGTCGGTTACACTGTCCGACATTGATCCGCCCAAGGGCTACAGAATTTCCGGCGAGGGCAAGGGCGGCGTTGCGGGCTTCGCCAAGGGTGGCGCAGAAGTCAATCTGGAAGAGGATGGTACCGATACAATTCTGCGCTATACTGCCACTGCACAGGTCGGTGGCAAACTGGCGCAATTGGGGTCCCGCCTGATCGACAGCACTGCCAAGAAGATGGCAGACGAGTTTTTCGGCAATTTTTCTGCCAAACTGGGCGCAGGCACCGAGGCGGCTCCTGTGAAACCGGTTGTGGAAACCGCCAGTATCAGTCCTGCGGCCGAGACAGTCAGTGTCAGTCAGGCCGCTGAAATCCCCGCTCCTGCAGTCAAAAAGACCACTGACAAAGCCACGATTGATGACCGGGATCTGGGCCACGACGATAATATTTCCGATGTTGCCAGGGAAATCGGCGAAGCCGTTCACGACGCGGAAGAGACCCTTGAAGTGGAGGCTGGCAAAGGCACTCTTGGCGGGCCAATGATGTGGGGCTTCATCGCTCTGGCTATCCTCATTGCCGGTCTGCTGCTGCTGTCCTGAACTCTGGCAACCCGGAATCCAGCATCTCTTTTTTGATATTGAAGTGGACAAGATCCGAAAGGCGAAGCAGACAGGGCCGCCCTCCGTAATTTCGCCACCACAATAATGAAATCTGATGAAGACTGGTGAGGAAAGCCCGGATCAGGCGCATTTGCCGGATCAGGCGCATTTGCAAGATCAGACAGATCGCGGCGTTGAAGGCGCACAAGAGGCCCGGACAGGCGTTTCTGCAAACTAGAACAGCTTTGTGAATTCGGAAGAGACATATGACAAAAATATCGATGAATGTGAATGGGCACAGCGTGTCCCGCGACGTTGAAGACCGGACATTGCTGGTGACCTATATCCGCGATCATCTCAATCTGACCGGCACCCATATTGGCTGCGATACGTCACAATGCGGGGCCTGCGTGGTTCATGTTGACGGCAAGGCGGTCAAGAGCTGTACAATGCTCGCTGCACAGGCGGACGGCGCTGACATCACCACCATCGAAGGTCTGGCGGCAGACGGTGTATTACACCCTGTCCAGGCTGCGTTTAAGGAACATCACGGCCTGCAATGCGGGTTTTGCACGCCGGGCATGATCATGGCAGCAGCCGACATGATCCGCCGTCACGGCGCAAAGCTTGATGAACCAACCATTCGTGCCGAACTTGAGGGCAATATCTGCCGTTGCACCGGTTACCACAACATTGTCAAAGCCATTAAAGCAGCTGCTGATGAGATGGCAAGCGCTGCAAGCCCGGCAAGCCGGGCAGCCGAGCCTGCGCAAGCTGTGGTATAGTCAGGGGACATTTCATGTACGAAACCATCTATCATCGCCCCACCAGTGTGGAACATGCCATTCAGTTGTTCAGCACGGCGCAGGACGCAAAGTTTCTCTCCGGCGGACAGACATTGCTGCCAACCATGAAACAAAGACTGGCCGCTCCCTCCGACGTGATTGACCTGCGGCACATTGCAGCCCTGGCCGGAATCAGCCTGGCGGATGGCCAGCTGTCCATCGGTGCCGCGGTGACCCACGCGGATGTTGCCGCATCAACCGATGTCAGACAGGCGATACCGGCTTTGGCAGAACTGGCTTCGCATATCGGCGACCCGCATGTGCGCCAGATGGGAACGCTGGGCGGATCGGTTGCCAACAATGATCCTGCGGCAGATTATCCTGCAGCAGTGGTAGCACTTGAGGCGACAATCCACACCAATGCCCGCTCCCTGTCGGCCTCGGACTTTTTCACCGGCCTGTTTGACACTGCGCTTCAGGACGGCGAATTGATCACCCGAATCAGTTTCACGGTTCCGCAAAAGGCCGCTTACGCAAAATTTGCCAACCCTGCCTCACGCTACGCCATGGCCGGCGTCTTTATCGCCAGGCACGCTGACAACAGCATCCGCGTCGCAGTCACAGGAGCCGGCTCTGACGGAGTGTTTCGCCATGAAGAGATGGAATCCGCCCTGTCCGCCAACTGGTCTGTCGATGCCATCAGCGGCATTTCTGTCGATGCGGGACAGATGCTGTCCGATATCCACGGCTCGTCGGCCTACCGCGCCAATCTGGTAAAAGTCATGGCAAAGCGGGCCGTGGAAACTGCACACTGAAAGCCTGATAAGGCGGTTGATTCTACAAGGGACGCAAAAATTTTGGAGGTAGGCTGCAAGCTGGCTCGGGACGGCATTTGCGGCAATCCTTGCGCAGCTGTATAGAGGCAATTGAATGGACTTTCATGCAATTCGCGGGCAGGCTTCAATTGATCTGGGTCCTGAACCTGATTCTGGTTTCGCTCTCATCGAGGCCTGCGACATGATCAAATGGATTGATTTATGAAACATGCTGGCTTTCTTCGCATTCTGGTGTTGGCGGCCGTCCTGCCTCTTTACGTCGCGGCATTGCCGGCCAATGCCCAGCAGGCTGCAGATAGTGTAGCACCGGAATCCGGCACCGAGCCCACCACACAGGTGCCGCTGGAAGTCAATCTTGTCGCAGAAGAGGTCGAGGAAATCAGATCCAGTAACTGGATGATTTCCACTGCCAATCCGGTGGCCAGCGAAGCGGGTGCTGCGGTTCTGCGCGGCGGTGGCAATGCGATTGACGCGATGGTCGCGGTTCAGCTGATGCTCGGGCTTGTCGAACCACAATCCTCCGGGTTGGGTGGTGGTGCGTTTCTGCTCTACTGGGATGCCGCCAATAAGCGCCTGACCACGTTTGATGGCCGTGAAACGGCACCCATGGCCGCAACCCCGACCCTGTTTCAGGATGAAACCGGCCAGCCTTTGAAATTTTTTGATGCGGTGGTTGGCGGTCGCTCCGTGGGGGTTCCGGGGACCCCGCTTCTGCTCGAAGCGGTGCATGGGCGCTATGGCTCTCTGCCATGGGCAACGCTTTTCGACAGCGTCATCTCATTGGCCGAAGCCGGTTTCAAAGTGTCGCCGCGCCTCGCCGCCTCGATTGCAGCCGATCAGGAGCGGCTTGCCCGATTTGAAGATACCAAAGCCTATTTTTTCCGTAACGACGGCATGCCACTGCAGGCAGGTGATGCCCGGACAAATGCTGCCTATGCCGAAACTCTGCGGATGCTTTCCACACAGGGAACCGATATTTTCTATAAGGGCAGCATAGCCGAGGAAATTATCAACGTTGTGCAGTCCGCTCCGGGCAATCCCGGCGTGCTGTCGATGAGTGATCTGGCTTCCTACCGGCTTAAAGAACGCGCACCGGTCTGCGTTGACTATCGTGGGTATGATGTTTGCGGCATGGGGCCACCCTCGTCCGGCGCACTGACAGTCGGGCAGATTCTCGGCACCTTGCGGGCCTATGATCTCAAAGGGCTTGGTCCGAACAGCCCTCAGGCATGGCGTTTGATCGGTGATGCATCCCGGTTGGCCTTTGCCGATCGCGGGCGCTATATGGCGGATAGCGATTTTGTGCCCATGCCGACCAAGGGTCTGATAGCCGACGGCTATCTTGCCAATCGCGGCGTTCTGCTGCGTGAAAACCGGCTCGAAGACGTTACTCCGGGCGAGCCTGCATTCGATCATGCGCTGTACCAGGCCGATGATGCATCGATTGAGTTACCGTCAACCAGCCACTTCGTGATCCGCGACAGCGCCGGCAATGTGGTGTCCATGACGACCACCATTGAAAACGGTTTTGGCTCGAGACTGATGGCCGGTGGATTTCTGCTGAACAATGAATTGACCGATTTTTCCTTTAAGACCCATCAAAACGGCTACCCGATTGCAAACCGTGTGGAACCCGGTAAACGGCCGCGCTCTTCCATGTCACCGACAATCGTGATGAAAAGCGGCGTGCCCTATTTGGCCGTTGGCAGCCCCGGCGGCAGCCGTATCATCGGCTATGTGGCGAAGACGCTGATTGCCCACATTGACTGGGGTCTCAGCCTGCAGGCGGCGATCAATCTGCCGAATCTCGTCAACCGGTTCGGCACTTACGATCTGGAACTGGGAACGGCTGCAGAATCTCTTGGCCCGGCACTGGAAGCGCTGGGTTACAAAGTGGATGCCAGGGATCTGAATTCAGGATTGCAGGGAATTCTGATAGATGGTGACAAGCTGCGGGGCGGGGCTGATCCGCGCCGCGAAGGTATTGTCATCGGCGAGTAGCTGAAGCATCTTCGCATAATCCGTGGAGCCGGCTTTCAACGATTGCCGACGCAGGAAAACAGGCCTGCGGATTTGCGCGCTCTGGCTTCCAATATCCGCGCAAGGCGGGTATGTGCCGCACCGGGTTGTCGGGGATTGCGCGCCAGTGGATTGGGCAGTGCTGTCGCCAGCAGACTTGCCTCGCGCATCGACAACCGGGCAGCGGTTTTGCCGAAATAGCGCCGCGCGGCGGCTTCAGCGCCGTATAGACCCGGCCCCCACTCCGCCACATTGAGATAGATTTCCACGATCCGCCGTTTTGACCAGAACAGATCCGCGTAAAGCGCCAGCGGTATTTCAAGGGCTTTGCGCAAATAGGACCGGCTGGGCCAGAGAAACAGATTTTTCACGGTCTGCATGGTCAGCGTGCTGGCACCGCGCGGGTTTCCCCCATCGATCAGATCGTCCAGGACAATTTCCACCGCTTGCCAGTCCACACCCTGATGCAGGCAGAACCGTCCGTCTTCGCTGGACAGGACTGCATCGATAAGATTTGGCGAAAACTGCTCAATTGGTGTCCAGTAACGGTTGATTCCATAGCCCTGCGCCATCCGCCATACCATCAGGCTGGAGATCGGTGGCGGAACCACCATATAGGCAGGCACCAGAATAAACGGTGCCAACAGCACAATGACCAGCACCACCAGCAGCCTGCGCATCCATTTACGCAAGCGTGTCCGCTCGCGCCCGGCAGGACGCGCGGAACTCTGGTCTGATGATTTGTCGGATCTGGCCAAATTCGCGTCCACAGCTGATCCGCTGTGTTTGCCATAGCGCGCAAATCCTTACAACATGCGCGCTGGCACTGGATTGCTTTTTCTGTCCGGCAATAGTTCTTGAGTTGATCAATAGGCAGGCAAGTCATTCACTGTTTGCGGGCTTCTTGTTGGATCAGTCGCAGCGTCATCTAGCTCTTGCCCTCAAATGCGTCGATGTGGTTCAAGGAAGCTGCCCCGGTAGGACCCAAGACCAGATGCCACACGAGCTGATCGAGAAATTGACACAACACGGTCAGCGCATCAGCGCCTTGCTGGAAGCCATTCTGGCGGCCCAGGCTTCATCTGGCGCCCCGCAGCGTCTGCTCGACGCAATGGCCTATGCCGCTTTGGGCGGTGGCAAGCGGTTGCGGCCTTTTCTGCTGGTCGAGACAGCAGCCCTGTTTGGCCGCCGCGATGACGGCGTTCTGTTTGCCGGGGCCGCACTGGAATGTATTCACAGCTACAGTCTTGTCCATGATGATCTGCCGGCACTTGATAATGATGACTTGCGCCGCGGCCGGAAGACCACTCACATTGCCTTTGACGAGGAAACCGCCATTCTGGTCGGGGACGCCCTGCAGACACTGGCTTTTGAACTCATCGCCGATGACCGGGTTCACCGCGATGCTGCGGTCCGCCTGAAGCTGGTGTCCGGCCTCGCCAAAGCAGCAGGGGCCAGTGGCATGGTGGGCGGCCAGATGCTCGATCTTTGCGCTGAAGGCCGCCGCGGGGCCACCCCGCCGCAACCCACCGAACACAGCATCAAATCCATGCAATCCATGAAAACCGGAGCCCTGTTGCGCTATGCCTGCATCGCCGGGGCCGATCTGGCGGATTGTTCTGAAAGCGATAGGAGTGTTCTGGCCCGTTTTGGCGATATCATCGGGCTGGCCTTTCAACTGGCCGACGATATTCTCGACCGCACCGCAGACACCGCCACACTCGGCAAGGGTGCAGGCAAAGATGCCGCCGCAGGCAAGGCCACTTTGGTGGATTTCATGGGACTGGATGCGGCAAAAATTCATCTGAACCGCCAGATTGAAGAGGCTCATGCCCTTCTGGCGGAATACGGAAGCGCTGCAGAGACTTTGAAACAGACTGCCAGTTTCATTGCCAACCGGACATCCTGACACGTTTGATGCCAGATATTTTTTTCACCTCAGACACTCATTTCGACCACGAATCCATCATTCGTCTGTCGAAACGGCCATTTCAGACGGTGACGGACATGAATGAGGCTCTGATTGCCAATTGGAACGCTGTTGTCCGCGAACACGATACTGTCTGGCATCTGGGGGATTTCAGCATCGGTTCTGACGAGCCCGCCAGCACGTTCGCCGCCCGGCTGAACGGCACCATCCATTTGATCCAGGGCAATCACGACGACAGGACTGTACGCGACAGCGCCGCCAGTTTTGCTTCGATTGATATGATGAAATCCATTTCAGTGGACAGCCAGCAGATCTTTTTGTGCCACTATCCGTTGCGCGAATGGAACAGGGCCTGGCGGGGATCATGGCATCTGTTCGGCCATGTCCATGGAAGACTGGATCATCAACCACGTTCCAAAAGTCTCGATGTCGGCGTCGACAGCCAGACATATCGTCCAGTCTCCTTCGAGGAGATCAGACTGGTGATGCAGGAGCGGCCTGAATATCCGCAAGTCGCGGGTGGCAAACGACGCATGTGATGATTTTCAGCTGCTGGCGCCAAACCGCTTTTCGATATAGTCAGCGACCATGATCTGAAACTCATCCGCAATCGACGAACCGCGCAGTGTAGCGGCTTTTTTGCCGTCGATGAACACCGGCGCAGCCGGGCTTTCTCCGGTGCCAGGCAGGGAAATTCCGATATCGGCGTGTTTGCTCTCGCCAGGTCCGTTGACGATGCAGCCCATCACCGCCACCTGCAAAGCCTCGACACCGGGATATTTGTCGCGCCACACCGGCATGTTGTTGCGAAGATCACTCTGGATGCGCTCAGCCAGTACCTGAAACACGGTCGACGTGGTCCGCCCGCAGCCCGGACAGGCCGCGACAATCGGCACGAATGAACGGAATCCCATAGTCTGCAGAAGTTCCTGTGCCACCTGTACTTCGCGGGTACGGTCGCCGCCGGGAGGCGGGGTCAGGGAAATGCGGATCGTATCTCCGATGCCCTGTTGCAGCAGAATGCCGAGAGCAGCCGATGAAGCGACGATGCCCTTTGAGCCCATGCCGGCTTCCGTCAGGCCAAGATGCAGGGCGTAGTCGCAGCGATCCGCCAGCCTTGTGTAAACCGCAATCAGATCCTGTACCTGACTGACCTTCGCCGAGAGGATGATCTTGTCTCTCGGCAGGCCGATATCCTCTGCCAGTTTGCCGGAAATCAATCCCGACTGGATGATGGCCTCATACATCACCTGCGAAGCAGATAGCGGCCTGTCGGACTTCGCATTTTCATCCATCAGCCGGGTCAGCAGTCCCTGATCCAGCGAGCCCCAGTTAACGCCGATGCGCACCGGCTTGTTGCGTTTGATTGCGGTCTCGATGATCTGGCCGAATTGCCGGTCCTTCTTGTTGCCGAAGCCGACATTTCCCGGATTGATGCGGTATTTTGCCAGTGCCTCGGCACATGCCGGATGATCGGCCAGCAAAGTGTGTCCGATATAGTGAAAATCCCCGATCAGAGGGACATCGAGACCCAGCACATCAAGCCGTTCACGAATGTGCGGGACCGCCGCCGCCGCCTCGTCCCTGTCGACCGTAATGCGCACCAGCTCAGACCCGGCGCGCGCCAGCGCTGCGACCTGCTGCACCGTTGCGTCAATATCGGCGGTATCCGTATTGGTCATTGACTGCACGACTATCGGCGCACCACCGCCAACGATGACACCGCCAACACGGACGCCGACACTTTCGCGCCGTGACAGGGGTTTGGAAAGATATTCCATTCAGAAAATCCGTTTCTGGCAACGCTTTGGCTATCCGGCAGAAAAAAGCCAGACCAGCCAAATAAGTCAATTGTGCATTGCAAAATAAAATGTGCGATCCTTATATAGGGTCCAACCAGCGAAATCACACCCAATTCCTGACGTCGCTCACTTTCCAGAAATAGAGGAACATCTCATGTTGCAGGGCAAAAACGCAGTCATCACCGGTTCCACATCCGGAATTGGCCTTGGCATTGCCACCCAGCTTGCAAAGGCGGGCGTGAATGTGGTGATCAATTCTTTCACGGATCGGGAGGACGACTATGCCATTGCCGACAAACTGGCGCAGGACCATAAAGTGAAGGCAGCCTATTTCAGCGCCGACATGTCGGATGCGGACGCCTGTGTGGCTCTGGTTGAAGGAGCGACCGAAAAGCTCGGGCCTATCTCCATTCTTGTCAACAATGCCGGCATTCAGTTTGTCGCGCCGGTTGAAGACTTCCCGCCCGAAAAATGGGATGCCATTATGGCGATCAACCTGTCATCGGCGTTTCACACCACCAGAACAGCAGTTCCGGGCATGAAGGCATTTGGCTGGGGCCGCATCATCAATATTTCATCAGCGCACGGCCTGACCGCCTCTCCCTTTAAATCAGCCTATGTGGCGGCAAAGCACGGTCTTGTCGGCTTCACCAAATCGGTCGCGCTGGAACTGGCGGAACAGAATATCACCTGCAATGCCGTCTGTCCGGGCTACGTCATGACACCGCTTGTTGAAGCGCAGATACCCGATCAGATGAAGGCCCACAACATGGACCGAGAAACCGTCATTCGCGAGGTCATGCTGGATCGCCAGCCCACCAGGGAATTCGCAACCGTCGAGCAGATCGGGGATATTGTTGCCTTTCTGTGCAGCGAGGCAGCAACTCAAATCACCGGCACGCCGCTTTCGGTCGATGGCGGATGGACGGCGCTGTAATCATGCCAAATCCAACCGGAAAGCCGATCAATCTGGCGCTTCAGGGCGGCGGGTCTCACGGCGCCTTCACCTGGGGTGTCCTCGATGCGCTGCTGGAGCGCGGCACGCTGAACATTGAGGGCGTTTCCGGCACCAGCGCCGGGGCCATGAATGCGGTGGTGCTGGCTGACGGCTTTGAGGAAGGCGGCATCGACGGGGCTCGCCAGCATCTGGAGCATTTCTGGCGCTCGGTCAGCAAGGCTTCAAGCTTTTCCCCAATCCAGCGCACGCTTCTGGGTATGCTGTTCGGCAGTTGGTCGATGGACAAGTCGCCAGGCTATGTGATGAGCGATATCATCAGCCGGTTTTATTCGCCCTATGATTACAATCCCCTCAATCTCAATCCCCTGCGCGAGATTTTGGAAGATCTTGTCGATTTCGAACGGGTTCGACGCTGCAAGGGTATGAATTTGTTTCTGGGTGCCACCAATGTGTTCAACGGCAAGGTGCGGGTTTTTGAAACTCCCGAGATTACAGCCGACAGCGTGATGGCCTCGGCCTGTCTGCCCTATATGTTTCAGGCGGTTGAAATTGACGGCATTCCCTATTGGGATGGCGGCTATATGGGCAATCCGGTGCTGTTTCCGTTTTTTAGAAAAACCTTGAGCGATGATATTCTGCTGGTTCAGATCAATCCGATTGAACGCCGTGAGACCCCCAAAACCGCGCGGGAAATCCTCAACCGGGTCAATGAAATCACCTTCAATGCATCGCTGCTGCGTGAATTGCGGGCCATCGAATTTGTCTCGCGCAAGCTGAAAGAAGGCGTTTTGTCCCCGGATGAATATTCCGACATAAGGATGCACAGAATAGCGCTGGAGGACGATGACTCTCCCTTATCCGCTTCTTCCAAGGTCAATGCGGAATGGAAATTCCTCACCTATCTGCGGGATATGGGCCGCGACGCCGCCCATGAATGGTGCGATGAAAACGAACAGCATGTCGGCAAGACATCCACCCTGCGGCTGAATGAGGAAATTGCCTACACCATGCGCGGCGAACTGACCGGGTTCTGAACCGGTCCACGGAAGCGCCAGCATTTCCAGCCTTCGCCGCGCCAGATCTGGATCCTCGGGACAAGCCCGAGGACGACGGTTTCAAGAATTCATATCATCCGGAAAAGCCGCGCTGATCTTCAAACCAGCAGCCGCATGCCCGCAAATGCCGTCGTCCTTGGGCTCGTCCCGAGGACCCAGTGGCCGCTTCCCGCAAGGCTGCTACGAGCCAGCTTCCAGCACCACCAGCAAATCTTTGGCGTCGATCTGGTCGCCAGCCTTGACCAGAACCTCGGCCACCTGACCATCGCTCTCGGCATGAATCGCGGTTTCCATTTTCATCGCTTCAATCGACAGCAGCACATCGCCTGCGGTGACATCTTGCCCGGCCTTGACATTGATCTGCGAGATGACACCCGGCATCGGAGCAGCCACATGAGACGCATTGCCGGCATCCGCCTTCTGCCGCGCCACTACCGCATCAGCGCGGTTGCGGTCGGGCACCTTGATGATACGCGGTTGCCCGTTCAACTCGAAAAATACCCGCACCATGCCTTTTTCATCCGCATCGCCGATCGCCTGACAGCGCACTACAAGGGTTTTTCCCTTTTCCAGCGTGATCAGAATTTCGTCACCTGCTTCAAGTCCATAGAAATAGACCGGCGTCGGCAACACGCTGACCGGACCGTACACCGCCTGCGCTCTGGCATAATCGGTAAAGACTTTCGGATACATCAGATAGGAAGCCAGTTCGTACTCGCTGACCGGACGCTCAATCGCCGCCTCGATGGTTTCGCGTTCCTTCTGCATATCCGTTGGCGGCAGCAGCGAACCGGGCACGACTTCAATCGGCTTTTCCCCTTTCAGAACCTTTTTCTGCAGCGCTTTTGGCCAGCCATTGGGCGGTTGACCGAGGTCCCCATGCATGAGTTGAACAACTGACTCAGGGAAGGCGATATCCTTGTCCGGGTCTTCGACATCGGCCACCGACAGTCCTGAAGACACCATCATCAGCGCCATGTCTCCAACCACTTTGGAGGACGGCGTGACCTTTACGATATCGCCGAACATCTGGTTTACATCCGCATAGGTCTGAGCCACTTCATGCCAGCGGCTTTCCAGTCCCAGCGAGCGCGCCTGTTCTTTCAGATTGGTAAACTGGCCGCCCGGCATTTCGTGCAGATAGACTTCTGACGCACCGGCTTTCAAATCCGGTTCAAAGGCGGCATATTTGTTGCGCACGGCCTCCCAGTAGAATGAAATCCGGCGAATTGCCTTCGGATCAAGCCCGGTATCGCGCTCCGATCCTTTCAGCGCCTCGACGATAGAGCCAAGGCAAGGCTGCGAGGTCAGGCCGGAGAAGGCGTCCATGGCGGCATCCACCGCATCAACGCCGGTTTCAACGGCCGCCAGCACTGAGGCCGCAGAAATGCCGGACGTATCATGGGTGTGGAAGTGCACCGGCAGCTCGGTTTCCTCGCGCAGCGCCTTGATCAGGACGCGGGCGGCATTCGGTTTCAGCAGCCCTGCCATATCTTTCAGGCCTATAATATGGGCCCCGGCGGCTTCCAGTTCCCTGGCCAGATTGACATAGTATTTGAGGCTGTATTTGGCCCGGTCCGGGTCCAGAATATCGCCGGTATAGCAAATCACGCCTTCGCACAGTTTATTTGCTTCGCACACTGCGTCCATTGAGACGCGCATATTTTCAACCCAGTTGAGGCAGTCAAATACCCGAAACAGATCAATCCCGCCCGATGCCGCCTTGGCGACGAAATCCTGCACTACATTGTCAGGGTAATTGGTGTATCCGACCCCGTTCGACCCGCGCAGCAGCATTTGCAGCAGCAGGTTCGGCACACGCTCACGAATTTTCGCAAGTCGCTCCCAGGGATCTTCCTGAAGAAACCGCATCGCCACATCAAAGGTTGCGCCACCCCAGCATTCAAGTGACAGCAGATTGGGCAGGGCCGTGGCATAGGCATCAGCCACATTGACCATGTCAAAGGTTCGCATCCGTGTCGCCAGAAGGCTCTGATGCCCGTCACGCATGGTCGTGTCTGTTACCAACGCACGTGTTTCCGCCCGCATCCATTTGGCAAATTGTTCCGGCCCGTCCATATCAAGCCGCTGTTTCGTGCCTGGCCGCGGACTGCCTTCAAAGCGCGGCACCACCGGTTTTGCTGCCTCCGGGTCGGGCCGGCGGCGGTTCTTGGCTTCCGGATGGCCGTTTACCGTGACATCGGCAATGTAGGTCAGCAGCTTTGTCGCCCGGTCCTTGCGCGACGAGGTGTTGAACAGCTCTGGCGTTGTATCGATGAACCGTGTCGTATAGCGGTTTTCCTGAAAGTCGGGATGCGAAATGATGTTTTCCAGAAACAGCAGATTGGTCGCCACGCCGCGAATCCGGAATTCCCGCAACGCCCGGTGCATGCGCTGGATCGCCTCCAGCGCGGTCGGCGCCCATGCAGTGACTTTTTCCAGCAGCGGATCGTAGAACCTGGTGATCACAGCGCCTGAATAGGCGGTTCCACCATCCAGCCGGATTCCGAACCCGGTCGCACCGCGATAGGCGGTGATGCGGCCATAATCGGGAATGAAATTCTGCTCCGGATCTTCCGTGGTGATGCGGCATTGTACCGCATGGCCGTTGAGGCGCATATCCGCCTGCGCCGGAACGCCGGACGCCGCCTCGCCGATGATCGCCCCTTCAGCAATGTGAATCTGCGCTTTGACGATATCGACTCCGGTGACTTCTTCTGTAACCGTGTGTTCCACCTGCACCCGTGGATTGACTTCGATAAAGTAGAATTTATCGCTGTCCACATCCATCAGAAATTCGACGGTTCCGGCACCGCAATACGACGCTGCATGACCGATTTTCAGGGCATAGTCGCACAATTCGTCTCTTTGTTTCTGCGACAGATAGGGC
This sequence comes from Pararhizobium sp. IMCC3301, assembly GCF_030758315.1. Lineage (NCBI taxonomy): Bacteria > Pseudomonadati > Pseudomonadota > Alphaproteobacteria > Hyphomicrobiales > Rhizobiaceae > Pararhizobium > Pararhizobium sp. IMCC3301. The sequence goes on from NZ_CP132336.1 coordinate 1,648,611, forward strand.
GCGGGAGCTCGCTCCACGACCTTCTGATTGCGGCGCTGAACCGAGCAGTCGCGCTCAAAAAGATGCACCAGATTGCCATGAGAATCGCCGAGCAACTGAACCTCTACATGACGCGCGCGCTCAACCAGTTTTTCCAGATAGACCTCATCCTTGCCAAAGGCCGCCCGCGCCTCGCGCTTGCCTTCCAGCACTTCACGCGACAAATCATCAGCCGAGCGGATCGAGCGCATGCCACGGCCACCGCCGCCCCACGAGGCTTTCAGCATCACAGGATAACCGACTTCTTCGGCAAGCCGGTGCACTGCATCCATATCATCGGGCAGCGGCTCTGTGGCAGGTACAACCGGCACACCGGCCTCAACCGCAAGATTGCGCGCCGAAACCTTGTTGCCAAGCGAGCGCATTGTGTCCGCAGTCGGCCCGATGAAGGTCACACCGGCAGCACTGCAGGCATCGACAAATTCGGGGCTTTCGGACAAGAACCCATAGCCGGGATGAATTGCATCGGCGCCGGATTCCTTCGCCACACGCAAAATTTCCTCGATGGAAAGATACGCCTCAATCGGCCCCATCTGGGTCTCCAGATGGGGTCCCTTGCCAATCTGGTAGGCTTCATCGGATTTGAAACGGTGCAGCGCCAGCTTGTCCTCTTCGGCAAACACGGCAACGGTTTTCAAACCCAGCTCATTGGCGGCGCGAAACACCCGGATTGCAATTTCAGAGCGGTTGGCGACAAGAATTTTGGAAATGGCCATAGATGTCGAAAGTCCTGATTGAAAACCGTTTGGAAGAACGTCTGAGCTCTTTTACCGTGCAGCGCACAAATTCGCAAAGCTTCCTTTGCCGCTGGCTGTGTTAATTCCTCTCTCCGCCATGTTGTGCACGGCTGTCAGGTCGCCTAGAAACAGGGCTCTGCTATCAGCATCCAAGGTCGCATCCCACCATGTTGAAAGATTTCTCCCTGCAAGCCTTCTTCATGGGCTGGCTGGTCGCCTTTGTCGGATTCGCCAGTTCCTTCGCTGTCATCCTGCAAGGCTTGAACGCTGTCGGTGCCACCCAGCAGCAGGCCGCATCCGGTCTCATGGCACTTTCCATCTCCATGGGGATTTGTGGAATTATCCTCAGCGTCTGGACCAAAATGCCGGTCAGCGCCGCCTGGTCGACGCCGGGCGCAGCTTTGCTGGCGACAGCTGCAGTACCGGAAGGCGGCTTTGCCACGGCCGTCGGTGCCTTTCTCATCGCCGGTGTTCTGCTGGCTTTTGCCGGCATCTGGAAACCGCTTGGCCGCGCCGTTCAGGCTATTCCGGCACCGTTGGCGAATGCCATGCTCGCGGGCATTCTGATCGGGCTTTGTTTTGCGCCCTTCAAGGCCGTGGCATTTGATCCGCTTCTCGGCCTGCCGATCCTGATCGCCTGGCTGATCGGAGGTCGGATTCACCGCTTTCTCGCTGTGCCGGCAGCCCTGGCAGCGTTCTTTGTCGTGCTGCTGTTTGCCGTCGATCTGCCGGACAATATGCGTTCAGAACTCGGCGAAGCGCTGGTGCCGGCCTGGATTTTCATCTGGCCGAACTTCAAACTGTCCGCCCTGATCGGCATTGCCATCCCGCTGTTCATCGTCACCATGGCAAGCCAGAATATCCCCGGCGCTGCGGTTCTCAGCGTTCATGGTTACAAACCGCAGCCCGGCCCGCTGTTTGCGGTCAGCGGCGTATTTTCGTTCCTGTCCGCGCCGTTTGGCGGCCACGCGGTCAATCTGGCGGCGATCACCGCTGCAATGTGCGCCAGCGAAGATGCCCATCCCGACCCGGCGCGGCGCTACTGGTCAGCGATTACTGCAGGCGCGGTCTATATCTTCTTCGGGCTGCTGGCAGGTGTGGCGACATCCTTTATCAGTCTGGCCCCCGGCATTCTGATCGAGGCCGTTGCCGGGCTGGCGCTGATCGGTGCTTTCAGCGCCTCTGCCCTTGCCGCCTTCCAGCAAGGCGAAACCCGACAGGCTGCCGCGGTGACGTTCCTGACAACCGCTTCCGGCATCAGCCTGTTGGGAATTTCGGGCGCGTTTTGGGGATTGCTGGCCGGGATTGCGGTGCTGGCTCTGCAGCGACGCACACCTGCTGTCAAAGGCTGAACAAGCGCCGCAACCAGACAGCGGCGTCGCCAACGATCGATACACATTTTGCCTCGGGCCTGGCCGGTTGCTGCACCATCACCACCGGCAGGCCCATCCAGCTCGCAGCTTCAATCTTAGCGTAGCCGGGGCCGCCGGAATTTTTCGCCACCACGCAATTGATGCGGTGATCCGACATCAGCGCACATTCATCATCGGCAGTGTCGCGCGGGCGTTCCAGAATGACCTTGCCGGGCGGTATCGGGGGGTCCGGTTCTTCCATCATCCGGCTCAAAAACCAGCAATCCATGCGTCTGGCGAAGGCCGGCGCTTCCTGGCGGCCGACCGCCAGAAGCACGCGGGCTCGGCGTGGCACCTGCTCCACTGCCGAAGCAATATCGGACACTTCCAGCCAGTGATCCTGCTCGGTCTTTTCCCAGGGCGAACGGCCCAGCAGCAAATACGGCACACCCAGTTGCTTTGCGGCACTGACCGCATGATCGGTGATGGTCGCGGCAAACGGGTGCGTTGCATCGATCACCGCTTCAATCTTCTGGCTGGCAATGAATTGCGTCAGCCCTTCAACGCCGCCAAAGCCGCCAATGCGCAGCCGCCCGGCCGGGCGGCGCGGTGAACTGGTCCGGCCTGCCAGCGAGCTGATGATGTCGAGTTCCGGTTCGCTGGCAAACAGCTGTGCCAGACGAAAAGCCTCGGTTGTGCCGCCCAACAACAAAACCGAATGCGCCATTGCAGATGGCGCATCGCCCTCAATTATCCGTACTGGCTCCGTTTCCAAGATTGCCAATTCCTATCGCCCCTTGATCATCAGCGGTGTTGGCCAGTATCCGGCCATCGCGCCCCACAATCAGTATGTCCAGCACAACTCCGCTGCCGGCACCGCCCTTTTCCAGAGCCGCACGGCCCGTCTGTTCCGCCTGTCGAGCCACGTCCAGCGTTAGTGCATCAGCCATGGTGCCCGCTTCCTCAACGGCTAATGAAAGCACTTCCGCAGCCGTGTTGGCAATCCGGGATTTTTCCACAAGGCCGGGAGACCCGCCCAGAGCCTCGATTCGCAGCGCCAACCAGTCGAAATCGACCTGCGAGCGGCCGGAATGCAAATCCAGCGCGCCCTGTGCCAGTTTCACCAATTTAGCGAAACCTCCGGCAATGGTGAGACGCGGCACCGGGTGGCTGCGGACATATTTCAGCACCCCTCCGGCAAAATCGCCCATATCCAACAGGCCGATATCCGGCAAATCGTAAAGCGCCTGAACCGCCGCTTCAGAAGTCGAGCCGGTGGAGCCCGCAATATGGCTAAGTCCGGCAGCCCGCGCCACATCCACCCCGCGGTGAATGGAGTGTATCCACGCCGCGCAGGAAAACGGGTGGACAATGCCGGTCGTGCCCAGAATGGAAAGTCCACCAACAATGCCGAGGCGCGGATTCCAGGTTTTCAATGCCAGTTCTGCGCCTCCCTTTACTGAAATTTCGATGATTATATCGTGCCGCTGGGCAAACTGGTCGCACAGGGTTTCAACCACTTCACGCATCAGCTTGCGTGGCACCGGATTGATCGCCGGCTCGCCCGGTGGAACCGGCAGACCGGCCCGTGTCACCATGCCAACGCCAGGACCGGCGCTGAACACGATGCCGCAGCCTGGCACGCCACGGCGCAGTGTCACGATGATCTCCGCCCCATGGGTGACATCCGGATCATCACCGGCATCCTTGATGATGCTGGCCATGGCATAATCCGTGCCGAGCTGCTCACGGCACAAGGCAAATGAAGGCTTTTCGCCTTTCGGCAGGGTGATTTCAACCGGATCGGGAAACCCGCCCGAGAACAACGCAGTCAGCGCCGCTTTGGTGGCAGCAGTGGCACAGGCACCTGTTGTCCAGCCCCTGCGCAAATTCCGGTCTGTGGGCTTGCGAGCATTCATGCTTCATCTATAGACCGTTTCATGGTTTCAAACAGTCTCGCTTTCCTCTAATTTACACCCATGAACCGAGAATCTGATCCGACTCCCCTCTTCAATCTGCCGCGTTTCGAGCCTGGCTGGGTCTGGCTTGTGGGTGCCGGTCCCGGCGACCCGGGCTTATTAACGCTGCACGCCCTGAACGCCCTGCAACAGGCCGATGTCATCATTTATGACGCCCTTGTCGGCGAGCAGGTTCTGGACCATGCGAAGCCTTCCGCGATCAAGGAGTATGCCGGCAAGCGCGGCGGCAAACCCTCACCCAGCCAACGTGATATTTCGCTGCGTCTGATTGAACTGGCCCGTGAGGACAAACGCGTCTGCCGCCTCAAGGGCGGCGATCCATTCGTGTTTGGCCGCGGCGGCGAAGAAGCCCTGGCGCTGGTGGAAGCCAGTGTACCGTTTCGCATTATTCCCGGTATCTCGGCAGGCATTGGCGGTCTGGCCTATGCGGGTATTCCGGTGACCCACCGGGACATTAACCAGGCGGTAACCTTTTTGACAGGTCATGATCAGACCGGCCTGACACCCGCTGCAATCGACTGGAACGGCGTCGCCAAAGGCGCTCCGGTGATTGTAATGTATATGGCGATGAAGCATCTGGGGTCCATTACCCAAAATCTCATCAAAGCGGGCCGCAAGCCAGGCGAACCGATGGCAATTATCTGTAACGCCTCACTGCCGCATCAAAGCGTTCTGGAAACCACACTGGGCGAGGCGGTCCGTGACGCTGAAGCGCAGCAGATGGAGCCGCCTGCCATGGTGGTTCTGGGCGAGGTGGTTCGCTTGCGCGCCGCGCTGGACTGGCTGGGGGCGCTACAGGGGCGCATTCTGGAAAAAGACCCACTCAACAGCCGCAGTCAAAGCCAGGCCGGATGATGGCCGGGCAAAAGGCCCCGCGTGGTCTGGTTCTGTCCGCACCCGGCTCCGGTTGCGGCAAAACCCTGATCACTCTGGCGCTGCTGCGCGCCCTGAAAAATCAGGGTCTGGATGTCGCCGGTGCAAAGAGCGGTCCGGATTATATCGACCCGCGTTTTCACGAAGCCGCCTGTGGCCATCCCAGCTATAATCTCGACGGATTTGCCATGACGGCGCCGGATTTGCAGCATTGGGCCGCAATTGCTGCCCGCAACGCTGATCTGCTGCTGGTTGAAGGCGCCATGGGTCTGTTTGACGGCGCAGCAAACGGCGAGGCGTCGACGGCTGATATTGCCGGCAGTCTCGGCCTGCCGGTGGTGCTGATTATCGATTGCCGCGGCGTCGGCCAGTCAGTTGCAGCGCTTGCCAGCGGCTTTGCCGGTTTCCGCAGCACGACGCGGCTCGCCGGTGTCATTCTCAATCGCGTCAGCTCACCACGCCATTTTGATATTTTGAAAAGTGGTTTTGATGAAATCGGACTGGCGGTGTTCGGCCATGTCAGATCCAGCGCGCAACTGGCGCTCCCGGCGCGTCATCTCGGTCTGGTACAGGCGCAAGAACATGCCGCCCTCGACAGCTTTCTGAACCAGGCGGCAGAACACGTCACGCGCCATATTGATCTGCACGGCCTTGTCAGTGCTGCCGCACCCGTGCAATCCGATCAGGCCATGCCGCCGGCAATGCAACCGCTTGGCCAGTCGATGGCCATTGCCCGCGACGAAGCCTTTGCGTTTTGCTATCCGCACCAACTGGCAGGCTGGCAGAATGCCGGCGCCAGCCTGAGTTTCTTTTCACCTTTAAAGGACGAAGCACCGGCTGCCGATGCCGACGCTGTGTTTCTGCCCGGCGGCTATCCTGAACTTCATGCCGGACACCTTGCCCACGCCGACAATTTCCGCGCAGGGCTGGAAAATGCCGCTGCTGCAAACGCCCTCATTTACGGCGAATGCGGCGGCTACATGGTTTTGGGCGACTGGCTGATCTGCGATCAAAAATACTGCCACAAAATGCTTGGCCTGCTGCCGCTGCAAACCAGTTTCGCCGAACGCCGGCTGCATCTGGGCTACCGCAAACTGACACCGCTTCAACCCGCGCCCTTCGCCTCACCCTTGCGCGGCCATGAATTCCACTATGCAACAACCATCCGCAGCGGCGATGCCGACCCCCTGTTCGAGGTGGAAGATGCTGCCGGCAATGCCTTCGGCAACACGGGCCAGCGCCGTGGCAATGTGATGGGTTCCTTCATCCACCTGATCTGAGCAGTCCTGTTGAATTGTGGTCCCGGTTCAGTTCAGGCGCTGCGTTTGGGCCGCAGAATATGGGCGTGGGCACCGTCATAAAGTGCGCTGTCGCGAAACCCGCCCTGTTCGGCGAGGGCACGGCCAACAAAAATCAGGGCGGTGCGGGTGATTTTCGCCTGCCGGGCCTGTTCGCGAATATCGCTCAAAGTGCCGTGCAGAAACGCCTCATCCGGCCAGCCCACCCGATAGGCAATGATGACCGGACAATCCGCGCCGTAAAGCGGGATCAGCTTGCGTTCGATATCGCGCAGATTGCGCACTGACAGATGAATTACCAGCGTCGCTCCGGAGCGGCCCAGAACCTCCAGATCCTCACCAGGAGGCATCGTTGAGGATTTCATTGCAGTGCGCGTCAGAATCACCGTCTGATTGATTTCGGGCACTGTCAGTTCACGGCCGAGTTTTGCAGCCGCCGCCGCATAGGCCGGCACACCGGGGGTGATTTCATAGGCAATATCAGCCGCCTGCAGTCGCCGCACCTGCTCGGCGATGGCACCATAAAGCGACGGATCGCCGGAATGCACACGCGCCACATCCTCGCCGCGCCCATGTGCGCTGGTAATTTCTTCCATGATCTGATTGAGGGTCATGGAGGCTGTGTCCACCACCCTGCCCGGCGCTTCGGCGACCACTGCCTGAGGCACCAGCGATCCGGCATAAAGACAAAGCGAACAGGATTTGATGAGGCGCAGGCCGCGCACCGTAATGAGTTCCGGATCGCCGGGGCCTGCCCCGATAAAATGAACGGTCATTCTGCTGCTTCCTGATTATCTTGCGCGCGTTTTCTGGCATATCCGCGCGGCGTGTATACCCGTGTTCCGCCATCAAATGACAGTTTGCGTGTCGCGCTGGAGCCAACCAGCACAACAGTCAGCATATCAACATCATCGACATCCAGATCCTGCAGATCGACCACCCGCAAATGTTCTTCGGCGCGGCCAAGATTTGATCCCAGCACAACAGGCGTATCCGCCGGACGATGTTGCAGCAGCCTGTCTCTGGCCCAGGCCAGCTGGGTGCGGCGGCGTCTGGAGACCGGATTGTAGAATGCAATGACGAAATCCGCTTCTGCAGCGGCCTCGACACGGGCCTGAATAGCCTGCCATGGCGTCAGAAGATCAGACAGGGAAATCGTGCAGAAATCATGCCCCAGAACCGCGCCTATGCGGGCGGAAGCGGCCTGCAGCGCCGAAATGCCGGGCGTTGTGATGATCTCTGCCCGCCTTGCGCCATCGGGCACATCCGTCTGATCCAGACACTCCCAGACCAGCGTCGCCATGGCGTAAATCCCCGGATCACCCGAGCAGACCAATGCAACTGAATGGCCCTGCCCCGCCAGCAACAGCGCGTGCCGCACCCGGTCTTCTTCTGCACCCAGCGGAAAATCATGCCGTATCTTCCCGCAGGCCTGTGAGCCGAGCAGATCAAGATACAGCGTATAGCCGACCAGATGATCGGCCTCCGCCACCAGCCGTGTCGCTTCTGGGGTCTGCCAGTCGCTCTGCCCAGGCCCCGTTCCCACCACGGCGAGGCGGCCACGGGCGCGGCCAATCCGGTCTGGGTCGACGATCTCCGCTGCTGCGCTTATGGCGCAAGTGCCCTGATCCGATTTTCTTTTCTCGACCAGCAACTCGCCCTGCGCCCCGGCAGCGGCCAGCGCCGCCGCTTCAGCAACGCCATGACAGCCGACTTCGGCAAAGACGATTTCCGACGGGTTTTTGAGGCGCGGCGTTTCCGCCTCCAGTGTTTCGGCGTCCAGAAACCGCGCTGGCACGCCAAAATGCGCGGCGACAGCATGGATCGCCGCTTCATCGGCCTTCACCACATGGGAACACACGCAGGATACGGCCATACCGCTGAGATGCGCTTCGGCAAGGCTTTGTTCGGCCAGTTCGATCAGCCGGTCGGGGTCGGCATTGCGGATGGCCCCGAGGCCCATGACGAGACGCTTTGGGTGATACACCAAATGATCACTCGCTCCGGCCTGGGTTTGCAACGTACTTTCCAGAACCAGATCGCCGTCTTCCGCCAGCGGCAGATCGCCGTCGGGAAACGGCGATTCGCCGATAATCCTGATTTTACCGCCATTCAGCAGAGCCGCCATGAAGGGTTTGGCATCATCCCTGTTAGCCAGCGTCCAGCCCGTTGGCGGCTCGTCCAGAGCAACTCCATATTGCACATCTCCAGCCGTGGTAATCGCCGCATGACCGGACAGATATTTGGCAATCTCCCGCGCCATGGCATTGCCGCCATGATGCCCGCCCAGCAACGGTACGATACTCTGCCCGTCGTCGCTGATCGCAAGCACTGGCGGTTCCCGGTGCTTGTCAGACAGATGAGGCGCGACGGCGCGGATCAGGATCCCGGAGGCGCAGACACCGATAATCGGTCTGCCGGAATTGAAAAGCCCGCCAATATGCGGCAGCGCGTCGTCAAACAGCACAGCAATACCTGTCACGCCCTGCAGGCGAGCGGCAGCCCCGTGAATCTCGGCCTGCAGAAGGCCCGCAAGCGATTGCGCGAGCGGCAGCCCCGCTTGCGTCAGAACCACAATGACCGCTCCATCGCTCATCAGTCGGCCCCCGGCCCGGGACGGCTGCCCTTATCAATCAGAATCATCGAGAAATACGGCGCGCGATTTTCCGGCACGTCAGCCAGCGGCAACACGCGCTGCTGTTCCAGCGTGGCGCGCTCGACATAGATTGCCGCCTGCGTCAGCCCCTCTGCCTCAATCAGCTTGCGCAAGCGGCCGAAATGACGCCCCACCTTGATGATCGACGCCGCATCGCAAGCCCGCAGTTGCGCCGCGATGGCCGCATCATCCAGCGGTCCGGGAATCACCGTCAACACGCTGTTCCGGCCGGCAAGCGGGCGTCCTGCAGCCGCCGCACAGGCGGTCAGCGACGATACGCCGGGAACCACCACACAGGAAAAATCGGCGGCCAGAAGATCATACAGATACATGAAGGAGCCATAGAAGAACGGATCCCCTTCACACAGCACCACGACATCTTTCCCGGCCTTCAGATGCCGGGCAATATTAGCGGCCGCGCCCTGATATATCTCATGGGGAAAACTGTCCGGCAGCATCGGCACTTCAATGGCAAGTTCATCGACCCCCTGCATGAAGTGTGCTGCGGCAATTGTCCGGGCAAAGCTTTCGCCGCTTTCAGGTGCGGGATAGGCGATCAGCCCGGCACTGCCGATCAGGCGGGCCGCCTTCAGGGTCATCAGTTCCGGGTCACCCGGCCCGACGCCAACGCCATACAATGTTCCACTCATGCTTCATCTTCCTTCTGCCACGCCCATTGGGTAATGGTCATAGCCGGTTTGAACCCGTGCACGGAGCCAAGCGATTGCAATCTGGCAACGCTGATCCGGGATAGGCTGCCACCATGCTGGCGTTGCGCTGCAAACAGATCAGCTTCCGATTCGATCGTCACTGCATGACAGACAAACCGGCCTCCGGGTAACAGAAATTGCAGCGCTGCATCGATTTTGTCGCGGCTGATGCCGCCGCCCATGAAAATTGCATTGGGGCGAGGACAATCAAGACCGCCAAGCTGCAGCGGCATTTCGCTCTGATATCCTGCATGAAGGCCGGAAAGCCCGAAGCGATTGGCATTTTCCCGCTGATGCGCCTGCGCTTCAGCATCAATATCGAATGTATAGGCTGCGCCTCCCGGTGCAAGCCGCAAAAATTCAACGGCGACGGAAGCCGAGCCTGCACCAACATCCCACATGATGTCATCGGGCAGCGGCGCCAGCCTTGAAATTGCCAGCGCCCGCAATTCCCGCTTGGTCATTTTTCTGAATTGCGAAAACAGCTCATCCGGCAGGCCGGGCGCGCGGGAAACCACTTTTGCACTGCTGCTGGCAATACAGTCTATGGCCAGGGTGTTGAGGTTGAAATCCTCATTGGCTTCAAACTCGGTATCGAAAAATTCTGCACCATCGCTGGCGATCACATCAAACCGGTTTTCCCGCTGGCCGTCGAGATGCGTCAGAACACTGACTTTTGAGCCCTCGTAACCCAGTTCCACCAAATGAGCGCAGACGGTTCCCGGTGTCGTGGCATCTTCCGACAGGACAATGATTTTCCGCTGCGGCGCAAATATGCTGCGAATGCTTGTATCATCGCGGCCATGCAGCGTGTGCAGCGTCACCTTGTGTTGCGGCCAGCCCATGCGGGCACAGGCCAGCGCAAAGGCGGAAACGCCGGGAATAATCACCATTTCCTCCAGCGAAAATCTGGCCAGCAGCCAGTTGCCGACGCCGTAGCAAAGCGGGTCACCGGTGGCAATCACCGCGACTTTTCGGGGGCGCTGTGCTGCAATTGCCTTCAATGTGTCCGCAAACGGGCTTTGCCAGGTGATGCGCGGCCGATCATCCTGCGCAATCATCGCGAACAGGCGCGGAGAAGACACCAGAATTTCGGCTTCATCGAGTTTCTGTTTTGCTTTTGCTGACAGGCTGTCCGGCCCGTCAGCGCCCATGCCGATGACAGACAACCACGGATCAGCCAGTCCTCGCTCAGCCGGTCCTCGCTCAGCCATGTGTTTTCTCCCCCAGGGCCAGCGCATTCACTGCAGCGGCGGCATAGGCCGATCCGCCCCTGCGGCCATTCAGGGCAATATACGGCAGATCCAGCAAGTTGCCGCAAAGCGCCAGTTTTGATTCCACGGCACCGACAAAGCCAACCGGAAAGCCCAGCACCATAGCAGGTTTCGGCGCGCCGCCAGCGACAAGCTCGAGCACGCGGAACAAAGCTGTCGGTGCATTGCCGATTGCAATGATGGCACCATCAAATCTGTCAGCCAGAACCTCCATTGCAGCGGCGGAACGGGTGGTCAGTTGATTGGCAGCTATGACATTGGTTCTGGTGTCATCCAGGGCGCACAGCACCGCATTGGCGGCCGGCAGCAGCCGCTTGGTAATGCCGGCCACCACCATGGTGACATCGCAGATAATCGGCGCACCCGCCGCAAGCGCCGCTGTTCCGGCCTCGGCAGCACCTTGGGAAAAAACCAGATCATCCAGTACATCCACCATCCCGCCAGTGTGAATCAGCCGCCGCGCAACAGGATGCAGAGCCACAGGCAAAGCTGCAAAATCAACTTCCCCGGCGATGATTTCAAAGGACCGCCGGTAAATCTCAGCCGGGTCCCTGATATACTGATAGCTGGTCATGACGCCTGGGCCGTTTCCTGTTTGCATTGAACGATTTGTCCGGGTCTGCCCGCCCTCGGGGAATCCGGATCAGAAAGCTCGACATTGATAAAATTTGTTCTAGTCCTCCAGCAGGGTTTTCGGCCCCATGGGATGATCAGCATGAGGATAGGGGTGATGGCTGTGTCCGCCATTATGGGCGTGGTCATGAGCATGATCGTGGGCATGCCCGTGTCCAGTCTCATGGCTATGGTCATGTGCGTGATGATCTGCCATATGCGCCCGGATTTCCTGTTCGCAGGCACCGGTGCACTCGCCATTGGCATCACATAGATTGCAGGGTTCATTCTTGCCCTCGACATGATGATGATGGCTTTCCTGCGCCAGCCCCACCTGATTTTCAAAGCCCAGCACCTGCGTGCGGTATTTGCACATCTGACAATTCATCAGATTTTCACCGCCGATGATTTCGCGCACACGCTCAGCAAAAGTCTCGATCACCAGGGGATGATCGTTCAAGAATCCGGCCTTCAGAAATTCCGTCTCCGGCTGGCTTGCCGCGACAGCGTCGACACCATCGTAAATCCGCCGCACCAGAACGCCGGTGAACAGGAAATAGGGAAACACGATGACGCGTTTGAAACCCATTTTCGAGATATTCCCCAGCGCCGGTTCAACCAGCGGAAATGTCACACCGGAATAAGCCACTTCACCCCAGCCGAAGCCGAAGCCTTCCCATAACAGCCGCATGATTTTAGCGATATTTGCGTTTGCATCAGGGTCAGACGCCCCGCGTCCCACCACCAGCAGCAGGGTTTCATGATTTTCCGCACTGCCGGCAGCACCGTCGATACACTGCTGAATGCGCTCGCCAGCTGCTTTCAGCATTTTGGGATCGATCCCCAATTCTCTGCCATACTCAATTCTGACACCCGGATGCTGCGCCTGATAGGTATTCAGAACCGAGGGAATATCATTCTTGGCATGGCCTGCGGCAAACAGCATGCCGGGCACCGCCAGAATGCGGTTGCAGCCCTGATCGCGCAGTCTGTCCAGACCATCACCGATGATCGGATTGGCAAATTCCAGATAGCCATACTCAACCGGCCAGTCAGGGAAATGCGGCCGCAGCCGTTCGGCCAGCACGGAAAACTGGCCAACCGCATTGCGGTTGCGGCTGCCATGTCCGCACACCATTACACCGAATTTGTCTGGGCTTGCTTTGCTCATATTCCCGCCTTGTCCATCAGGTGTCATGGCAGGATGGCGAGATCCGTTGAAGGGTCATCACCGTGTTGAAATGGCCGGTTTTGGTTCCGCAATTGGGTCAACCGCACCGACGATCGCTTTCAGCCCCTGCCGGGACACATTTCATATGGCTGTTGAGTAGCCTTCACCACGCCGCGCGTCAATTACAGTTGCGACGGACACAGCCCGCAGGCGCGACTTTTCGGCGAAAACTGCGGCGGGTCAGCGCAAACTGCGGTGAGTATGACCCGGAATCGCGCTTGGATTACCGATCCATTGCGGATCATCCGCGCAGGAATAGGATTTGGCATTGGCATCTGCAAACCGCCGCGCCAGGGCCAGAGGCTCGTCATTGGCAACAACATCGACAAAGCCCATGTGACACACTTCGTCACCGGCGATTCTGGTGATAACCCAGGCTCCCTCATCCAACGCGCCATCTTCGTCATAGAACCGCCAGCGCTGCAGGGCGGCCATAGGGCGATTGCCGTCAAACCGCCACTCCACCTCCAGATCAGGATGATACGCCCTGTTGAAACCCTGATTGAGCACCAGACCGGTGGGGCGGTCTTTATGAAATGACACGGTCCAGCGCGCGTCACCGATGGAAAACCAGACATCGACGCCGAAGACCCCAGGGCAGCGAAACTCGATCAGTGCATCGCTCTCCGTGGCGACCACACAATCCTCATCCGGGATATAGCTGGAGATAATGGCATCCTGGCCATACACAGGGGCGGCACCGAGACAAAGCCATACAGCGCAACCTTGCAGCAGGCGTTTCAGCCGAACACCGCCTTGCGCTGTCAGGGCCGGCACGCCGCTCTTGCCGCTAAAATACGTTCGGATAGATGTAATATCTGATGACGTTCTGCAGCAGAAAGATAATCAGGATGACGATAATCGGCGAAACATCGATGGTTCCGAAGGTTGGAACAAACCGCCGCACCCGCGACAGCACCGGCTCGGTCAACTGATGCAAGGCATTGCCGATGGTGGCGACAAACTGGTTTCTGCCGTTGATCACGTTAAACGCAAACAGCCATGAGAACACGGCTGATATGATCAGAATCCATACGTAGAGTTGAAGCACCACTAGGATTACATCAAGAATAGCCCGCATTGTTCTGCCCGTTGACTGGTTGGATCACTGGGGATGTAGCGCCCGAATTGCGAGCCCGCAAGCGCAAAACACAAAGAAACGCGCCTGCAACGCATACGGCGTGCAGGCGCGGTCATTATTTGGTTGGAACGCAATACTTGATACCAACCTGCTGGTTCAGGTGCAATTGTCCGGCCAAGTGAGAGAATTTCCACATATGGCCAGTCCCGGAAGAATCCCATCAAGATATTGAAATATTTACGATTAATTAATTTTACAGATCGTGCAAATTGCAAGGCACTTTGGCTGAAAATTGCAATTTGCAAGACCCGACCGGCATGCCGCTTCAGGCAGTTTTCCGCTCGTTCAGATCCATCATCCGGCGTTGATCGCTGGCTAACCACACTTTTAAAAACCGGTCCAGCCAGTCACGGATCGGCGCGTCATACATCATCCGGCCTTCGATATGGGCCTGCCTTTGTTGAGCGCTGGGCAGTCCCAGCCTTTCCCGTCCGCGCACCAGCCAGCGCCGCATCATCACCTCGGTCAGTTCGGTATGAAACTGCACCCCGAAGGCGGACGGCCCGACACTGAACGCCTGTTCAGTGAACAAATCGCCGGTCGCAAGCATTTGCGCTCCGTTGGGCAGGGTGAACCCCTCGCGGTGCCACTGATAGATCATTGCCGGCCAGCCCGGCAGCAGGGCATTGCCCTGTTCGGTGGCATATAGCGGGTAATAGCCAATCTCAGCGTGGCATTTTGGGTGAGAATTCACCATACCGCCGAGCGCCCGCACCAGCATCTGGGCACCAAGACAAATGCCCAGAAACGGCACGCCCTGTTGCAGGCAATGGCCGCACCAGTCAATTTCCCGATGCACATAAGGCTCGTCATCATTGGCGCTCATCGGGCCACCAAACACCACGGCGCCCGCATATCCGGACAGGTCTTTGGGCAGAGGATCGCCGAGCGGCGGTTTGCGGATATCCAGCCGGTAACCATGGCGCACCAGCCATTGTCCGACACGGCCCGCGCTGGAGCCGGCCTGATGCAGGACTATGACAATGCTGCCCGCACTATCGCCCGGCCCATGATTCGGATTGCGGCCTGATTCGGTCCCGGCCGCGGAGTTCATTCGGCAAGCTTTCCGGCGCGTTTTTTCAAAATCATCCGGTCCCGCGACGATATGCCCATCAGTTCAGCGATCCGCCACACCAGATTGTCCTCAAACTCGTGGACGACACCGTCGGCATAGACAAGATCCCAGATCATTGCCAGGATATCGAGCCGTTCTTCTTCGTCGAGGCTGCGCTTCAGAACGCTGGTAAAGCCATACAGATCGACAGCTTCCTTGTCTGCGGCCCCGGCTTCCTCGATCAACTCGTCGGTTTCTTCCGCACTCAGCGCATATTTGCTCTGGAGCACTGTGCGCAGCACGGTTTTCTCCTCTTCGGCGATAACGCCATCGATCGAAATCGTGTGGACCAGCAGAGCCGCCGCGGCCAGACGCGGGTCGGTCTGGGAATAATGCTGCTCATCGTCACCGGTGAGCGAGTTCAGGAAGGTTTTCAGGGTGTCAAACATGAAAAATACATACGGCGCATTGCCGCTATCATCAAGCACCTGCGGCCGACAAATATCGACCGAAACGGAAAAATCCGTCCTCTGACAGCCCGTAGTTGAAGCTGCGTCAGCGTGATGCGGTGCACCATGCACGCTTGCATTAACCGAAACGATCTTTAAGCTGACAGCATGAACAACACTGAAAAAACGATCTTTGACGAGATGTTCGGTCACCGTCAAGCCGGCGCTGGAGCACAGAGACAGGGGCAAAGTCAGGGCCAAAGCCAAGGTCAGGGCCAAATTCAGAACAGCGACGCTATAAATCCGGATCAGACAGGCGATACATGCCGCCCCCCTTACGAAACATTCAACGCCTGGTTTTGTGATGAAGATCTCAAACGTCTCAATGCAAAGGCCACCGAGGCGGAAACCATGTTCCGCCGGACCGGCATCACTTTCAACGTCTATGGTGACGATGCTGCCGCAGAACGGTTGATCCCGTTTGATATTATTCCCCGCATCATATCGGCCCAGGAATGGAACCGGCTAGCGCGCGGCATTGATCAGCGGGTCCGTGCCATCAATGCATTCCTGCATGATATCTATCATCGTCAGGAAATTCTCAAAGCCGGCCGGGTTCCCACCCATCTGATTGCCCGCAATGATGCATTTGAGCCAAGCATGATCGGCATGTCGCCGCCCGGCAATGTCTATACCCATATTGTCGGGACCGACATTGTGCGCACCGGAGACAACGAGTTTTATGTGCTCGAGGATAATGCCCGAACGCCCTCCGGCGTTTCCTACATGCTGGAAAACCGGGAAACCATGATGCAGATGTTTCCGGAGCTGTTTTCACGCAACCGGGTACGCAGTGTCAGCGATTATCCCCGGCTTCTGCGGCGCAGTCTGGCCAGCGTTGCCCCGCCGGGCTGTGACGACCGTCCGACCGTTGGCGTGCTGACACCCGGCATATTCAATTCCGCCTATTTCGAACATTCATTCCTGGCCGACCAGATGGGAGTCGAGCTGGTAGAGGGGCATGACCTGCGGGTGATGGACGGCAAAATCAAGATGCGCACCACCACCGGCTACAAGGCGCTTGATGTCATTTACCGCAGGATCGATGATTCCTATCTGGATCCGCTGACATTCCGACCCGATTCCATGCTCGGCGTGCCCGGTATCATGGATGTCTATCGCGCCGGCAATGTTACGATTGCCAATGCGCCGGGAACCGGCGTGGCCGATGACAAGGCGATCTATTCCTACATGCCGGATATTGTGGAGTTCTACACCGGCGAAACGGCCATTTTGAAGAATGTGCCGACATGGCGCTGCTCGGAACCGGACTCGCTGCAATATGTTCTGGAACATCTGCCGGAACTGGTGGTCAAAGAGGTTCACGGGTCCGGCGGCTATGGCATGCTTGTCGGCCCCGCCGCCAGCCGCAAGGAACTGTCATTATTTGAAGCCAAATTGCGTGCCAAACCTTCGAATTATATCGCCCAGCCCACTCTGTCCCTGTCCACTGTGCCGATCCTGACCAAGAAGGGTCTTGCACCGCGCCACGTGGATTTGCGGCCCTTTGTTCTGGTCTCCAAGGACAAGATCGACATCATCCCCGGCGGCCTCACCCGGGTGGCGCTGAAACCGGGGTCCCTGGTAGTCAATTCAAGTCAGGGAGGCGGCACCAAGGATACCTGGGTGCTGCAGGAATAGAGCTATGCTGGGGAAAACCGCAAACGGCCTGTTCTGGCTGTTCCGCAATATTGAACGCACGGAAAACACCGCGCGGCTGCTCGACACCGGGCTGCGCATCGCATTGACCCGGTCGTCAGGCAATGAAGAGGAATGGATTTCCGTGCTGGCAACCGCCGGTGCCCAGGCCAGTTATGATCTGAAACATGACAAAGTGTCGGGCAGTTCAGTGATCGATTTTCTGCTCCGCGACAAGACCAATCCCGCCAGTGTGATTTCTGTGCTGGAAAGTGCCCGCAACAATGCCCGAACAGTGCGCACCGCTCTGACCCGGGAAGTCTGGGAATCCGTCAACGAGGCGTGGATGGAACTGGATGCAACACTGAAGCCTGCAATCAGGGACCGTGAACTGCCTGCACTGCTGGAATCGATCCGCCAGCAAAGTGCCCGCATGCGCGGCGCTCTGCACGGCACCATGCTGCGCAATGACATGTATAATTTCTGCCGGCTCGGCACCTTTGTGGAGCGCGCCGACGCAACCGCCCGCATTCTTGATGTAAAATATTATGTGCTGCTGCCATCACTGGCCTATGTCGGCTCGTCGTTGGACAATGTGCAGTGGGAGTCGATCCTGCGATCCGTCTCGGCTCACCGCTCGTATCGCTGGGCTTATGCTGATGATTACCATGCCGCGACCATTGCGGATTTCATGATTCTGAATTCCCGCATGCCCCGGTCCCTGGCATTCTGCTACAACAAGATTGTCTCCAATCTGGGCTATCTGGTATCTGACTACGGTGCCCGTCATCCCTGCCATGACCACGCCGAAGCCATTCGCGAACGTTTGAAAGGCAAGCACGTGCAGGAGATTTTCGATCAGGGCCTGCACCAGTTTATTCAGGATTTTATTCGCGACAATAACCGCCTCGGTCATCTGATCGACGAGGCCTATCGTTTCAACAGTTGATGCCTGATTTCGGGCACTGATGCCAACCAGCAGTTAGAAGGCCATGCTCCTTACCATTTCTCATGTGACAGAATATCTGTACAGCGATCCGGTTTCCTATGCGCTCCAGCAATTGCGGGTGACGCCTAAATCCCGTGGTGGCCAGACCGTCAAAAGCTGGGACACCCAGATCAGCGGCGGCGCGGTGCAACTGTCTTATGAAGATCAGAACAATAATCACGTCCAACTGGTGGAAATCGAGCCCGATGTGAGCCGGGTTGAAGTTCGCTCCACCGGACAGGTAGAAACCTCCGATACGTCCGGCATTATCGGTGTCCACGGCGGCTTCTCACCGCTGTGGATGTTTGAGCGCAGCACCGATCTCACCTTGGCAGGACCGCAGATCCGCAAACTTGCGCAGGATTCCAGACCGGAAAATACCATTACAGGGATGCACGCGCTGTCCGCGGCCATTCTCGACAATGTGGAATATGTCACCGAAACAACCCATTCTGCGACCACCGCCGAACAGGCGATGAAACTGAGGACCGGCGTCTGTCAGGACCACACGCATATCTTCATTTCGGTCTGCCGGCTGAGCGGTATACCGGCCCGCTACGTCAGCGGCTATCTGATGATGGACGGCCAGACAGACCAGACCGCAAGCCACGCCTGGGCCGAAGCCCATCTGCCCGATCTGGGCTGGGTCGGCTTTGATGTGTCCAATGGTATCTCACCGGATGAACGTTATGTGCGTGTTGCAACCGGTCTTGATTACCAGGAAGTCGCCCCCATAAAGGGTGTGCGTTTCGGCCCCCTGGGGAGTGAACTTGATGAAACTCTGGTTGTCTCCATTCGGGTAGAACAGTAGAGTTCCTCTCCTTGATTCTCCTGCCAATGAAAGAATGTCAGTGCAATGACTTATTGCGTCGGTATGAAACTGAATAGGGGCCTGGTCTTTATGTCAGATACCCGCACGAATGCGGGCCTCGATAATATTGCATCATTCAAGAAGATGCACACTTGGGAAGTTCCCGGCGATCGTGTGATCACCTTGCTGACAGCGGGCAATCTGGCAACCACACAGGCCGTCATCAGTCTGCTCGATGAACGCCGCAAGGCGCCCGAAGACCGCAATCCGTCGGTCCTCGAAGCGCCATCGATGTTTCAGATTGCGGGCATTGTCGGCGAGGTCTTGAAAGATACGATTCTGGCCAATGCCAATGTCGGACAGAAGAGCGACAGCTCCTTCAATGCAACCTTGATTGTCGGCGGCCAGATCAAGGGCATGCCTCCAAGGATTTTTATGGTCTATCCGGAAGGCAATTTTGTCGAAGCCAGCGAGGACACACCATTCTTTCAGATCGGTGAAACCAAATACGGCAAGCCGATCCTGGTGCGCGCCTATGATCCTGATATGGGTTTTGAAGAGGTCATCAAGCTGCTGCTGGTATCCTATGACAGCACCATCAAATCGAATCTCTCGGTTGGTTTGCCACTGGATGTCATGACGTATGAAACCGATTCCTTTGTCATTGGTCATCAGATCCGCATCACCGAAACGAACCCGCATTACAAGGCAATTTCCGACAATTGGAGCGATGCCCTTCGCGAGGCGTTTGTCAGCCTGCCGGACTTTGAGTTTTAGCAGCTGATTTGACGTTGATTTCGCAATCCAGATACACGATCTGCGGCGCAAGACCGGGTTTTGCCAGCCTGTTTTCGATGATTTCAACAAGGGCTTCAGCGCCATCTGAATAGCGCCCGCCGGCAATTGTGAATTGATCCAGATGCTCTGTCGGCACATCGACATGGCCAAGCACAACGACATCAAGTTCATTGGTCTGCATGAGCGCACGTTCACGAAGAACTTCCGCAATGCCCATGCCATCGGAAATTCCCACGCAGATCAGCGCTTCGACCTTCAGCCTGCCCGTGTCATCTGTCAGATCATCAAGCGCACTGTGCAGCGCACTGCTGACGTTCTGGGTCGGATGCTGAAGGCCTTTGAGGGTCACCAGTTCAGTTTCGATTTGTACGGAGCCCCAGTTTCGCTGCCGTTGAAAAAACCGACGCACGCTCAGGATCGGCTGTGATGAACTGTCAAGCGAGACCAGTGCAATGCGCCGACGGCCAGCATCAACCAGATGATCCAGCGACAGTGACAAAGCCTCTTCCCAGTCGATGCCCATACGATCCACATCGACACCGGAAACCGTGTGTCCGTCGACGACCAAAGCGCGGGTCTTTGCTTGCAGCATCGCCAAGAGCCGCACCGGAATGACTTCGTAATGAGATTGCAGAATGGCGCCGTCAAACGATGGAATCGACTTGAGGATGTCGAGCAGATGATCCGTGTCATGATAGGAGATCTGCATCACATGACCATGTTTTGCTTTGACTTGCGCCATGATCGCGTTTTGCACCCGCGCGCATCTTTCATTCATGCTTGAGTTCGAAAGAATCAATATGTTCCTTGAACTGTCAGATGCAGAATTATTGAGGCTGCCATATATGCCTGGCACCTTGCCGGAGCCGTCTTTCACCACATATGAACCGCGCCCGACCTGGGCCGAGATCTGACCCTTTTCCTTGAGCAGCGAAAACACATCCTGCACCGTTGACTGACCCACGCCATATTGGCGCATCAGTTCCCTGACAGTTGGCAGGCGTGTGCCGTGATCAGATCGTTCAATCAAATCTTCCAGCGAGTTCAACAGGTTCTTGGAAATTGTGGACTGCATATTGACACTTCTTTCTCTCCCTTAGATACATTCCCAGATACAATATGACAAGTGCTGTTTTACGGCGGACAGCGGCCAAATTGAATTTTCAGCACTGGAAAAATACAAAATGAGTTTACAATACAATATATATCAGTATTGTATTTAAAGACCTTGAAATCGCGTTCGGGAGGACCCGCTTTTATGACCGCGCCAACTCTGAACGCGGAGGCTGAAGGTGCAGCAAGTGCCCTGCCCGTGATTCACATCGGCTCACTGTCCAAGATATTTGGCGAACCCGCAGCGGACGGAGTGACAGTGCTTGAAGGCATTGATCTGGATATTGCGGAAAATCAATTCGTCTCGCTCGTTGGCAGAAGCGGCTGCGGCAAAACCACCCTGCTGAATATCATCGCCGGGCTTGAAGCGCCGTCGACGGGGATTGTTCAGATCAATGGCCGCGATGTGAAAGGTCCCGGGCAGGGGCAGGGCGTCGTGTTTCAGCAGCATGCCCTGTTTCCCTGGCTTACCGCGCAGGCCAATGTTGAATTCGGCTTTCGCACCGCTCGCATGTCCAAAGCGGAACAGCGCGATCAGGCCGAAGAGCTGCTCAGTCTGGTCGGTCTGGAGCAGGCATCAAACAGATACCCCCGCGAGCTGTCCGGTGGCATGCAGCAACGCGTCGCGATTGCACGGGCGCTGGCACTGGATCCCGACATCCTCTTGATGGACGAGCCGTTCGGCGCATTGGATGAGCTGACAAGGATCGAGATGCAGCAAGAGCTGCTGCGCATCTGGGAGGTGCGCAAGAAGACCGTTGTCTTCGTCACCCATTCGATCAACGAGGCACTGATCCTGTCTGATCGCGTGGTCCTGTTGGCACCTCATCCCGGACGGATCGCCCGGGATCTGACCGTCGAGCTGTCCCGGCCCCGCCAGCGCACCAGTGTCGGCTTTAACGAATTGTATCAGGACGTCTGGAGCGGTCTGTCATCATGATCCGCCGGGTATTCCCATATGTCAGCGCATTTGCGGTCATCGCCGCCCTGATCCTGCTGTGGGAATTGGGCGTACGGTATGGCTACCTGAAGGAATATCAGTTTCCGCCTGCCAGCAAGATAGCCCGCGGGTTTGTTGAAATATCCACAATTGGCTTCCCAACAGGCGTGACCCTGTGGTCGCATACTCTCACAACGGTGTGGCGTATAGTGCAGGGCTATACCGCCGCCATCGCGCTGGCCATTCCGGCTGGGCTGGTGATCGCGGCCTTTCCGGTGCTGGACAAAATGCTGGCTCCAGCCATCGTCTTTTTCCGCTCGATTGCAACGCTCAGCCTGCTGCCCCTTGTCATCGTCTGGTTCGGCGCCGGTGAACTGACCAAGATCGTATTGATTGGCTACGGGTGTTTCTGGGTCATGCTGTCGAACGTCATTGCGGGCGTCAAATATGTTGATCCTGTTTTGATACGCGCTGGCCGGTCCTTTGGTCTGAGCGGCATAGAACTCTACCGCAGTGTCGTTCTGCCGGCGGCCCTGCCCCGCATCTTTGCAGGAGCCCGCATGGCACTGGGCGTCGGGTTCATGGTGATCGTCGGGGCCGAAATGATCGGCACCATCGAAGGGCTGGGTGCCCTGATCATGGAAGCGCGCACCTTTTACAAAAGCGAGATCACCATCGTCGGCATGCTGGTCATTGGTGTGCTTGGCTTCCTCATCTCAACCGGTCTGGCCGCACTTGAGCGAGTGATGCTGCCCTGGGCATCCAGCATTGACGAGGTGAAGCGATGAAACAGCTGAGCCAAAGCAATGTCCTGCTGGGTCTGATCGGAAGTGCGCTTGTCATCTCCGCCTGGGAGTTTGCTTCGCGCAGCGGTGCCATTGATCCGACAATTTTTCCCAGCCCGACAATGGCGATTGCGCAGGCGATCAAGCTGATGTCCGCCGATCGCGTGGCCGAACATATCGGTTGGAGCCTGATGCGTGTCTTTCTGGGTTTCCTGTTAGGCGCGTTCGCTGGCGTCGTCATCGGCATCATGGCCGGTTGGTCGCGCGGCTTCGGTCTGATCGTGCGCCCGATAATCGAGCTGCTGCGTCCTATCCCGCCGCTGGCCTGGATCCCGTTAGCCATCATCTGGTTTGGCCTCGGAGAACCTTCAAAATTGTTCATCATCTTTCTGGGAGCATTCTTTCCGGTGGTGACAGCGGCCTATCAGGGGGTGCGGTCGGTCGACCCGGTCCTGATCCGGGCCGCACAGACATTTGGCCTGTCCGGCTGGCGGTTGTTACTGCGCGTCATCGTGCCCGCAGCGTCGCCCGATCTGGCAACCGGCATTCGCATCGGCTGGGGTCTCAGCTTCGGGATTCTGGTCGCGGCCGAGTTGATCGCTGCCGACCGCGGGCTTGGCTACATGATCATGAATGAGCGCAACACCGGAGGATCGGTCAGCGTCATCATCGTTGGCATCCTTCTGATCGGAGCACTGAATTTGCTGACTGACGCCGCCATTGGCGGGGTCATCCAGCGTTGGATTGGCCGCTGGCACGGCAGCCGATGAAAGCCTGACCATCACTATCAACCACAAAACAGGAGGTAATCATGATTAAGATACTCAGACAGACAATCCTTGGCGCAGCCTTTGCGCTGGGAGCCGGAATGGCGACCGCACAGGAGCTGGAAACCGATACATTATCGATCAGCATTGGCGTTGATCTGCCATTCCTCGTTCATATTGTCGCGCAGGAGAAAGGCTTCTTTAAAGACGCCGGGTTTGAAAATGTGACGTTCGAGAAATTCCAATCGGGCAATCTGGCAGGCGAGGCATTGCTGGCCGGTGAAATCCAGCTTTGGACTCCAGGTAACCTGCCGCCAATTGCGATGGCTCACAATGGTATACCGGTCGTGGTTCTGGGCTCGAATGCCGTCAGCCATGGGCTGGAAAAAATCGTCGTGCGCAAGGATGCAGGCGTCGACAAGCCTGAAGATCTCTACAACGTCCGGCTCGGCCTCTTCGTCAGTTCGACCTCGGGTGCGCTGGTCGGCAATGTTGCAAAACATTACGGGCTGGACAGCAGCAAGCTACAATTGGTCAACCTCGCCCCGTCCGAGGCGATGGCGGCGATGAAGAACAATGAAATCCAAGGCATCGTCTTTTGGGAGCCCTGGCCTTATCTGGCTCTCAGCCAGCAGGACACCAAAGTTGTTCATACCGGCACCAAAAGCGGCTTTGCGCAGAACATGGACGCGGATGTACAGGTGTCAAACAACCGCACTGTCTGGGTCGCCTCGCAGGACTGGGTTCGCGACAACCCGAATGCCACGAATGCATTGGTGAAGGTTCTGGTTGAAACCCAGGCCTATGTCTCCGATCCGGCAAACAAGGACGAAGTTCTGAAAATATTCTCGGATTTTCAGGATCAGCCGATGGAAATGAATCAGGACCTGCTGTCGAACTACACGTTCGATGCCACCATCGACGAAGCCTATGTCGAAGACATGAATGCGATCACCACGTTCCTCCAGGAGACCAACCGCATTCAGCAACCACAGGATCCGCTGAGCTATACCTACTCAGATCCTCTGGCAGCAGCGAATGCTGATCTGGTCAAGATCGAAGGTCAATGGAAACCCTGACCCTCACCTTGTGACACGGCGCTCCGGTGCATCCGGGGCGCCAAACTCCACTCAATTTCCGGAATGACAATGACCCCTCGCGTGGCAAATGAACTGAACATTGCAGTGATCGGCGCTGGATTTATCGCTGATTATCACGTCGCCGGTCTGAAAGCCGCAGGAGCGACAAATATCTCGGTCCTGGTCGGGCGCTCGCCTGAAAAGACCAGGAAGCGTGCAGATGCACTGGGAATCGATAAAATCTCGACCGATTATCACGCGGTGCTGGCTGATCCGGCAATTGATGCCGTGGTGATCGCCACGCCTGACGCCACCCATCACCAAATGACGCTTGATGCGTTGCAGGCTGGAAAAACCACCCTGCTGCAAAAACCAATGGCGATGAATTCCAATGAGTGCCGCGATATTCTGGCTATGGCCAAGACTGTGGCGGCAACGCTGACAGTCAGTTTCATGCACCGCTATTTCCCCGAAGTCCGCTGGCTGAAATCACTGCTGGCATCCGGCGCTCTGGGCACCATCCACTCCATCCGCATTCGCAATGCCACGCCAGGCGCCGATTGGGCTGACTGGTTCTATTCCCCGGACAATGTGGCAGGTGGCGTGGTCATGCAACTGGGCGTGCATGGCATTGATCTGGTGCAGCATATTGCCGGTCCGATTGCCTCGGTAAGCGCCGCCGTGACGACACACAGGCCGGAACGTGTTCTGGAAGACGGACGGCGCATCCGCACCACTCTTGAGGACAACGCGATGGCACGATATGCGCTGCAATCCGGCGCATTGGTCAGCCACGAAATGAGTTATACGGAAATTGCCGGATGTGACCGGTTTCGTCTCGAGCTCTATGCTGACAAAGGCACAGTCTGGCTGCGCACAGAACGGGGAGCCGCCGCAATTTTTGCGCCGGAGGTAACCGGACAGAGCGGCTGGATCACACCCCCTGAAGTCGCAGAGGAGCCGCTGGGCCAGGCGCATCATTTTCACTGGATCAACGTCGCGGCGGGCCAGATGCCGGGCGATGATACTGCACAGGCAGGCCTGTCCTCTATCCAGGTAGCCGAGACCATCTATAGCGCCGCCAAAAACGGATCGACCGTCACAGTTCCGTTAACCCCCCAGCACCAGGAGACAGGCCAATGACCGCCGCTATTCGGATCGCGTTGCTGGGCGTGCAACACTACCACGCCAACTTCTGGGCAAACGCTATAAAGCAGAGCGACAATGCCGAATTAGCCGGGCTTTGGGATGCTGACCCTGACATCGCAGCGTCCTTTGCGGCGGAGCATGGCACCGAAATATGTCAGGACCTGTCAGCGCTGCTGGATGCCTGTGAGGCGGTCGCCATCTGTTCCACCACTGTCGAACACAAGGCTTTGATAAAACAGGCCGCCGAAGCCGGCAAAGCGATCCTGTGTGAAAAACCGCTCGGCATAACAGAGGCGGACGGGTTGGAAATCCGCGATGTTCTTCAGCGCACCGGCGCACTGTTCATGCAAAGCTTTCCCAAGCGGTTCGATCCGGTCACGCAAGCCATCAAAGATTGTGTCGACAGCGGGGATCTGGGCCAGATCACAATGGTGCGGGTGCGCCATGGTCATAGTCACGGGCTCAACGAGGCATTCAAACGCGCCTGGTTCGTTGATCCGGCCAAATCAGGCGGCGGAACTCTGCTCGACGAAGGCGTCCATGCGGCGGATTTTCTTCGACTGGTTTTCGGCGAGCCGGAGAGTGTTTCGGCGATGATTGCATCGGCGACTTTGAACCTGCCCGTTGAAGACACTGCTCTGGCAAGCTTCTTCTATGCAAATGGCCTCATTGCAGAAGTCGCAACAAGCTGGTGCTTCGCCGCCGCCGACGCCTCAATCGAGGTTTACGGCACAAACGGCACTGTTCTGGTCAGCGGTGTGGATATTGCATCCCGGCCGACACGCGAGCGCGATTTCATGCAGGTCTTTCGCCGGATTGGCACCGGGGGAGAGTGGCAAAGCCTTGATCTGGTCCCGCATTTCAAAACCGGTGTGTTTCATGAGCACGTTGCCTGGGCGTTTATCGATGCCTTGGCGCAAGGGCGTGCGATGCCAACCGGTGTCGATGATGGTTTGCGCGCTTTTGCCATGATCGACGCTGCCTATGATGCAGCGCGCACCGGCGTCCGCCAATCCATCAAATATCCCGAGGGTGCGCAATGACCCTCATGGCAGCCAGCGTGGTTGAGCAGGATCACGGTGACCCTGTGACTCACCTTGTCTGCGATCTTGGCGGCACCTCTTGTCGATTGGCCCTGGTGCAGCATGACAGCATGGTCCCGGAAACATGCATCAGCCTTGAGAACAATGGTTTCCAAAGCTTCGACGCCCTGCTGGCTCACTATCTCCAGGATTTTGCCGCATCGTGTCAGCTCTCTTGTGTCGTGATTGCGCTGGCAGCCCCGATCACGGGCGATTGCGTTGCGTTGACCAACCGGGACTGGACATTGGACCGAAACGTGATCTCCCATATCTGCGGTGGTGCCGCCGTGTTCCTGATTAACGATTTTGAGGCCCTCGGCCATGCTTTGAACCGGCCTGCTGATCTGTCGCAGCGCGCAATTACGCCAGATATTGCCAAAGGCGAGGCCCAGACCCGGGTCATTCTGGGTGCCGGAACGGGCTTCAACAGCGCAGCCTGCACAGCCTCGGGCGAAATTATCCGTTCCGAGACCGGCCACACAACGCTTGCTGTGGAAACGGATATCGACAGAGATCTGCAACACCAAATGTCAGACCGTTTTGGCCGCTGCTCGCAGGAGCGGATATTGTCCGGCGTCGGGCTTGTTGCGCTCTATCACTTAATTTGCGAACGCAAAGGACAGAGCGCACAATTTGAAGGCAGCTACGCCATCGTCCGCTCCGGGGCGGCTGGAGACGATCCTTGCGCAGAACAGGCCTGCAACGAATTCGCCCGCATTCTGGGGCGCACTGCAGGTGATCTGGCGCTGACTTTCATGGCCTATGGCGGCGTTTTTCTGAATGGCGGCGTTACCCGCGCTCTTGCTCCGTTTCTGACGTCTTATGACGGCCCGTTTGGCGTCGCGTTCCGCAACAAGGGCCGCATGGCCGAGCAGATGAAACAATTCCCGGTCTACCTCATTCTGGACGATCATGCGGCTTTGTCTGGCTGCATGGACTGGCTTGTCAGGAATGCAGCGAAAACCCTGGAACAAAGCCGATCAAATCACACATCACTCATAGAAGGGGCTCTTTGATGCCGACGGAACGCCTCCCCGAACGCCTGATGCCGCTTGCCGCAAAGTTCGGCGTGCAGGCATATTATGGTGATATTCACAATCATTGCGCCATTTCCTATGGCCATGGCAGTCTTGAAGGGGCGTTGGAAAATGCGCGCCAGCAACTCGACTTCGTGTCCGTCACGGGACACGCCTATTGGCCGGATATGCCTGTCGACGATCCCAGCGTGGCGCATATTGTCGCATTTCATGTGGAAGGGTTCGCGCGTCTGAAGCAGCTCTGGCCGGGCCATTTTGCAACTTTGAAAAAATACCATGACGCAGGAAAATTTACGGTTTTTCCAGGCTATGAGATGCACTCCTGCGCCCATGGCGACTACACGATTGTCCTGAGGGAACTTGACAATCAGGCGATGCCAATGGCTGACACACCGGCCGAGTTGTTGGCCGCGCTCCGGCAGGAATTTGGCGATGCCGCATTCGCATTCCCCCACCACATTGGCTATCGAACGGGTGCGCGGGGCATCAATTGGCAGTCCTTCAACGAAGAACTATCGCCTGTTCTGGAACTGATTTCGATGCATGGATGTTCGGAAAGTTCATTGGTTGAGCGGCCGTTCCTGCACTCCATGGGACCGTGCGATGGGGTCAACACGGTGCATAATGGCTGGAACCGGGGGCATGTGTTCGGTGTCATCGGCAACACGGATCATCACAGCGGACATCCGGGATCATACGGCCACGGACGGGGGGCGGTCTATGCGCCTGAAAACACAAGTGCCACAATTTGGGGGGCCATACATGCCCGCCATTGCAATGCGCTGACGGGTGATAATTGTCATCTGTTTGGCATGCTCGACGGCACCATGCAGGGCGGTTTTGTATCTCCGACAGCCAACGCGATGCTGGATGTGGAAGCCATTGGCGGCAGTGCCATCGACTTTATTGACGTGGTCAAAAATGGACATGTTATCCAGCGCATTACTCCGGCGGTAACGCCAAGCCCCGTTGATAGCGATGCAAGCGGCATTGAAAGCCTGCTGACGTTGGAACTGGGTTGGGGTTCGCGTGGCACTCATCAGGACTGGATCGGATCCCTGGCCCTGGAGGGGGGCGAAATCCTTTCGCTGGAGCCTCGTCTGCGCGGACCGGAAGTTGTATCCCCGACGGAGGGCAAAGCGCGGGTTCAAAGGCAAAATGTCCTCACTCGTGAGGGTAACCGAGTTCAGTTTGATGTTCGGTCCTATTCCAACCCCAACAATTCCACCCCATCGACCCAATCCTTCTGTTGTCGCGTCCGCCTCTCCGCTGACGCAATCATTCGGGCAGAGTTCGGCGATGTTCACATTGAAGTTCCCGCTGAGCGGCTGGCCATGGGCGCGTTATCAGGAAACCTCGGCGCGATAGATACGCCAGCATTCCGCTTCCATCCGCTTATCAGGCCAGAACAGTGGCAATGGCACGGCCGCTTGGCCGCCGGCCCGCTGAAACAGGGCGATTGGGTGAGTTTGAGAATGCGGCAGCTCAACGGACAATGGGTCTGGAGCAGCGCATTTTTCTGCCGGTAACACAGTTTCCTGTTCCGCAAACCGCAATACCCGAAGGCCTTCATTCAACGTCATTGCATCAGGCGAATATTGACCTGATCTGTTCGGCCTTTTGAATCAATCACTGTCAGCGTGGAAAAGCCCGGACCGGAAGGACGGAAAAAGCTTTCCCGGCGCAAAGCACGACTGGCAACCGGGCGGCCATCGGCCAGCCAGGTGAACGGCGCGGCTCCGCCACGAACTTTCAGCGCCACTGATCCATCGCCCTGCATTTGCAGGTCCGTATCAGCCTGGGGAAATGCAATGACCGGGCGGGGCGAGGCGACTTCCGCACTAGGCCCCGACACCCTGCCGAACCGTTGCAAATGGGATGGCAGATCGGCATTTGCCGTCAGAACAGCGCTGTTCAACGCCGGATGTGGACTGGTGCCGAGCCGCGCGAACACATCCAGAAAAATCGGCAGGGCGGTCGTCGCCCCGGTAATATATCCGGCCGGTGCATTGTCAGGCCGACCGACCCAGATACCAACCACATGACGTCCGTCAAAGCCAATGGTCCAGGCATCTCTGTAGCCGTAGGATGTCCCGGTCTTGTAGACCAGATTTCCGCGCTTCGGATTGCGCCCCTGCGGCTCATACAGCATCGATTTCATCAGCAGATCCGAGGCCGCTGCGCTGAGCACCCGGCCGGCAGATCCTTGCGGCTCCATCTGCGGGCGGATCTGCAGGTCAAGTGCCGCCCCGTATCGGGCAATCGCGCCATAGAGACGAACAAGTTCTTCCAGCGTCAAGCCGACGCCGCCAAGTCCCATCGCCAGCCCCGGCTGCGCGTCTTCGGCAAAGCGCGGCGTGGCACCAGCCCGTCGCAACCGGCTGGACAACCGGCGCGGGCTGATTTTATCGAGCACTGCGATGGCCGGTATGTTGAGAGACAGTTTCAGCGCTTCGGAAATGGTCATTGTGCCATAAAATCCGGTATTGAAATTTTCCGGAGCGTAGTCGGAAAACGCCACTGGCCGGTCCTCGATCAGCGTATTGGGATGGGCAATGCCTGCCTCGAATGCGAGACCGTAAATCAGCGGTTTGAGCGTAGAACCGGGCGAGCGGACCGCGCGGATCATATTGATATAGGCGGCGGCATTTCCAGACAGCAGTCCCGGTCCACCGACCGAAGCACGGATCGCGCCGCTCTGGTGATCAACCACTAGCGCAGCGATGGAAAATCCGCGGCCAAGGCCGGCGCTGCGCTGTGTGATATGTTTTTCCAGTGAGGCCTGCAGCGCAAAATCGATACTTGTTTGAATGATCAATCCCGCATCATCAGCCGACTGCAGTTCTTCGGCAAGATGCGGAGCTAGCATCGGAAACGGTTGTCGCCGGTCGGGAATAGCTGCGCCGGACGCCCGCTCGGCATCCTCGTTGGAGATAAGCCCATCGGCTGCCAGCCGCTCCAGAACACGGTTGCGCGCCTTGCGCGCAGCCTCTGCGAAACGATCCGGCCGACGTGTCTCGGGTGCCTGCGGCAAGGCAATCAACAAGGCAATTTCCGCCAGATTAAGCCAGCCCGGTTCCTTGCCGAAATAGGCCCAGCTGGCAGCTCTGACCCCTTCCAGATTGCCGCCATAAGGCGCATGATTGAGATAGAGTGTGAGAATTTCCTGCTTGCTGAGCCTGACCTCCAGCCGCCGGGCCTGCACGATCTGCCGGATTTTGCCGGTCATGGTCCGGGTGGTGTCATCACTCAGCAGCCGGGCGAGTTGCATTGACAGGGTCGACGCACCGGAAATCACCCGCCCATTCGCCAGCAACTGCCACAGCGCGCGCAGCATCGCTCGTCTATCGACCCCGTCATGCTCAAAAAAGCGCTGATCTTCATAGGCAAGCAAAAACGACACCAGACGAGAATCTACCTCATTCAATTTCACCGGAATGCGCCAATATCCACCCGCAGTCGTAAACGGGCGTAACAATTCACCATTCGCCGCCACGACAGTCACGGATTGCGGTTGCTCAACGACCAGCGCCGGTGTTGCGCGGGCAATCCGATGCAGGACTTGCAGCCCTGTGAGACCGCCTGACAACAGCAGCAGTCCCAGAAGCGCCGGGATCAGCAGGCACAGACGCTGTTTCATAGTCAGGTTCACGCTGTTGGTCCCGGACTATTGCAACGGACCGGCAATGCTGATGCTGGAGGACTCAGTCATCCCGAATATTTCCGGCTCATACATGTCTTCCACATAACTCGGCGGCAGTGTGAACTCGCCGGGCGAAATCGCCCGCACCTGATAGGCAAAACTCCAGACATTCGACCCGTCTGTGACCGGCAGATTGTCCAGCGCCTTGCCATCAAAACCCGCCACGAACCGGTCATCCAGAAACGCCGAATAGGCTGGAACCCCGGTGCTTGGCAGCCAGTTCAGCCCGGTATTCGCACTTTGCAGAAGCGCCGGATTATCGATTTCAAAACCGGCAGGCAGGGGATCGACCAGCAGCAATTGGTCGGCCCGGGCAACCATCTGGCGCACTGTCAGAACCACAACCAGACGGTCATTCTGCGCCAGCATTTCCAGCTCTGCCGGCGAGCCATCACGGTTGAAGAAAGCCCGCGTGACAATAAATCCGTTGCTTCGGGCAGCCGCCGAGGCTTTCGGTACGCCACGCGTCTCGATGCGCAGTGGCAGGCTGCGGTTCATCAAATTACGAACCACGATCTCGCCCCTTGCCAGCGCATCCTCATCAAACCTGAAAGACAGAACACCACTTCCAGCGGGTTCTTTTTCATAGGGAATTCCGGCCAGGCTGACCTCGGCCTGCAAAGACCCTTCGGTGTTCGCAACAGCACCGGAAGCCATCAGCAGCCATGCCATTTCCTGCGTGCTCAGATAGCTGTTCTGGCGCCGGTCTTCGCTGACCGCTTCAGCCAGTTCCGTCAGATCAATCTGCTCCAGGCCGCTTTCCGCAATCAGCACCATGATCGCCGCACCATCGCGCATATTCGAGCCATAGTCGCGCGGTCCGGGGCGGTACCGTCCCATGGATCGGCGGGCCATATAAGTGGACTTTGCCGCTTCGAACGCCGAGATGGCGCGGGCCTTTTCGCCAGAAAGTGCCAGACCCGCCGCCAGTTGCGCTTGTGCCATCGGGGTTGAAAACGCTGTGAACTTGGCATCGGCAAAATAGCGCAGATCGCCCAGCGTCGCTTCGCCATTGCGCGCTAGCACATAGAGCGCATAGGCCATCGGATTGGCATCGGCATCAATATTGCTGTCAAACGACAATTTGTTTTTCAGATTGTTGATGGCCTGTTCAAAGGCTGTGTCCGGCACGTCAAAGCCGGCCTCGCGGGCTCTGGTCAGAAAGTCGCTGACATAGGCATCGAGCCATAAATCCCGGCTCCAGGAACTGTCCCACATACCGAATGAACCGGCGCTGTTCTGGTAACTCACCAGACGGGTGATGGCCTCTTCGATGGTCTTCCTGTCTTCGGCTGACAGTTCCTTCCCTGCCAGCAGCGGCAGTGCCCGGCTGGTGGTCTGTTCCGAGCAGCGATAGGCATAGCGCTCCAGCATGGCGTATAGCGCCGCCGGATTCAACGCCGCCCGCGCCCCAAGTGCCAAAGCGAGGCTCCCGGTTCCCGGAACATACGGCGCCAGAACAGCAGAATCGATAGTGAAGGAATCTCCTTCCGCACCATCGCGTGACAGGATCACGGTTTCGGCGTTCGAAACCGGCTGAGTATTTGCCCGCAGCGGCAGGACCAGATCCTTCAACACCACCTGGCCATCCGGTCCAGTCAGGCTGATTTGCAGTTCAGCATCCCCCGCCTGCGATGCGCTCAGCGGCACAAGTTGTCGGGCGCTCCCACCAGCATCCAGCGTGATACGACTGCGTGCAGGCTCGCCTGGCTGCAGTTCCGCAGAGGTGGTCACAGCCAGCTCATAATCGCCTGCAGGACCATCGGTATTGTCAAACTGGATGAGCAGCCGCGAGCGGTCTCCCGGTGCCAGAAACCGCGGCAAGGTGGTGGTCATCACCACCGGGTCGCGGACAATCACATCAGCGCTTGCACTGCCCAGCTTCACATCACTCCAGGCCACTGCCATCAGTTTCAAGGTGCCGTTGAACTGCGGCACATCGAAGGACACGATTGCCTCGCCATTTTCATCCAGATCAACCATGCCGGAATACAGCGAGACGGGCTTTTCCGCCGGAGGGTTGCCTTCCATGGCAAGTCCCGCTGCTGCCGCATCACCGCCGACGCGAAGCCGTCCGGCTGTCCCCGACAGACCATCGATCAATCGGCCATAAAGATCGCGCAGCACCGCCCCGAGCTGGCGCTTTGAAAAATACCATTTTTCCGGTTGCGGAGGGGTGTAGCGGGTCAGATTCAAGATACCCAGATCCACCGCGGATATGACAATATGTGCGCTGCCAGCATTGGTCCCGATCACCTTCACCGGAACCTGCAATGTGGTGCGGGGGCGGATTTTCTCCGGCAGGTCCATGGTCACTGCAAGGGTGCGTGGTTCGGGATTGATACCAAGCCATTCCACCCCGATCGACCGGGTTGGCAACTGCCCGTTGGCCAGGTCCATCGGATAATACAACGTGGCCAGAACATAGGCCCCGGCACCCCAGTCGCCGCCTACCGGCACATCGAAACTCTGCTCGCCTGCGCTGATGTCGAATTGATAGTGCGCCAGAAGCGCCTCATTGGCGACCAGCAGTTGCAGCTTGCCGGGCCGCTCGGCGTTGAGCCGCACCTTGGCAACATCACCGTCCGCATAGCTGTCCCGGTCCAGCCCGACCTGCAGCGCATCCGGCGTATCAAATGCCGATTTCTCGACATACCAGCCAGCATAAAAATCCAGACTCGCAACCGCGTTCCCGGCAGATACTTCCAGACGGTAAGATCCCCATTCCACATCGACATCAAGCCGCGTCAGCCGGTCCGCCGCCATGGCCAGCGTTCCACTTGCCACACGCTCTGTTCGCGTGACCGGCTCCCAGCCCCATTGACCATTGGATTTGCGGTACCACTGATAGGACCTGATGATGCGCTTCAATTCATAACTGGCATTTTCAGTGGCGATCTGCTGTCCCGCTTCATCCAGCGCAACCAGTTGGAACCCGGCGGCACCGCCTTCGGGGGCCGAACTCTCAAACAGCGGGCGGATACCGATTGACGGCCCGCTAGCCGCCAGGGGCACCTTGATCTGGCGCTCAACCGGGCGTCCGCCGCCATCATTCATCGTCACCGAAATCGTGGCCGCCAGCGGCAGCGTTGTTTCAGGAACCGCAGGAACTGCCAGCTCAAACTGGCCGCGTCCGGCGGCATCGGTTCTCATGGCAGGCGCGAATGTTTCATTCACCGGCGTAAACTGCTCATCAGACAGGCCAAACACAAACCCTTTAAACGGCCCGTCAACCGGTTGGCTTGGGGCAATGCTGATAGCGCCCTCGACAGCCAGGCCGGTGGCCGGGGCACCAAACAGATACCTTGCCGCGACATTGATGGTGGCACGCTCTCCCGCCTGCAGCACCGCACCGTCGAGGCTCAGATCGAAATCAATCCTCTCGGGAAGAAAATCCTCGACCAGAAACCGCCGGGTTGCGACGGGCTGCGCCTCGGGATCTGTGAAAAGCTGTAAATCCCAATTGCCGCGCACCGCGCTTGGCGGCAGGGCAAAACTCTGCGAATGGCCGCCACTGCGGTCGTTGGTGGAGATTTTCCGGATCTGCTCGACGCCGTCAGGGCGCTTCAACACGAAAGTCACTGGCAAACCGGCCAGCGCGTCTGCCTCCGCATCGCGCACCAATGCAGTTGCATAAACCGTGGCTCCGGGCCGGTAGACCCCGCGTTCCGTATACAAAAAGGCATCGACCGCGCCGGGTGACATGCGCCCTTCAACGCCCCGGTCGGTCAGGTCAAACCCGCTCTGCTCCAGATCAAGCAGCGCATAATCAGGTGCATCGGTCTCAGCGATGAGCGTCGCCGCCTTCATGGCCCCTGACCCGCGCAGCAAACCCGGCGCAAACTGCACATAGCCGTTTGCATCTGTCAGTCCGCGCCCCAGAATCTCGGCGTTGCGCGCAACCAGCTTGACCGCAACGCCGGCCAGCGGTGCCGTGTCTTCCAGAGACCGGGCAAACACGTGCAGACCATCGTCTGCCGACACGCTCGACAGTCCAAGATCACTGACCACAAACCACTGCGTCGCCTTTGGCTGCCAGTAACTTTCGCCGGTTCGCGGGCCTTCTGCGATCATCACATAGGCGCCGGGCTGCAGATCGCCGATGACACGAAACACCGGCATCAGTGTCGTCGTTTCCTGGTTAAGCAGGCCATTGGTTTCCAGCACTCCGGACCAGACCGGTGTCGCAAGATCCGTTTTCAGCTGCTCCAGATCACCATTGTTGAGGGGCCGGTTGAATTTGTCACTTCGCAGCAATTCCGCCACCGCTGCATCACTGACCCGGTGCAGGCTGATATCAACCGCGTCCATATTCACGCTTACGACCGGAATGCCTTTGGCATAGGAGCGCGACAGTACATAGGCAGAGCCGGAAAAACGCACATTGGGCAAGCGGTCACGAACATAGATATCCAGCGCGACGAGACCTTCAATTCGCTCGCCGATAGCAGCGGGAAGTCCGGCCCGCAAATCAAGCCGGTAGCGCTCGCCATGGCTAAGACCGCCGACGCAGATTTCCTTGTCCGAAACCCGAACATCGGCCGGTTCCGCACCATTCAAGCGCAGATAATCGGTATATTCGGTTGTGTCGCCATCCAGCTTTTCAGAGAATTGCAGACAGGCGCTCGGACTGGCGGCATCACTATCAATGGAATAGTCCAGCATGCGAAAACCGTATTTCGCATTCAGCGTGTCAAAGGCCACTCTGATTCTGGAATTTTCCTCGATTGCCAGACTCAATTTGAAAGCTTCCAGAGCCGGCCTGTAACGCTCGGATTCTCTTAAGGCGCGTGCCAGCGTGGCCAGTGTATCGGCCTTGTCGCTGTTGGTCTGCGCCAACCGGTAGGATTCCAAGGCCCCACTGATGGCAGCGCTGCGAAAGTCACGCTGTTCCTGCCAGTTATCGGACTGGCTGCGCGAGAACGTCTCGGCGAAAGCACGCCAGGCCTCCAGATTCAGCGGATCGGTCGTAACCCAGGCCGTGGCCACATCGCGCAACAGCGTCAAATTACTGCCTCGCAACGCTTCCGCGTAGCGCGCAGGCAGGTTTTCGACCGCGATCTGGGGGCCATTGGCAGCAAATGAAGCGCGCATTGCGTCAAGATCACGCAGCAATTCAGGGCGCACAAAGCTGAACTGGTCCAGCGCGTTGAATGAATCAGGTGCCCGCACCGTCGTGACCTGAATCCGTCCAGCGATGGTCCCTTCTGCGCTCTCCAGGGTGCCGAATCCGTTTTTCAGAAAACACCAGCCTGCTGCGATATTGTAGGTGAAAGTCTTGCATTCCTTCTCTGCGATACAGGCCCTGGAACAGGCATCGGCAGTGACGTTCTTGTCAGTGCGATAATCGAAGCCGGTATAGTCGGCATTATCAATGGTTTGAACGCGGCGCTCAACCTCCTGAGCACTGGCGTCCGGCGCGAAAAAATTGCCCGCCAGGACAATCGCCAAAGCGACGATGGTTGTTGTCTTGAATAGTTTGCCTGATGGCTGTGCACTGCGTACGGAAAATGGAACCGAAAATCTCATCATATCGCCCTCATGCACCCCGGATTGCCTGCGCCCCGAGCCACTATCCTATAGTACTATCAGACGAAGCCAAAATGACGGAATCAAGGCAAAAACCAACTCAAAAAAAATCCATATTCGAGTGCAAAAGTTGCCCCCTGTCGGATTTCGCGTATATGACTGTCTGAAATCCGACTTTCGACTAACATGAATTGAAATGGGGCCATATGAGCAGCCAAATTATCCCGGTGGAAGAATTCGATCTCGTCGTGTTTGGCGGCACCGGCGACCTGGCGCAGCGCAAGATTATTCCTGCACTGTATCACCGGCATCTGGATGGCCAGATTGTCGGCACAAGCCGCATCATCGCGGTCTCGCGCAAACCGCTCAGCCCTAAGGAATATCTGACCAAGGCGAAGGAAGCGCTGGAGGAGTTCATTCCCAAGGAAGACCGCGATCCGAAAGCCGTGAAAACTTTCCTCGAGCGCTTGTCCTATGTGGCAGTGGATGTCACCGATGATGCCGGTTGGAAGGAATTAAAAACCAAACTCGATGATTTCCCGGATCGGGTGCGGGCTTTCTATCTCGCCGTCGCACCGAGCCTGTTCGGCCAGATTTGTGAGTATATCGGCAAAACTGGTTTGATCACCGACAAAACCCGCGTCGTCATTGAAAAGCCGATCGGCAAGGATCTGGCCTCGGCTAAAGCGCTGAACGATGCAGTTGGAAAGGTGTTCCGCGAGGACCAGATTTACCGCATCGATCATTATCTGGGAAAGGAAACCGTGCAGAATCTGATGGCTCTGCGGTTTGCAAATGCCCTGTTTGAGCCGATCTGGAACGCGGCCCATATCGATCATGTTCAGATCACCGTTGCCGAATCCATCGGCGTTGGCAGCCGCGGTCCGTATTACGACACGTCCGGTGCGATGCGTGATATGGTGCAGAACCACATTCTCCAGCTTCTCTGCCTGGTGGCCATGGAACCGCCAATGTCGATGAATGCCGATGCGGTGCGCGATGAAAAACTGAAAGTATTGCGCTCACTTGATCCCATTACCGGCGAGAAGGCTGAAAAACAAACCGTGCGCGGCCAGTATACCAGCGGTGCCGGGCCGGAAGGCGCCGTGCCGGGATATCTGGAAGAGCTGGGCGATACCACCAGCAAGACTGCCACCTTCGTCGCCGTCAAGGCAACGGTCGGCAACTGGCGCTGGGCAGGTGTTCCGTTTTATCTGCGCACCGGCAAGCGCATGCCGCAGCGCTCATCGGAGATTGTCGTTTCATTCCGGCCGATACCGCATTCGATTTTCGAAACCGGTGCCGGCGGCGTGGCTGAAAACCGTCTGGTCATCCGTCTGCAGCCCGATGAGGGCGTGAAATTGTGGCTGATGATCAAGGACCCCGGACCCGGCGGCATGCGGCTGCGCCATGTACCGCTTGATATGAGTTTTGCCGATGCGTTCGAAGTGCGCAGCCCGGATGCCTATGAAAGGCTGATTCTCGATGTGATCCGGGGCAACGCAACCCTGTTCATGCGCCGCGACGAGGTGGAAGCCGCCTGGGAGTGGGTTGATCCGATTCTGCAGGCCTGGGAGGAGACTGGCGACACGCCGAAGAAATACACCGCCGGCACCTGGGGTCCTGCTGCCTCGGTCGCCCTGATCGAGCGGGACGGACGCACATGGCATGATGATGACTGACACGGTGGCAAGCATGGACAAACAGATACTGGCCGACAAAGAGGCTCTGGCAGAGGCCCTGGCAACCCAGGTGGCCGAAGCTCTGATGGCCGCATTACAGGCTAATGGCAGGGCATTGCTGGCCGTGTCCGGCGGCTCCACGCCAAAACTGTTCTTCCGCAAACTCAGCGAAAAAGACATCGACTGGGCTGGCGTTACGGTGACACTGGTGGACGAACGCTGGGTCGATGAAACCAGTGCGCGCTCCAATGCGGCTCTGGTGAAATCCAATCTGCTCATCGGAAATGCCGCAGCTGCAAGGTTTTTCCCGCTCTATACGGCGGATGAAACCCCACAGGCCGCTCTAGCAAGGCTTGAAGCCGATTTTGAAGACCTGGAACTTCCCATCACTGCCGCTGTTCTGGGCATGGGAAATGATGGCCATACGGCCTCGTTTTTCCCGCAGGGCGATAAATTGTCAGAAGCGCTTGATCCCGACAATCGCGATACCTTTATTGATATGAAGGCACCGGGTGCCGGCGAGCCGCGCATCACCTTCACCCTGTCCGCTTTGCTGGCATCGGCTTTTCTGGCGCTGCATATCGAAGGCGGGGAGAAACAGCAGGTTTTGGGTAAGGCTCTGGCTGGCGGCCCGGTTGAAGACATGCCGGTGCGGGCTGTTTTGCAACAAACCCGGACCGAGTTGACAATTTTCTGGTGCCCATAGCACCGGCAAGAACTCTTGGGAGATAGAGACATGACCGACGTTCAACCGCGCATAGCCGAGGTTACCGAACGCCTGATCGAAAGAAGCCGCCCGACGCGGACAGCCTATCTTGAGCGGATTGCCAAAGCTGCACAGGAAGGCCCCAACCGGACCACCCTGTCTTGCGGCAATCTGGCCCATGGATTTGCCGCCTGCAGTCCACACGACAAGGAAGCACTGGCTGGGGACCGGCTGGCAAATATCGGCATCATCACGTCCTATAATGACATGCTCTCGGCGCATCAGCCGTTTGAACAATTCCCCAACCTCATCAAGCAGGCCGCGCATCAGGCCGGCGGGGTGGCCCAGGTCGCGGGCGGCGTGCCCGCCATGTGCGACGGCGTCACGCAGGGCCAGCCGGGTATGGAGTTGTCGCTTTTTTCCCGTGATGTCATTGCCATGGCCGCCGCGGTTGGACTGTCGCACAACATGTTCGATGCAGCGGTCTTTCTGGGCGTGTGCGACAAGATCATTCCCGGTCTGCTGATTGCGTCCCTGACCTTCGGCCACTTGCCGGCCGTGTTCGTTCCCGCCGGCCCGATGCCGACCGGGCTGCCCAATGGCGAGAAGTCACGCATCCGCCAGCTCTATGCTGAAGGCAAGGTCGGACGCGCGGAACTGCTGGATGCGGAATCGAAATCCTATCACGGTCCCGGAACCTGCACCTTTTACGGGACGGCAAACTCCAATCAGATGCTGATGGAAATCATGGGGCTGCATCTGCCGGGCGCCAGTTTCGTCAATCCGAACACACCTTTGCGCGATGCGCTGACCAGAGCGGCCACCGAACGGGCCCTGGCCATCACTGCACTTGGCAATGATTACACGCCTGCCGGTGAAGTCATTGACGAGCGGGCCATAGTCAACGGTGTGGTTGGTCTGCATGCCACTGGCGGCTCCACCAATCACACCATGCATCTGGTCGCCATGGCCGCTGCTGCCGGGATCAAGCTGACCTGGGATGATATTTCCGATCTGTCGGATGCAGTACCGCTTCTGGCACGCATTTATCCCAACGGGCTTGCCGACGTGAATCATTTCGAGGCGGCTGGCGGAATGGGATATCTTATCAGCCAGTTGCTGGATGGCGGCCTTGTCCACGAAGATGTCCGTACCATCTGGGGAACCGGCCTCAACGGCTACCGCAATGAACCGAAGCTGACTGAACAAGGCGGCGTCACCTGGGTGCCGGTGGCCGAAAAAAGCCATGACGAAAATGTCCTGCGTCCGGTCACCAATCCGTTTCAAAGCGATGGCGGGCTGAAAATGCTGACAGGCAATCTGGGGCGCAGCGTCATCAAAATCTCTGCGGTCAAGCCTGAGCACCGTCTCATCGAAGCGCCGGCGCTGGTATTTCACGACCAGAACGATGTCTTGCAGGCGTTCAAGGACGGCAAGCTCAACCGCAACGTCATTGTCGTGGTGCGTTTTCAGGGACCGCGCGCCAACGGTATGCCGGAATTGCACAAGCTGACGCCAACTCTGGGTGTCCTGCAGGAACGCGGTCTGAAAGTGGCGTTGGTGACCGATGGGCGCATGTCCGGAGCCTCCGGCAAGGTGCCCGCCGCGATCCATGTGACGCCGGAAGCGAATTGCGGCGGCATTATTGGAAAAATCCGTGACGGCGACATGATGCGCCTTGATGCGGATGCCGGAACTCTGGAGCTTCTGGTCGCGGTCGACGAACTGGATCAGCGCGCACTTGTCGAAGCTGACCTTTCGGCCAATGATTTCGGCATGGGCCGCGAAATGTTCGCAACCTTCCGCGCGGTGGCAGGCACGGCAGATACCGGCGCTTCGTCCCTTTACGGTGTTGCATGATGGATCAGAACCGTTTCAAACCGCTGCAGGCCCTGCGTGCCTCCGAGGCCGGCATACCGATCAAATCGCTGTTTGAGGCCGATCCGCACCGGTTCAAGACATTTTCCGCCGAAGCTGTTGGCATTCTGCTGGACTATTCCAAGACACAGATTTCACAGCAGGCGAAAACCATGTTGCTGGAGCTGGCTTCGCAATGCCAGCTCGAAGAGCGCCGCGACGCCATGCTGTCCGGCGAAAAAATCAACACCACGGAAGACCGCGCTGTACTTCACACGGCGCTGAGGGCGCCGCTGGACGCCGACATTGAGACCGAAGGCGAAGATGTGATCGGTCCGGTGCACAGCGTGCTGACGGCGATGCGTGTATTTGCCGATGGTATTCGCAACGGCACCATCAACGGCGCCACCGGCAAGCACTTCACCGATGTCGTCAATATTGGCATCGGCGGATCGGACCTTGGGCCGGCGATGGCCACTCTGGCGCTGAAACCCTATCATGACGGGCCGAAGCTGCACTATGTCTCCAATGTCGACGGTGCGCATATGGCCGACACGCTGGCGGCACTGGACCCGGAAACAACGCTGTTCATAATAGCCTCCAAGACCTTCACCACCATCGAAACCATGACCAATGCCCGGTCTGCCAGAGCGTGGCTTTCCGGCAATCTGGATGATGCTGCCGTACCGCATCATTTTGCCGCGATTTCCACAAATCTGGACCGCGCCGGCCAGTTCGGCATCCCCGAGGAACGGGTGTTCGGATTCTGGGATTGGGTCGGCGGGCGCTATTCCCTGTGGTCGGCGATCGGCCTTCCCGTCATGATTGCCATCGGGCCGGAGAATTTTGACGCTTTTCTTGCCGGCGGCCATGCCATGGACCAGCATTTTGCCACAGCGCCACTGGATCAGAACCTGCCGGTGCTGCTCGCGCTGACCGGCATCTGGCACCGCTCCATCTGCGAGTTTCCAAGCCGTGCCGTGCTGCCTTATGATCAGCGCCTGTCACGGTTTCCCGCCTATCTTCAGCAACTCGACATGGAGTCCAACGGCAAGCAGACCACCCTCGACGGCGATCTTCCTGTCGGTCCCACCGGCCCGATTGTGTGGGGTGAGCCGGGCACCAATGGTCAGCATGCCTTCTACCAGCTGATCCATCAGGGCACGAGCATTGTTCCCTGCGAATTCCTGGTGGCCGCCAACGCTCATGAAGAGGCTGGCACGCTGGGCGTTCATCATGATTTGCTGCTGGCCAATTGCCTGGCGCAGGGTCAGGCGCTGATGCTTGGCAAATCCAGAGAAGAAGTCGAAAGCGAATTGAAGCAGGCCGGATTGCCGGACAGCGAAATCGCCGCCCTGGCCCCGCACAAGGTGTTTCCCGGAAACCGCCCGTCGGTGACCATGATGTACAGCAAACTGACGCCGGATATGCTGGGCAGACTGATTGCCCTTTATGAGCACCGGGTCTTTGTCGAAGGCGTCATCTGGAACATCAATTCATTCGACCAATGGGGCGTTGAACTGGGCAAGGTTCTGGCCAATACGCTGCTTCCGATGGTTCAGGGCGAGAGCGGCAAAAAACCGGTCGACGGCTCAACCAGAGGCCTGTTGAAACATCTGCATCAATTGCGCAAATCTTCTGAAAATCAATAGGGTCTGACGGGCAAAGCGTCAGACCCTGCGTTGAGTCCGGTTATTTTTTGGCGCGTTCCACTGCATCGATCAGCATTTTCTTGGCGCTTGCGGCATCTTCCCAACCGACGATCTTGACCCATTTATTAGGTTCGAGATCCTTGTAGTGGGTAAAGAAATGCTCGATCTGTTTCAGGGTAATTTCTGGCAGATCGGTGTGGTTGGTGACATTATCGTAGCGCTGGGTCAGCTTGCGTGACGGCACCGCCAGAATTTTTTCATCGCCGCCGGATTCATCTTCCATCACAAGCACGCCAATTGGACGGCAATTGATCACCGAGCCAGGCATCAGCGGGCGCGTATTGGCAATGATGACGTCAGCGGGATCACCATCTTCGGAAAGCGTATGAGGCACAAAGCCGTAATTGCCGGGATAGCGCATCGATGTGAACAGGAACCGGTCGACGAATAATGCGCCGGATTCTTTGTCCAGCTCATATTTGATCGGCTCGTCACCAATCGGCACTTCGATAATGACATTGATGTCTTCCGGCGGATTTTTGC
The DNA here is from genome assembly GCF_030758315.1 of Pararhizobium sp. IMCC3301. Classification (NCBI taxonomy): domain Bacteria; kingdom Pseudomonadati; phylum Pseudomonadota; class Alphaproteobacteria; order Hyphomicrobiales; family Rhizobiaceae; genus Pararhizobium; species Pararhizobium sp. IMCC3301. Next base: position 1,691,935 of record NZ_CP132336.1, read on the forward strand.
CGATTGCAATTTTATCCAGATTCATCTGCTGTGGCCTCATCTGTTGCAGCTCTTGTTGCGGCGGTCATGCCGCAAGCCGCGCCATCTTTCAAGAAAAAGCCGCCAAGTTCTGCAATGAAGTTTCGTTTTCAGCAGATTGCGGCCGCTTCACCACGCTTCAGCAACACAGACGACGTCACCTTTGGCCTGACCCAGGGACCCAACATCGCAAACACCCGACCCTTCAGAACGGCCGCACTACAATTGCGGAAAATCAGCGCCAGCGATAGCCGATGGTCGGAGTTTGTATGCCGCCAAATATCTCGTGAGAGCGGACAAAGCGCTCACCGCCCATGGCAAGGTAAAACCCGGTCGCCAGATCATTTGCTTCCAGTGCCCAGACAATCAATGGGCCATGACCCATCTCTTTCAACTCTTTGCGCACCTGGCGAAACAGGGTTCGGCCGAAGCCCAGTCCCTGAAACTCGGGTGCCAGATACAGCTCGAAAACCTCACCCCAGCGGGCAATTGAGTGCGGCGGATAGCTGCGGCGGCCGGTGCCGAAATTGGCATAACCCGCAACTCGCCCGTCAAATTCCAGAACCAGCAATCTGGACCGCCGCAAGCCGGCGTCTGGCGATAGGGAGCCTCGGCCGATTGAAGCCGGTTCTGCGTTCAGCTTCTCGACAGCCGAGCGCCACCAGGCCGAATTTCGTCTGGCCACTGCATCGCGCAATGCGCCACCGTTCAATATGCCATGATAGGCATTGAACCAGGAGGCGCGATGCACCTTTGACAAATCAGCGGCATCGCTGATTCTGGCCGCGCGAATGAGGATTGACGGGCTTTCCATGGAATTCATGTTTCGTCACAATTTGGGCGGGATCATGGCCTCCGAAATGCCAGCAGAGCCCCCAGTCTACCCTGAGTCTGCCGCGAACATGCCAGCGCCAGCTTCAAATTCCGAACCACCACGCTGCCAGGCCAAGAAACGCAAAGAAACCAACCACATCGGTGACGGTTGTGACGAACACGCCGGACGCGATCGCCGGGTCCGCCTTGAGTTTATCAAGCAGGATCGGGATCAGAATTCCGGCAAAACCGGCCGCGACCATATTGATGACCATGGCAAGCGCGATGATTATTGACAACGCGCCATTGCCGAACCACATGGCGGATACCAGACCGATGACAATGGCAAACAGAATGCCATTGATCAGACCCACGGTCCCCTCACGGCCAATAATGCGCCGCACATTATAGGCGTCGAGCTCCCGCGTTGCCAGGGCGCGCACGGCCACTGTCATGGTTTGCGTGGCAGCGTTGCCGCCCATGCTGGCAACAATCGGCATCAGCACCGCCAGCGCCACCATCTGCTGGATGGTGGCATCAAACAGGCCGATGATAACCGATGCCAGCACAGCGGTACCCAGATTGACCATCAGCCAGATAAAGCGGCTTCTGACCGCATTGAAGACATTATCGGAAATCTCTTCATCGCCGACGCCGCCCATGCGCTTGATATCTTCATCATGCTCTTCATGAATAACATCGACGATATCATCGATGGTGAGAACGCCAACCAGACGTTCCGCTTCATCCAGAACCGCTGCCGACACCAGATTGTAGCGCTCAAAGGTCCGGGCCACTTCTTCCTGGTCTTCCTCAGCGCGCACAGTATGAGCCGTCTCGCCCATAATATCGGCCACGGAAACCGGTCGTTTGGTGCGCAACAATCTGTCAAGAGCCACGGTTCCCAGCAGGCGATAGGTCGGATCGACGACAAACAACTCATAAAAACTGTCCGGCAGATCTTCGGTGTCGCGCATATAGTCAATCGCCTGGCCGACCGTCCAGAATGGCGGAACCGCAATGTATTCGGTCTGCATCCGCCGTCCGGCGGATTCCTCGGGGTAATTCAGCGAGCGCTGCAGGACGAGGCGTTCAAGAGCCGGAATCTGGTCGAGGATTTCGGCCCTGTCCTCAACCGACAGATCTTCCAGGATGAACACTGCATCATCACTGTCAAGTTCCGACAGCGCCTCGGCGACGGTATCGACCGGCAGGTTTTGCAGCAGACTGAGGCGAACCCCTTCATCCAGTTCGGTCAATGCGGCAAAATCGAAATCAGATCCCAGCAGAGCAACCAGCCGGGAGCGCTCTGACGCCGGCAGCGCCTCGATCAGATCGGCCAGATCTGCTTCGTGCAAATCATGGGTCAGTTGCCGCGCCAGCGCCCGATCGCCTGCATCAATTGCCAGCAAAACCGCATCGACAAACACCGTCGCCATGCCGCCTGTATCAGGATCGCGAATGTTCCAGTCTTCCAGCTGTTGGTCGTTACCGGTCGAGCCCTCGGATTGGTCGTTGTTGGAAGCGTTTTGAGCCATGTGTGTTGTGCTTTTGGAGGTTGGACCGCGTTACAGACATCCATAGCGCCTTCTCTGCAAAGGTCCAATGCAAACAAAATGGCAAAACCGGCTTTTAGGGCCAGGGCTTGAAATCAGCGCTGCATATGGGCGTCAGGAAATCAGGGCAGAGATTCTTGGCGCCGTGGTTTTCAGCAACTCGGCAATCCGCTTCCTGGATTTTGCAAAGCGGTAGGAGGGCACCGGGACAGACAGCGCATAAATCAATCCCGCGGAATCGCGAAAGCCGAAGCCGACCGCTGACAGTCCTTCGGTATGTTCATTACAGTCCCAGGCCAGTCCGGTGGTTCGAATTTCTTCCAGTTCGGCGATCAGCGCCGAGAGCGGTTTTTCCGAATGGCTGGCCTTCAATTCCCGCACTGCCAGAGCTATCGCCATTTCATCGTCGAGCAGTGCAAGCGCAGCCTTGCCATTTGCTGTCGAAATCAGCGGGAAAGTCTCGCCCACTGCGGACACGGTCCGCACGCGATGGGTTCCGACGACCTGGTCGACGAACACCATGTGATCGGTGCGAAACACCGCCAGGTCAACCGTTTCACCGCAGCTTTCGGCAATCTCCTGCAACACCGGTCGCAGCAATTCGGCGGCATCAACGCGCCCCGCCGCCGCCAGTGACTGGATTTCCGGTCCCAGCCGCAGACCGCCCTCGGCCGCCGTATTCATGATCAGCTTTTCAGCCAGCAACGCATTGACAATGCGCTGCACCGTAGAGCGCGGCAGACCGACCCGATCGGAAATTTGTCCCAGGCTCAGACCACGGTTATCCTGCTTTAACACGCGCAATATCTCGGCAGCCCGCGCAATCACCTGGACCCCCTGACCGGAGGCGGATTTTGCGGGGCGGTCGTGATTCATTGGTTTCTTCCAGACGGACGAATCGGTTGCTGCAGATGACACTTCTATATCCTTATGCCCGTGAATTGGATCATCTGGAAAATTCACCATCTCCACTTGACCGCATTATGGTACATATGTATCGTAATGCAATACATTTTGCAGCATGTTCTGGAATCTTTGGGAGAAGTCATCATGACAATTACAGTTCGCGGTCTTGAGTTTCAGGACAATCTCGACAACGACATGGGCGTCGAATTCTATAATCTGTCACATCGTTACGGCTTTCAATGCCCCAACTGGCCCTATTTCAAGGACGTCCAGATTGAGCGCAAACATTACATGGCAAAGTCTGGCGTGCTCAGCCAGACTCTGACCACCACCATGCATGTCACCACCCATATTGATGCGCCCGCCCATGTTGTGCCAGGCACACCTTTCATCGATGAGGTGCCGCTGCCGCATTTCTTCGGCTCCGGCCTTGTAGTTTCTATTCCGAAAAGGAAGTGGGAACAGATTACAGCCGATGATCTGGAAAAGGCCTGTGGCCACGCGATCCGCAAGAACGATGTTCTGATCATCAACACCGGCTGGCACAAGCAGTATGAGGACGGTGACTATTTTGCTTATTGTCCCGGCCTTGTGCCCTCTGCCGCAGACTGGATGGTGGAAAAGGGCATCAAGGTTGTCGGCCACGATACCCAGGCCAATGATCATCCGCTGGCAACCGCCATCGGCCCGCAGCGCAATGGCCCGATCCTGCCGCATCTGGAAGCGGAATATAAGGAATGGTCAGGCGGCGTTGACTGGAAAGATGCCTTCCCGGAATGGGAACCGGTTCACAACAAACTGTTTTCAAACGGTATTCTGGGCATTGAAAATGTTGGCGGCGATCTCGATGCGGTCACCGGCAAACGCTGCACTTTTGCCTTCTTCCCGTGGAACTGGGATCGCGGCGATGGCTGCATCATCCGCCTTGTCGCCATGATCGACAAGGGTCAGAAATACCGCATCGAACCCGGTGAGGCATTCTGATGCATCTGAAACGCTTCACCGACGCCGAACCCTATGATGCTCCGAACCATCGGGGCGTCGCCGGTCTGCGTTTGCAGGGTTTTGAACAGGGCGGGCCGGAAAATCAGTGGATCGGTTATTCACAATTTCTGCCCGGCGGCGGCGCCGGGCCGGATTCCACGCCGTTTGAAAAAGTCTATGTGGTTCTGTCAGGTGAGCTGTCGATCATCGTGGACGGAGTGGAAACCGTGCTGGGCGCAATGGATTCCTGCACAATCCCACCGGGCGAAGAGCGGGAAATCATCAACCGCTCGAACCATGTCTGTACTATGCTGGTGGTGATACCCTATCCTGCCGGAACTCGGCCTGGAGCAAAATCATGAGCTTTGACAATCCTCTTGCCATGTTCAATGTCGAAGGCAAGGTTGCGCTGATTACCGGCGCATCGGGCGCATTTGGTGCGGTCGCGGCAAAGGCCCTCGCCGGTGCCGGCTGCAAACTGGTTCTGGCTGCCGGCAATGCGGCAGCCCTGCAGGACATTGCCGGCGAATGCGAGGCGGCCGGCGCTGAGGTTGAGCCCGTCAACGCAAGGCCGGAAGACGAAGCCGGATGTGCCGCGATGATCGATGCAGCGGTGCAGCGGTTCGGCCAGCTCGATATTCTGGTTGTCGCTTCAGGCATGAACAAAGTTGCCAAAATCAAGGATATGGCTCTGGAAACCTTCACCTCGGTGATGGATGCCAATGTCACGCAATCCTGGATGCTGGCCAAGGCCGCAAGTGTTCAGATGAGCGCACAGATTGAAGCCGGCACCAGCGACAGAGGCAAGATTGTTCTGGTGTCGTCCGCACGCGGTCTTCTGGGCCACCCGGCGGGCTACACCGCCTATTGCGCTTCCAAAGCGGCAGTGGATGGCATGACTAAGGCACTTGGCTGCGAACTGGGTCCGACAGGCATCACCGTCAATGCAATTGCTCCAACCGTATTCCGCTCACCCCTTACCGCCTGGATGTTCGGCGATACCGACGAAGCCAGGGCTGTGCGCAGCGGTTTTCTGGCCCGTGTCCCGAAAGGCCGGCTTGGCGAACCGGAAGATCTGGTTGGCCCGCTGTTGTTCCTGGCCTCCAGCGCGTCAGACTTTTACACCGGCCACATTCTCTACGCGGACGGTGGATATACGGCGGGCTAGGGTCTGTACTCAATTAGGAGGTGGAATTGGTGAGCTTGATTTTGGACAGAGTTAGGAGCGACGGCGCAGGAAACCGTCTGGTTTTCAAGCCTTTGCGACGACATCCTGGCCAAAAGCAAGCTCATCGCAAAGCGACGCTGCCAGGAAAGCCCACTTGCCGCTTCACAGATTTTGGAGAGGCAACCAGCCTTACCTGCAATCTGTTCATAGCAGTTGGGCTTTTCTGGCAGCGCCAATTCAACCTCCTAATTGAGTACAGACCCTAGATGGCAAACAGCTTGCGCAACATAGCGGTCATCGGTGCAGGTCTCATGGGCCACGGCATCGCTTTGAGCTTTGCCAAGGCCGGCTTTGAAACCCGCGTCCATGATCCCCATGCCGAAACTCTTGAAACGCTGATTGCGCGGGTCACGGACAGCCTGATTGCCTTAGGTGTCGCAGCCGGGGACACAGCCGGCATCACAGCCCGCATCACGCCCTGCCAAAGCCTCGACGCCGCAGTCAGCAACGCTGATCTGGTGGTCGAAGCAGCGCCGGAGAAACTGGCGTTGAAGCAGGAAATCTTTGCCCAGATTGAGCCCGCCGTCCCGGCGCAATGCCTGCTGGCCTCCAACACCTCGGTGATCCCGATCACCAGTATCATGCAGGGGCTGGCCGACCGCTCAAGGGGCCTTGGCACCCATTGGTGGAACCCGCCGCATATGATTCCGCTGGTAGAAGTGATCCGCACCGAATGGACCACCGATCAGGCGATGGATCAGATGGTCGGCATTCTGACCCAAATCGGCAAAACGCCGGTGCGGGTTGAAAAGGATGTTGCCGGTTTCATCGGAAACCGCCTGCAGCACGCTCTGTGGCGTGAAGCCATCAGCCTTGTGGAAAAAGGTGTGTGTTCGGCAGAAGCGGTGGATGAAGTCATCAAAGCTAGTTTCGGGCGCCGTCTGGCGGTCCTTGGACCGTTGGAGAACGCAGATCTTGTCGGCACCGATCTGACCCTCGACATTCACCAGAACGTTCTGGCGGATCTGGAAGCCAGCGGCGCACCTTCGCCGCTGCTGGAGAGCCTGGTTGCCGAAGGAAAACTCGGCATGAAATCCGGTGAAGGGTTTCGCAAATGGACGCCGGAAGCTGCAGCAGCAACCCGCCGCCGCGTCACCACACATTTGCAGAAACTCGACACCATACTGGAATAGTTCACCGGACCTTGGAGGAGGGCCGGATTTTAGGAGGAAGACCATGATAAAAAAACCCATTCTGTCCGGAGTCTCACGCCGCACAATTCTTACCGGCCTGGGCGCAACTATTGCCGCTCCGGCAATCCTGCGCCACAGCCGTGCCTATGCCGCCCACCCGGTTCTAAAAATCGGCCATGTCAGCCCGCGAACCGGGCAGCTTGCCGGCTTTGCCGAGGCTGACGACTTTGTTCTGGCCGGAATTCAGAAAGCCTTTGCCGGCGGCCTGATGAACAATGGCAAATCCTATGAGGTTGAAATTATCTCAAAGGATTCCCAGTCAAATCCGAATCGCGCCGCTGAAGTGGCTGCCGAGCTGATCCTCGGCGATGAAGTAGATATCATCGTCGCCGCATCAACGCCCGACACCACCAATCCGGTCGCCGATCAGGCCGAAATCAATGAAGTCCCCTGCATCACCACAGACTGTCCGTGGCAGCCCTATTTCTTTGGCCGCAACGGCAATCCGGCTGAAGGGTTTGACTACACCTATCACTTCTTCTGGGGCCTTGAGGATGTTATCGCCTCCTTCCTCGATCTGTGGGGCTCAAGCGGTGTTGCCAAATCGGTTGGCGGGCTGTTTCCCAATGATGCGGACGGCAACGCCTGGGGCGACCCGGAGCTGGGCTTTCCCAAACCCCTGGCCGCTGCCGGATACACCCTGGTTGACCCGGGCCGCTACCAGCCTCTGACCGATGATTTTTCCTCACAGATTTCCGCTTTCAAGGAAGCCGGCTGTGAAATTGTCACCGGAAACATGATCCCGCCCGACTTTGCCAATTTCTGGTCGCAGGCAGCACAACAGGGTTTCAATCCGAAAATCGTTACCATCGGCAAAGCCCTGCTGTTCCCCTCGGTCATCAATTCGCTTGGCGAGCGCGCCAACGGCCTGTCCTCAGAAATCTGGTGGACACCAAATCACCCCTTCGCATCCAGCCTGACAAATGCATCGGCAAAAGCGCTGGCCGACAGTTACACGGCAGAGACCGGCCGCCCCTGGACCCAGCCAATCGGCTTTAAACATGCACTGTTCGAGGTCACTGCCAACGTGATTTCGCGGGCTGCCGATCTGGATGATCCAGCGGCTATCGTCGAGGCAATCCGCACCACAGCACTGGATACCATTGTCGGCAAGGTGGACTGGTCAAACGGTCCGGTGAAAAATGTCACCAAAACACCATTGGTGGCAGGCCAGTGGCAGAAACAGGGCGATGCATTCGAACTTGTGGTGACGGCCAATGCCAACGCTCCCGAGATCCCTGTTGGGGGTGAGCTGAAACTGCTCTGATCTTTTTCAAAACCGGCCTCATCGCGCGCCAGCGCGATGAGGCTCGTGGGAACGCGCCATGTCGACAGTCTTGAAACTGCACAATGTCTCAAAAGCGTTCGGTGCTGTCACGGTATCCGATGCGCTGAGTTATGAGCTGCAAAGTGGCGAGGCTCTGGGGATTATCGGTCCCAATGGTGCCGGCAAGACATCGATGTTCAATCTCATCACCGGCGCCCTGCCCGCTGATGCCGGCACCATCTGGTTTGATGGCCGCGACATCACCCATATGAAAGCCGCCATGCGCTGCCGCAGTGGCATCGCCCGTTCGTTCCAGATCCCGCAGCCATTCGGCGCCATGAGCGTGTTTGAAAACGCGCTGGTTGCCGCCACCCAGGGCGCTGGCCTTGTCGGCACAAAGGCTAACAGGCTCTGCCTCGACGCACTGGAACAGACCGGCCTTCTTGCAAAGGCCAATACACTGGCCGGCAATCTGACCCTGCTGGAGCGCAAGCGCCTGGAACTGACGCGCGCGCTCTGCGCCAAGCCGAAATTGCTGCTGCTCGACGAGATTGCTGGAGGTCTCACCGAAAAAGAGTGTCATGCGCTGGTTGAAACCATCCGTGCCATCCGCGCCACCGGCATCAGCATCATCTGGATCGAACATATCGTTCACGCCCTGCTGGCGGTCGTCGACCGTCTTGTCGTCATCGATTTTGGCCGCAAGATCGCAGACGGCGAGCCGAAATCCATCATGGCAAGCCGCCAGGTCAGGGAAATCTATATGGGGATCGAAGTCGATGGCTGACCCGATCCTCAGAGTGGAAAATCTCGACGCCTTTTATGGGGATTTTCAAGCCCTGTTCGGCATTAATTGCCAGATCAATCGTGGCGAGATCATCGCCATTATCGGCGCCAACGGGGCCGGAAAAACCACGCTGATGCGGGCCATTACCGGTCTGCTCAAAAGCAAGCCGGAGATGGTGCAGTGGCAGCAACGCCCGGTCGGCGCCCTGCGCGCCGACCAGATCGCCGCTCTTGGCATCGCCATGGTCCCGGAAGGCCGCCAGTTGTTCCCCTCCCTGTCGGTTGAGGAAAATCTGAAGATTGGCGGCCAGATCGGCCGCACCGGTGCCTGGTCTCTGGAAGCTGTTTTTGAGCTGTTTCCAATCCTCCAGGAGCGCCGCAATGTGCCCTCCACCGCTCTGTCAGGCGGCCAGCAGCAGATGGTCGCCATCGGCCGCGCGCTGATGGCGAATCCGGATCTGCTGCTGTTTGATGAAATCAGCCTTGGCCTTGCGCCGATCATCATCAAATCAATCTATGACGCCCTGCCGAAGATCGTCGGCGGCGGCATGACCAGCATCATTGTTGAACAAGATATCGCCAAAGCGCTTTCGGTCTCTGATCGGGTCTACTGCCTGCAGGAAGGCCGGGTTTCGCTGGAAGGCAAGACCACCTCCGTGTCACGAGAGGATATCAGCCATGCCTATTTCGGAGTATAATCAATGGATTGGGTAAATGCAGTTTTGCAAGGCGTGCTGCTGGGTGGTCTGTACGCCCTGTTCGCGGCAGGATTATCTTTGATCTTCGGCGTCATGCGGCTGGTTAACATCGCCCATGGCGATTTCATTGTTCTGGCGGCGTTTCTCGGCCTCGTCGTAACCGGCACTCTGGGCCTGCACCCGCTGCTGGCCCTGGTCATTGTGGTGCCGGTGATGGCGCTGCTGGGCTATGTACTGCAGCGCGGGATTTTGAACCAGACCCTGGGGCGGGACATCCTGCCGCCGCTGCTGGTGACCTTCGGCCTGTCTGTCATATTGCAGAACGGCCTGCTGGAAATTTTCACTGCCGATCCGCAAAAGCTCAGTGCCGGTGCGTTGGAAACCGCCAGCATACCGCTTGGCGGCGGCCTCAACGCCGGTGTTCTGCCGGTGCTGACTTTTGCCGCGGCGGTGCTCATAATCGCGCTGTTGCAGTGGGTCTTCTATCGCACTGCGCTTGGCCGCGCTTTTCGCGCCGTGTCGGACAATCAGGATATCGCCCAGCTGATGGGTCTCAACAAGGCGCACATATTCAGCCTCGCCATGGCGCTGTCCATGGCCGTGATAGCGGTCGCCGGCATTTTCCTGGCGGTGCGCACCAGCTTTGACCCTTCCGTCGGTCCGGCCCGGCTGATTTTCGGCTTTGAAGCAGTAATCATCGGCGGGCTGGGCAATTTGTGGGGCACCTTGATTGGCGGCATCATTCTCGGTGTCAGCCAGAATATTGGTGCCCAGATCAATCCCGGCTGGCAGCTTTTGGCGGGTCATATTGCATTTCTGATTGTTCTGGCGCTGCGCCCACGCGGCCTGTTTCCAAGGATTGACGGATGAGCGCCGCCCACGATCACATCATCGTCCAGTCCTCCCGCACCAGCCGCGCGGTCGCCATTGTCGCCGTGCTTCTGCTGGCGTTTCTGGTCGCTGCTCCCTGGTGGGCGGGGCGCGCCGATCTGCGCCTGTTCGGCGAAATCTATCTCTATGTCGCACTGGCCTGCCTGTGGAATTTTCTCGCCGGTTACGCCGGTCTGGTCTCGGTTGGCCAGCAGGCCTTTGTCGGCTTTGGCGGCTATTGCCTGTTTGCGCTGGCCATCTTCCTGGGCGTGCATCCGCTGCTCGCGGTTCCGCTGATTGTGCTGTTGGGCACGCTGGTTTCAATCCCCGTCGCGGTGCTGATCTTCCGCCTGCGCGGCGCCTATTTTGCCATCGGCACCTGGGTCATCGCCGAGGTTTTCCGCCTTGGCTTTGCCCAGATATCGGCGCTCGGCGGCGGCTCGGGAACCAGCCTTCCGGTCGGCATCGTCAAATCGATTGCCGCCTCCCGGTCGGGCCGCGAAAGCGCCGCTTACTGGTCCGCTCTCGGCATCGCCATTATTGTCATCGCCAGTGTCTATCTGTTTCTGCGCTCGCGCCAGGGGCTGGCGTTGAAGGCCATCCGCGACAATGAAGCTGCGGCAGAAGCCATGGGTATTGATATCTGGCGCACCAAGTTTTTCGTCTATATCACCACTGCCGGGCTGACCTCTGCCGTGGGCGCGCTGATCTTTCTGCAGAAGTTGCGGATTTCCCCTGATGCCGCCTTCAGCGTCAATGACTGGACAGCCTTTGTCATTTTCATTGTGGTGATAGGCGGCATCGGCACCATCGAAGGCCCGATCATCGGTACCATCGTGTTCTTCCTGCTGCGCGAAACGCTGGCGGATCTGGGCACCGCCTACCTGCTTATTCTCGGCGTCGTCGCCATTGTCGTCATGCTGCGCGCCCCAAGCGGCCTGTGGGGCTTTGTCAAAGCCCGCACCGGCATTGAACTGTTTCCAACGACACGGCGCGTTGAGCGCCGGCGTCAGACATAAAATTCACCTGAACGGAGGCCGAAATGGCTAAAAAGCAGAAGAAAACCATCATCACCTGCGCCATTACCGGTGCCATTCACACCCCGACCATGTCGGACGCCCTGCCCTTTACGCCTGAAGACATCGCCGATCAGGCAATTGCCGCATCTGCAGCAGGGGCCTCGATCCTGCATCTGCATGCGCGCCGGCCCGATGATGGCGGGGTCTCCATCGACCCGGAGCATTTCAAACGCTTTTTGCCGGTCATCAAACAGGCCACGGATGCGGTGATCAATGTCTCTACCGGCGGCAGTCTTCTGACCACCATGGAAGAACGCATTGCGCCCGCAAAATGGGCCTCGCCGGAAATGTGCTCGCTCAATATGGGGTCGATGAATTTTTCGTTCCATCCTCTGGCCGAGCGCTACAAGACCTGGAAATTCGACTGGGAAGAAGATTATGTGCGCAATTCCGATGGCTACATCTTTCGCAACACCTTTGCCGATATCGGCTTTGTGGCGCGGCAACTTGGCGAGGAACACAACGTCAAATTCGAGCATGAATGCTACGATGTCGGGCATCTCTACAATCTGAAATTCTGCATGGATACCGGTCTGTTCAAAGCCCCGGTTTTCATCCAGTTCATTTTCGGCATTCTTGGCGGCATCGGCCCGGACATTGACAATCTGATCTTCATGAAGCGCACTGCCGACCGCCTGTTCGGCGATGATTATCAATGGTCGGTGCTGGGCGCGGGCGGTGCACAAATGCCATTTGCCACCACCGCCAGCCAGATGGGCGGCAATGTCCGCGTCGGGCTGGAGGATTCCCTGTTCATCGAGCGCGGCAAATTGGCCAGTTCCAACGCCGACCAGGTAACAAAAATCCGCCGCATCATCGAAGATCTCGGCTGCCAGGTGGCAACACCGGATGAAGCCCGCGAAATGCTCGACCTGAAAGGCGCCGACCGAACCGGGTTTTAGATCAGGAACTCAAAGGCGGTGTCTGCAATCGCTGGCAATGAGAAACACCGGCAGAGCAAACTGGTGTAGGTGTGATGAACACCCGCAAACCGGCACCCGGATGCTCGACCGGGCGTCCGGCGCACCTGCGCCGCCCCATCGGAGGCGTTTGCGCAGCAAATTGCCGTGAGATCAAAAATGGTGCGGTCGAGAAGACTCGAACTTCCACGGGTTTTACCCCACAGCGACCTCAACGCTGCGCGTCTACCAATTCCGCCACGACCGCACTGTTGCGAAACCGGGCACCCAAGGGTGCCCTGCAGCCGCTGCTCTATCAAACCTTTAAGCGCTTCACAAGGGCCTTGTTCGCGGCGGCGAACTTATCCGTTCTGCAGGGCGGCTTGTTTCTGCGCGCGGCCATGCACATGTTGGATTTCGATGGCGATCATGTCGCCCTGGAGCACAACCTGCACATCGGCAACCGGCATGCCATTGGCAAATAATGTCAGATTGTCGTCGGCGTCCGTGTTCAGTGCTATCACCGCCCCACGGCCCATTCTCAGCAATTGGTGCACCGGCATATGCGTGTGGCCAAGGCCAACAGCAAGATCGACATCAATGACGTCAAGGGTCGCCATAAGTATGCTCCATCTGATAAGGACGTGCGGGCCGAAGCCCACATGCAACGCAATGCACCACATCACTGTTGTGCAGAATTTAAGGTAAACAAATGATTAACGAACGCGGCGGGATTGCACTGGAGTTGAAACGAACTTCATTTCAGCCGCAATTTTCCGGGGAAAAGGCGGTGGAATGGGCCATCAGCGATCATCCCGTGGCTTATCAGGATGCTTTGCTGCAAATGGAAACCCGTGCTGCAGACATTGCTGCCGGTACCGCCCCGGAACTGATCTGGCTGCTGGAACACAGCCCGCTTTACACCGCCGGCACCAGCGCGCAGCCCCAGGATCTGCTGCTGCCGGACCGGTTTCCGGTGTTTCAGACCGGACGCGGCGGACAATACACCTATCACGGGCCGGGTCAGCGCATTGCCTATGTCATGCTCGATCTGTCCGGCCGCACCCGCGATGTGCGCCGTTTCGTGGCGGTTCTGGAACAGTGGATCATCAACAGCCTCGCCTCATTCGGCATTACCGGCGAACGCCGCGAGGAACGGGTTGGAGTCTGGGTGCGACGGCCAGATAAACCGCCTTTGCCCGATGGCACGATGCGCGAAGACAAGATTGCCGCCCTCGGCATACGCCTGCGCAAATGGATCAGCTTTCACGGCATCAGCATCAATGTTGAGCCGGAGCTGTCGCATTTCGATGGCATCGTGCCCTGCGGTGTTGCCGGCCACGGTGTCACCAGTCTTTACGATCTTGGCGTGACCGCCACCATGGCGGATGTGGATATCGTGCTGAAGCAGGAATTCAGCCGCCTGTTTTAAGACCGCAGGCGATCAGACCTCAGGTCTCGAATTCCATAATCACTGCATCCACCGCAAGACTGTCGCCGGCGCTGGCATGAATTGCTGAAATAACGCCATCGCGTTCGGCGCGCAGCACATTTTCCATCTTCATCGCCTCAACCACCGCAAGAATTTCCCCCGTCTTGACCTTCTGTCCGGCCTGCACCGAAACCGATACCACCAGACCCGGCATCGGGCACAGCAGCAGGTTCGAGGTATCCGGTGCCTGCTTGACAGGCATCAGAGCATTGAGCGGTGCCAGAGACGCCGGCAACACCCGTGCCAGGGCACCGACGCCGCGCCATTGTAGAGACATGCCGCCAGGAGCTGGCCTCACCTGAACCAGCAGTTCTTCGCCATTGATCCACCCGCGCCACAAAGCGGCTCCGGCCCGGTGCGAAAACCGGATATCATAATGCTCGGTGCTGTCGGAAAACACCAGATCGGCACAGGCGGTTTCACCGGGCGTGAAAGTCCGGGCGTGGATGGTAAACACATGATCGGTAATCGCCACCGACCAGTCCGCACGCAGCGATCCGCAATGCGGTCGCAGGCGTCCGCTCATGTGGTCAAGCCGGTCCTTGCGCGCAAGTTCCAGCGCCAGCGCCGCACAGGCCAGCTTACGTGCGGTTGCCTCGGTAAGCGCCGCCCCTTCAAATCCATCGGGATATTCTTCGGCAATGAAACCGGTCGACAAATCTGCCGCCTGCCAGCGCGGATGATCGACCAGCGCCGCCAGAAACGGGATATTATGGCCGATGCCGTGCAGCACGAAGCCGTCGAGTGCCGTGGCCATGGCCCGGTTTGCACCCTCTCTGGTGGCGGCATGGCTGCACAATTTGGCAATCATCGGGTCGTAAAACATCGAGATCTCATCGCCCTCGACCACACCGGTATCAACCCTTATCGTGGCACCATCCTGCGAGATTTCCGCCGGAGGCTGAAAGCGCACAAGCCGACCAATCGAGGGCAGAAAATTCCGGTACGGATCTTCGGCATAGATGCGGCTTTCCATCGCCCAGCCATCAATGCCGATATCGCTCTGGCGGAGCGCCAGTTTCTCGCCGGCTGCAATTCGGATCATCTGCTCCACAAGGTCGATACCGGTGGTCATTTCAGTGACCGGATGCTCCACCTGCAGGCGTGTATTCATCTCCAGAAAATAGAAACTTCTATCCTGCCCGGCGACAAATTCCACGGTTCCGGCACTGTCATAACCGACGGCGCGCGCCAGCGCACAGGCCTGTTCGCCCATTTTTGCCCGGGTTTCCGGGTCCAGCAATGGCGAAGGCGCTTCTTCGATGACTTTCTGATTGCGGCGCTGGATCGAGCATTCCCGCTCATTGAGATGAATTATATTGCCGTGCTTGTCGCCAAGTACCTGAATTTCGATATGGCGCGGATTTTCGATGAATTTTTCAATGAAGATGCGGTCATCGCCAAACGAGGTGGCAGCCTCGGAACGGGCGCGCTCGAAACCTTCCAGCGCTTCCCCATGGTTCCACGCAATGCGCATGCCCTTGCCGCCGCCGCCAGCCGAAGCCTTGATCATCACCGGATACCCGATTCTCGCGGCAACCCGTGCCGCATCCTCGGCATTGCTGATTGTATCAGGCGCGCCGGGCACGGTGGAGACACCGGCTTTCGCAGCCACGATTTTGGAGCGGATCTTGTCGCCCATTTCCTCAATCGCGACCCGGTTGGGACCGATGAACACGATCCCCGCCTTGTCGAGCGCTGCGGCAAAGCCGGCATTTTCCGACAGAAAGCCGTAGCCCGGATGCACAGCTTCTGCCCCGGTTGAACGGCAGGCTTCAATAATCCGCTCACCCAGCAGATAGGAGTCCGCAGCAGAGGGCGGGCCGATATGGACCGCTTCGTCAGCCATCTGCACATGCAGCGCATTACGGTCCGCATCGGAATAAACCGCGACGGTGGCAATCCCCATGCGCTGTGCCGTGCGCATCACACGGCAGGCAATTTCGCCGCGATTGGCAATCAGGATTTTCTTGAACATGGACAACAATGCAGCCGGGTTGTTTAAGCGTCCAAGACTAGTTGGTGGAACGCTGCCCCGCAAGCGCTGCCCTATTGAACTTTTGACTGGCTTCAGTCGTTTCTTGAACGCGAAGACCTGCTCTGGAGAATCATATGATTCAATCTAGTCAAAAAGCGCGTCAGGTTCGAAATCGATGATTGGCAGACTGTTCGATTTTTTCCACGATCTGATAAGACAGCCATCCCAGCAATGAGAGCAGCAGGACCACTCCGATGACAGATGCGGAATCGCTGTTCTCCTGTCCCGATGAAAGAAGATAACCCAGGCCCTCACTTGCACCCATCAATTCTCCAATCACTGCCGCTGTCATCGCAAGTGTGGTCGCAACCTTCATGCCTGCGAGTACGGATGGGATCGAGTTGGGCAGGTCGAGGTGAACAAATCGCTGCCAGGCAGACAGTTTGAGCACTTTGGCGAGATCCTTGTAGGCGGTCTCTCCATACTTCAAACCGCTCCGCATCCCGGCCATTACAGGGAAGAAGGTCACAATCGCAATAAGGACGATCTTGGGAGCGGGCCCAATACCGAGCCACAGCAGCAGCAGAGGCGCAATGGCAATCTTGGGTGCCGTCTGCAACAGAAGCACCAGCGGAGTTGCCAGTCTTTCAACAGGTTCTGATCGGGCAAACACAATACCGGTGGTGATACCGATCACGACACCTGCGACAAAGCCATAGACGATTTCGCTCACTGTGACTGCAGTGTGGTCGAAGAGCTTTCCGAAACGAGCTAAAAAGACCATGCTTTCCCAAACAGCGACAGGAGACGGCAGCAGGAAAGACGGGATCTCGAAAACTCGCACCACCGCCAGCCAAACAGCCAGTGTGGCAATCAGTCCGGCGATGGCACGAAGCAGCATTTTACTGCATTCCTATTTTGGCTGGATCAACCACGAAATCAGATGCCGAAGGCGCATTCTTTATGACGCCATATTCTTTGAGAAGGTCGACGTTCTGCTGCCACGCCTCCAGGTCTGCAGCTCCCAACCCATTGGTTTTCGTCAGATCACTTTGCCAAACCGACGTGGCAAATGTTTCGTTGAACGCACGGGTTAGAATGTCTTTCTGATCCGCCCAAGTCGGCGTGTATTTATCAAACGAGATTTGCAGCGCATCCTCAACATGCCCATCGATAACCCATTGATAAGACCGAGAAACAGCAGCGGTAAACCGCTTCACCAAATCCGGGTTTTCGGACAGTGTTTTCTCGCTTGTGACCACTACATTGCCAAATGAGGGAAGAAAATCGTTTGATAATATCATCGTCACCTCATCTCCGCCGGCCTCCAACGCGTATTTGCGCAGTTCGGAAAACACAATTGCGTCAACTTGACCGGCCTGAAGCGACTGTACGATTGCACCAGTTGCGACGATTTCCAGTTTGATGTCTTCCAGGCTCAGGCCGACATTCTTCAAGCCCACCTTCAGTTGGATGTAGTTTGGACTACCCAGGCTGCTGATTGCCACCGTCTTGTCTTTCAAATCGGCATAAGTCGTGATCCCGCTGGAAGCCTTTGCAAGCAGGGCGCCGATGCCGCGCTGATACGTGGTGTGGACCACAACGACAGGCAAACCATTCGCGCGGGCCGCCACAACTGCATCGCCGTTTGGAAAGCCAAAATCAACATTGCCCGCCGCGACATTGGTCAGAATATCGGACGCTGCTGAATAGATAAATTCGACGTCAATGTCGTTTTCCTTGAAAAATCCCTGTTCAACACCAGCGTATAGCGGCGCATAAAAAGGAACTGCCGCTCCGTCAATCTGCATTACGACTTTTTCCGCAGCCATCGAATGAGTTGCCCCGAATGCGACTGCAAGGCTGGCAAGTATTCCCGCCGAAAAATGGTACATGAATTTTAACATGGGATTGGTCCTCTGCTTTCTTGAGATGTCTTCAGATATTCTGCAACGATATGCAGCAGATTTTGCTGGGTAGGCTCGTAGTCGTCCAACCAGGCATTGGTTGCCCGGTTACCCCTGATGCCAAGCAGGCAGCCGGCGCTGAGGTTGAGAAAGCTGGCTACGGTCAACACGGTTTCGCTTTCCATATCTACGCCCGCCGCGCCTTGGGCAGCAAAAGCATCCAAGCGCGGCGTGTCGCTTTCATCCAATTTGATATTTGAAGCCTGAACTGGACGGTCCTGACCAAAATAGTACGAATCGGTGGTTGCAATTCCCGCTTCGCGGCACACTAAACCGCACGTCGCTGCTGCATGGCTCAGACCACTTGCCAGCTCCGGATCTGCCTGAGCCCGCCCTCCCACTGAGCGATATAGCTCTGCGGTTCCAGTGTTTCCGATTGCATGTGTCACCGAAATAAAGGTTCCCACCGAATCCTGAGCATGCAAGGCACCCATGCCTCCAATGCGTATGACCCGTTTGGCTCCAAGCGCCGCCAGCTCCACCAAGGCGATCTCCGTGGACGGACCACCAATTCCGGTCGAACAAATCGAAAGCGGGTGGCCATTAATACTGCCAGTGACCGCTGCATATTCCCGGCGGCGTCCGAAATGCCTGGCGTCAGACAAAAATCCGGCAAGCAAATCAACCCTGTCCGGATCCCCGGGAAGCAGCACCGTGGATGCTATGTCTCCTTTGCCGCAAGGCAAATGCGGCGGGCGATTGTTCACCCAGGGAAATCTGGCGCCGAATTCAGTCATTGGAGACTTCCTTCCATGACAACAGTCTATTTTCGGCCCACATCAATGCGAAATGAAGCAAAATACCGAGCGTAACAGTCAGGACGACGGCAGCGAAAAGGAGCGGTGTCTGATATGTCGCAGATGCATATGTCATGAGGTATCCAAGACCCCATTGGCCCGACATCCACTCTCCCAGCACCGCTCCGACCAACGCTTGAACAGCACCAATGCGCATACCAATAAAGATCGCGGGAAGAGCTGACGGCAATTCCACATGCAGAAATCGGGCCTTTGCACTGAGGTCCAGCAATTTCGACAGATCGTGCAAGCGATAGTCTATTGCTTTAAAGCCTGCCACCGCGCTGACAAACACCGGAAAGAATACAAGTGAGAAAACCAGTACGACTTTTGAAAGCACGCCAAACCCAAACCAGACCACAAACAGCGGCGCGAGTGCTATCTTCGGTGCTGTTTGCATGATCACCATCGGACCATCCAGCCAGAAAGCCAGGCTGGGGACGCGACTCCAGAGATAAGCAACCGCCACACCAGCCAGTGTGCCCGTCACCAGTCCCAAAAGAAGATTTTGTAGAGTAAACCCGAGATGTACCCACAGAGCGCCCGACAACACGAGCTCGAGAATTGCTAAAAATGTATCCGCTGGTGAGGGAAGAAGATAGATCGGCATCTGCAGCGGCCCGCTTGCCAGCCACCAAAAAAAAAGCAACCCCAGAATTGAAATTGAATAGTCACGGAAATTGCGCAAACTTTGGTTCAAAGTTCTGGCTCCGGTCTGTTCCGAAGATCAGAACGAAGTTGTGCAACAAGAGAGTGGTATGCAGGATCAAGCTTTGCAGAGGCATCTCGCGTTTGCGCCAGGTCGACATCATAAACTTGCAGGATTTTTCCGGGACGGGAACTGAATACCACGACACGATTGCTCAGATACGCCGCCTCATCGACGCTGTGGGTGACCAGAAGAATGGTCGTGCCGGTTTCTTCCCAAATTCGAAGAAGCTCATCGTTCAGAATGTCACGTGTCAGAAGGTCAACAGCTGAAAACGGCTCATCCATCAAGAGAATTGCCGGTTTGTCGACAAGCGCTCGTGCAATTGCGACCCGTTGTTTCATTCCTCCGGACAATGTTCGCGGCAATGAACGCTCAAACCCGCTCAGTCCAACCATGTCGCAAAGCTCTGCGGCCCGATGGTCTGCGGCGGCGCGATCGGTATTTTTCATATCAAGCGGAAAGCGGATATTTTCTATGGTCGATTTCCAGGGCAGCAAAACCGGCTCCTGGAATACAAATCCAACCAATCCATTCTCGGTCGAATTTTCAAAAGTGATGTCTCCGGAAGTCGGTGTATCAAGGCCTGCAATTAATCTGAGTAGCGTTGATTTACCGCAACCTGAAGGCCCGACAATCGATACAAATTCGCCGCGTTTAACTTCGAGCGAAATCGGGCTGAGCGCTTCGACCGGGCCATTTTCAGTATTGAAGATCTTGGTCGCATCAGAAATTTTGATCATGATGCAGTGTTAAAGGAATGCAAGTTGATGCTGCAGATCGGTACGGATTGCGAGCAAAGCGGCCCAACCGGGTTGGTAAAAAAGATTGGTGAATGTTCACGCTGGTTTTTCATGTGCTCAACCGTTACAGGACATAAAATATTTGTAATGACAGAACTGACTCTAATCAAGAAAATTCTCACATATGAGATTTTTCTTCTATATTATACATTTCGGCTTACAAAACCCAAGTAGCTGAATGGTCTCTAATTTGTGATTTTTGGATTGAATCCAATCTTGGTGGGGCATGGGATTTTCTCTGAAATCCCAATTTTCTCGTTCGTTCGCTCATTTTCTAGTCAATTTTGGCGTCGGCATAAACGATCTGTCGCTCATCAACGTATTTCATGATCACATTGAAGCATTTGACGACCCAGATCAGCCCGCCTGTGTCCTTCGCCAACTTGCCCGATGCGCCCCATTACCTGCCTCGCGAGAGGAACCGGTCTGGGTCATCAAATGGTCAAGGGAACAAAACGCCTCAGTTGCCTGCCTCCGCTACCGGAACCACGATCAGCGTAGCACCATCGGAGCCGTTGATCTCGATCCGGGTTCCTGCGGCCAGATCAGGCCCCTGAACACGCCATAAAGTATCGCCGATCCGGATCCGGCCTTCGCCATCTGCAATCGGTTCCAACAGGGTGAACCGGCGGCCGATCAGGGCCAGCCCGCGTTCGTTGAGATGAGGCCGGTCAGACTGGGTGCGCTCGGCGGAAAACCAGCGCCGACCCAGCAGCAGCAATATAAGTGCCAGAACTGCAAAGCCGATCCAGGCCGCCTGCCACGACAGATCAACGGCAAAGGACACCAGACCGACAATCACGGCCGCAAGCCCGAGCCAGACGAGAAAACTGCCCGGTATTGCAAGTTCCAGCGCCAGCAGGACAATGCCGCCGATCAGCCAGGCCCATGGCCCGAGCTCTTCTGCGAGCGTCAGAATGTAGGAGCTGCCTTCTTCCATCAGGAGCGCTCCTCAGCGGCCGGTATCAGGCAGACGGGAGCCGCCTTTGCGGGCAGTGCTGCCCTCGCCGAACGCTTCACGGGCAATTTCTGCAACGCCGCTGATTGATCCGATCACGGAAGCGGCTTCCAGCGGCATCATCAGCACTTTCTGGTTGGGCGCGCTGGCAATCGCCTGCAGCGCGTCGACATATTTCTCGGCAACAAAATAGTTGATCGCCTGAATGTCGCCATTTGCAATGGCTTCCGACATAACCGACGTTGCCTTGGCTTCTGCTTCGGCCTCGCGCTCACGCGCTTCTGCATCCCTGAATGCTGCCTCGCGGCGGCCCTCGGCCTGCAGAATCTGCGATTGTTTTTCACCCTCGGCGCGCAGGATTGCCGATTGTCGCAGACCCTCCGCTTCCAGGATGGAGGCGCGCTTTTCGCGCTCCGCTTTCATCTGCCGTCCCATCGCCTCGACCAGATCGCGCGGCGGATTGATGTCCTTGATTTCAATACGGGTAATTTTCAGACCCCATGGCGACACAGCCTGATCGACCACCGACAATAGCCGTGCATTGATCTCATCGCGATTGGACAGCAGCTGATCCAGATCCATTGATCCCATCACCGTTCTGATATTCGTCATGGTCAGGTTGAGTACCGCATTTTCCAGCCCCGAAACTTCATAGGCGGCCTGGGCGGCATCCAGTACCTGATAGAACGTCACCCCGTCGGCAGTGATGCTTGCATTGTCTTTGGTGATGACTTCCTGGGAAGGCACGTCCAGCACCTGTTCCATCATGTTCATCCGCGCCCCGATACGGTCGATGAAGGGCAGCAGAATATTCAGGCCCGGCTTCATGCTCCTGGTATAGCGGCCGAACCGTTCCACCGTGTAATTGAAACCCTGGGGAACCTGCTTGAGCGTAAAAAACAGCAGGACGATCAGCAGAATGACGAGCGCCAGAACGAACAGATCAAAACCGAACATGAAAAAATCCCGAATAAAAGCCAGACCGGACCGACCGGCCTGTTGCCGCGCATCGCAGCCTTAGCCATAACATGGGCATAAAACCGCCAATGTGCAATCCTGACCGCTGATCCGGCGTCTCAGGAACGCACATCCCGAGGTGGTCCCTCAGGCCTCGCTTCAGACCCAGCCTGACAGCTCGCGTCGCACCATTGTCTCGATCACCGCCATGCCTTCAGGCGTATCGTTGAGGCATGGAATGTGGGCAAAGTGTTCGCCGCCATGATGTTTGAAAATCTCCCCCGCCTCCCCGGCAATTTCCTCAAGGGTTTCCAGACAGTCGGAGACAAATCCCGGATTGAAGACCGCGAGCTTGCGGACCCCGTCCTTGGCCAGTTGCTCCACAGTCTTGTCGGTATAAGGCTGAAGCCATTCCTCAGGTCCGAAACGGGACTGAAAACAGGTCATGAACCGGCCTTTTTCCCAACCCAGCCGCTGCTCCAGCAGCCGGGAGGTTTTCATACAGTGGCAGTGATAGGGATCGCCTTTCCTGAAATAGCTTTGCGGAATGCCATGATAGGAGGCGATGACTTTTTCAGGCTCAAAATCCAGCTTGCCAAGGCTGGCCTCGATACTCGCCGCCAGCGCATCGATATAGGCCGGATCATCATGATAGGGCGGCACCGTGCGCAACGCCGGCTGCCAGCGCATCTGCATCAGCGCTTCAAAGGTTTTATCGTTGACCGTGGCTGTCGTGGCGGCGGCATATTGCGGGTAAAGCGGAAACACCAGAATCCGCTCGCAGCCCGCCGCCTGCAGGGCCTCGATCCGTTCCTTGATGGGTGGTTTGCCGTAGCGCATCGCCCAGTCCACGACCACGGTTTCATGATCCGCCAGCAGCTCGGCCAGCTTGTCGCCCTGGCTGCGGGTATAGGTGCGCAACGGCGATTCATTCAGCTCATTGTTCCAGATTTGCGCATAGGCAGCACCGCTCTTTTTGGGGCGGGTGTTCAGCACGATACCATAAAGGATCGGGTACCACAGCGCGCGCGGCCATTCGATCACCCGCTTGTCGGAGAGGAATTCCTTCAGATAGCGCCGCATCGGTTTCCTGTCGGTGCCATCCGGCGTGCCCAGATTGACCAGCAGCACACCGATCCTGCCGGCCTTCACCGGGGGATGATCAGCCGGCAGATGAATTTGTTTCATCGTTTCGAAGCGCTGGTCAGCGTCGTTTGCACCTGTCGGATCGGATTTTTGCACGCTCTGTTTCGGCATCAACACTTTCACCCATTTATCTGCACAGATTCATAGTCCGCATGCAGTTGCTGGCCAGCAACTGCATGCGGCAACACTGCATTAGCTAGAGCGTTTTTATAATTAATCCAAGACGGCACCGGAATTTCTATCGCAACAGCCGCAAAAGCGTCCACAGATTGAAGACACCGGCCAGCGAGTGCGCCACATACGTCAGCGAGGCGGCTCGCAGCACCGACCGGGTTGCCGGCAGATCTGAAGGTTGCAGATAACCGCCTCCGGCCAGAATCGGAAGGGCTTTGCCGAAACTCGCATCGAACTCCACCGGCAGGGTCACAAGATGCACCAGCAATTGAAACACCAGAGCGAGAATTCCGAGCAGAAGGAAAATCAGGCTCATGCCCGGTGCCCGCAGGAGCAGACTGAGCATTGGCCCGACCAGCAACAGTACACCGGCAATTTTACTGATCGGCTGGATCGATCTGGCCAGCGCCATACGAAGATGGAACAGTTTCTCGTTGCGGGCATGCTGCAGTGCATGCCCCACTTCATGGGCTGCCACAGCCACGGCGGAAACCGACTTGCCCCGGTAAAACGAGCGGCTGAGATGCACCGTGCGGCTTTGCGGATCATAATGATCGGCGCCATCGTCGATCGGCTCCACCCCCACACCGGTCAGTCCGGCCCGGCTGATCAGATGCAGCGCAAGTTCGCCGCCGGTTCCGGGAAAATCCGGTCGCGGCCGGGCATGTTTTTTCAATTGCCGCTTCACCCAGAATGACGGGGCAAAGATCACGACAAGAAACACAACGGCAATGATGAGAAAAATCGGCATGGCACTGATGTCGGTCGGCTTTGCTGCTCTGTCAATTGCACAGGCAGTAAAAAGCGCCGCTGATGTCAGCGCGGCGGCACTTTTGCAAGTATCATCTGCCCGGAACAGACTACCTGGCGGCGCCTGGGCCGGCGATGAGCCGGTCATCATGCAAAACCATGAGAAATGATAGCAGGAACGCAGTGCGGCGGGTGAGCGCCGGACTCACTCGCCTCCCCGATTGGATCGCCGAGCGTCCAGCAGGGCGCTGCCGGCATAGTGAATCTGCGCGGGTTCAATCAGGTTTCCTTCTGCGTCGACCGTCAGGCGCAGCACCCGATTGCCGTAAAGAAAGTTCAGTCGGGTGCGTCCGGCATCTTCGCCTTCGCCGGTCTCGCAGCGCGACGTAATAGTGCCTGCACGCATCAGGGTGCGCAGTTTCTCTTCGCTCATATCAAAGCCCTCGGCCACCAATACAGCATCCACCGTGATCTCCGCACCGCTGATACTGATCGCGCTCATTTGGCCTCGCGCCAATGGTCATTGGCGGCTGCGATCGTAGCGAAATGCGTAGCGACAACATGCGAGGCCGCAATCAGTGCATTGGCATCGGCTTCGTAATCCTTGCGCAGCCGGTCGCGCATATCGGCATCGGGCTGGGTCTTCTTCACGGCGATACGGGCCAGCTTGACGGCAAGGTCATAGCCCTCTGTCGGAGTTGCGGTGATGAGGCTCGGGAGCCAGTTATCCATCGGTTTTTTCCTTTGCTGTCAGAGTTATTGGTTGGTCAGGCGCAGTCAGGATACGCCCGGCATCACCGTCCAGATCCTCGAACTGGCGATGGCGCAGGCTCCATAAAAACGCGGCAAGTCCCAACAGGCCCATGATGATTGAAACAGGGATGAGAAACAGCACACCGCTCATTTTGTCCGCCCCGGATATGCTTCCTTCAAATGATCTGCTTCCTTCACATCCGGGCGCAGCGCCTGCCAGGCATGCCAGGTGCCATGTCCCAGAAGCGGGAATATTACGATCAGGCCAAGAAGACCTGTGAGAACCGCCAGCGAGAAGCCTGCAACAACAATGGCCCCCCAGGGTAGAACCGCCCGCAGGTTTTGTGTGGTGAGCGCGAAGCTGGTGCCGAGCGCCGTCAGGGCGTCGGTGCGTTGCGACAGCAGCATCGGGATTGAGAACAGGCTGATCGCCATCGCGAAGGCGGCGAAGAGCCCCCCGACCGCCGAGCCTGTTACTATCAGCGCCCAGCCGCGCGGCGTGGTCAACAGTTGGGCAAGGATATGGTCGAAGCCGGGAAACGGCAGGAGCCCGAAAAACAGCGCATAAAGCAGGTCTGCCGCCCGCAGCCAGAGCACGACCAGAAGACACAGGAGCAGTCCGGCGAACAGGACTTGCGCACCAGAGGCAGGGCGCACGAGAATCATGTCCGATAGCCGCACCGCCTCGCCGGCAGCAAGGCGCCGGCTTTTCTGATAAAGTCCTATGGCAAAGAAAGGGCCCACCACCAGAAATCCCGAGAGCGCTGGAAAGATCAGCCCTGGCAACCCGGCAGCCACCATTGCCAAAATGACCAGCACCGAGATGACGAGAACTGTCAGTCCATAGACAACACTCGATACCGGATCGCGACGAATGTCGCGCCACCCGGCGGCGAGCCATCCAAGCGCCGCATTGGCGGGCAGATGGCGCGCAAAGGAACTGGCCGGGCGGAGCGGGGATTCAACGGCGGGAAGCGGTTCAAGCATGATTTTCCCCCTCAGCAACCGGGTTTTGCGGCGGACCGCGACGGTTCTTCAGATACACAGCCCGGATTCGACGAAAAAGCCAGGTCGAGGAACTGCCAGTTCGCAGCGACGACCAGCGCAATGCCCGCAGCGACGGCCAGTCCGATCGACAGTTTCGTGCACCGAACCATCTTCATGGCGATTCCCCCGAAAGATCTTCCAGGTACAGCGCCAGCATCCGGATTTGTGCCTCGCTCAGACGGTCTGCCCAGGACGGCATCATACCCTGCCGCCCGTGAATGAGCGTCTTGCGGATCGCGTCGGCATCGTCACCATATAGCCAATCAGTATCGGTCAGGTTCGGAGCGCCGGTGCCCTCGACCCCGCGCGCGTCTTCGCCATGGCAGGCAGCGCAATTGTCCTGAAACAGCACCGCACCTTCGGACATATCGCCAGGTTGAACGCCATCCGAAAGGGTCAGCACATAGTCGGTCAGTGTCGCGATCTGCGGACGGGTCAACATCTCATCACGGCCGAAAGCCGGCATCTGGGCAAAGCGGGTGTCGGGATGATTGCTGTTGATCCCAACGCGGATGGATTCCGCAATCTCCTGTGCCGAGCCGCCCCAAATCCAGATGTCATCGGCCAATCGCGGGAAACCGGGGCCGCCCGTGCCCTTTATGCCGTGGCAGGCCTGACAATTCTGCCCAAAGAGTGGCGCCGCCGTCGCCTTGGCCCGTGCCATCAACACCGGATCTGCGCGGATTGTTTCGAAGCTCTCCGTCGCCATCGCAGACATCCATCCGGACCGGTCCGCTTCGGCGCGGGCAATATCAGCGGCAACTTCGCTGCGTTGGTCAATCCCGAGAAGCCCCTTGGTATAGGTCTGTCCCAGCGGCCATGTTGGCAGCAGCACCCACGCGATCAGCGCGTACAGATGGGTCACCACGATAAAGCCGATCACGATGCGTGGAACCGGATTGTTCAACTCTTTAATGCCGTTCCAGTCATGGCCGGTGGTGAGCTGACCGGAAATGGGATCGCGTTCCCTCACTGCCATGGCCGGTCCTCCCCGGTCAGGATAGAGCGCGCCGCATGGTCAGCCGCTTTTTTGCGTGAGGGCCGGTAGGTCTGGACCAGCACGATCAGAAAAAACACCATCAGATAGGCCAGTCCCACCGTCTTGGCGATCAGGACGAAAGTCTCGTGGCTCATGGCTCTGCCCTGCCTTCGGTTTGGTAGGGAGCCTGCGTCAGTTGACCAAGCACCTGAAGATAGGCAACCAGCGCGTCCATCTCGGTCAGCCGCCTGTCGGCGTCGAAGTTGCGGATACTGGTTGCCTCGCCATAACGTGCGACTATCCCCTCGGTCCTGTCGGAATCCGGGGTGGCCTGGCCCAGAGCATCGCTGCCGGCATTGGCAATCATCTCGTCTGTGTAGGGCACACCAAGCCGCCGCAACGCGGTAAGGTGGGCATCCAGATCGTCGACAGCAAGCTGGGATTCAGCCAGCCACGGATAGGCTGCCATGATCGAGGAGGACACCACCGCACGCGGATTGATCAAATGCGCCACATGCCAGTCGTCGGAATACTTGCCACCGATGCGTGCCAGATCCGGCCCGGTGCGTTTTGAGCCCCACAGCATCGGATGGTCGTATTGCGATTCTGCCGCCAGTGAATAGGGGCCGTAGCGTTCCACTTCGTCGCGCAGCGTGCGTATCATCTGGCTGTGACATGCATAGCAGCCTTCACGGATGTAGATGTTGCGCCCGGCGAGTTCCAGGGGCGTGTAGAGGCGCATGTCATCTGTGGTTTCCACTGTCTCATCGATTGTGAAGAGTGGCGCGATCTCGATCACGCCACCCACGCTTGCCGCGAGGATGATTGCAAGCACCAGCCCGATGGGGTGCTTTTCGAGGTTGTAGTGGAGCTTGAAGATTGGCATCGGACTACTCCGCCAACTGGGGGGCAAGCGGGCGGTCGGCGGCAGCCCCGCTCGGCCTGCGCACCGTCAGCCAGATATTGACGGCCCCGGTCACAATGCCTGCCAGAAACAGCGCGCCACCTATGAACCGCGCAATATAGTAGGGGCGCATCGCCTCCATCGACTCGATGAAGGAATAGTTGAGTGTGCCCGTCTCATTGTAAGTCCGCCACATGAGGCCCTGCGTGAGACCCGCGTTCCAAAGCGAAAAGACGTAAGTCAGCAACCCCGCCAGCGCCAGCCAGAAGTGCCATTCAACCAGCCGGGACGAGTGCATTCGCTGCCGCCCCCAAAGCGCGGGCACCACCGAATAAAAGGCACCAAAGGTAATCATTGCCAGCCAGCCGAGCGCGCCGGAATGGACGTGGCCCACGGTCCAGTCAGTGTAATGCGACAGCGCATTGACCGGGCGGATCGCCATGAACGATCCCTCGAAAGTGGAAAGCCCGTAGAACACTGCAGCCACAAACATGAAGCGCAATGTCGCGTCGTCGCGCACCCTGTGCCAGGCACCGTTCAGTGTCATTAGCGCATTGCCGGCTGAAGCCCAGCTGGGCACCAGCAGCATCACCGAAAACGTCATGCCCAGCGTCTGCACCCAGTTTGGCAGAGCGGTGTAATGCAGATGGTGCGAGCCCACCCACATGTAGAAGAATGTGATGCCCCAGAAACTAAGAATCGATAGCCGGTATGAATAGATCGGTCGCTGCGCCCGTATGGGCAGATAGTAGTAGAGCATACCCAGGAAGCCGGAAGTCATGAAGAAGGCAACGGCGTTGTGGCCATACCACCACTGCACCATGGCATCCTGCACGCCGGAATAGAGCGAATAACTCTTCGCGTCACCGAAACTCACCGGCAGGGCAAGGCTGTTGACGATATGCAGCATCGCCACAACCAGAATGAAGGCGAGATAGTACCAGTTGGCGACATAGATATGCGGCTCGGCGCGGCGCGCCAGGGTGCGCAGGTAAAGCAGGAAATAGACAACCCAGACGATCACCAGCAGAATGTCGGCATACCACTCGGCTTCTGCATACTCCTTGGACTGGGTGATCCCCATGAGATAGCCGGTCACCGCCCACAGGCAGAACAGATTGTATCCGATCAACACGAACCAGGGGCTGAGTTGATCGGGAAGTCGCGCGCGGGAGGTGCGCTGCATGACATGGAATGATGTGGCAATCAGAGCATTGCCGCCAAAGGCAAAAATCACGCCCGTTGTATGCACCGGGCGGATGCGGCCATAGCTCGACCAGGCCTGGCCGAAGGTCGCTTCCGGCCACACCATCAGCGCCGCGACCCACAGTCCCACCGCCATGGCGACAACGCCCCAGACCATTGCAATCAGAATTCCTGCCCTGATCGGGTCGTCGAAATAACGAGAGAGCCGCTCGGGCGCAGGTTCGGGCTCGAAATACCGGCTGCCCACGGCAAACACCAGCACGATGCCCAGGCCCATTGCCATGAAGCCGTGCACGGCCATCGGGCCTTGTCGGGCAGCGGCTGCCATCGCCAGACCGACGAGGGCCAGTGCCATCGATAGCGCCACCGCCCATCGGCGTTCGGTCCTGGTGAGTTGGGCGATCATCCGATGCTCCGTGCGGAAGGTGATTGAATGTCCCAGGAATAATTTTTCCCTGCTGGCACTGCGGACACCGGCAAGGCAACATCCGCCAGTGTCGAGCGATCAAGATCGGCGAGAAAGGCTATTTCAGCTGCCTGCAGACGCGTCTTGAGCCGGCAGCATCCGGTGATGCTACAATCGCCGCCCGAAGCCGCGAAACATTCGACCAGAGGCTGCCCCGTTTCCAGTATTCGCACAACGTCGCCCAGCCGGATTTCGTCAGGCGATCGCGCCAGCATCGCGCCGCCACCGGCTCCGCGCCGTGTGGTTGCGATGCCTGCTTGCGCCAGCGCGGCCATGATTTTGGTCAGATGATTGCGTGACAATGCGAATTCCTCTGCCAGTTCGGCGGTCGAAAAGGCCCGATCCGGGGCCGAGGCCATGCGCATCAGCGCGCGCAGGCCGAAATCAGTAAATGATGTGAGGCGCATCGAGTCTCGCTTCGAATTGGTATTTACAAATCCTATTAAGCTGCTTTAATAGGTATTGTAAATACCAATTAGGAGCTTTTGAACACATGGCCGCGCCACAGGACATTGAAACACCCAGGTTCCCACGCCCGCCGAACGTGTCGCCTGCCCAATCTACACCAGCTTTCAGGATGCTCGCAACCATTATGGCGTTAGCGAGCTGTCACCGCAGCTTTGATCCGGAGAACCGTCATGCAACCTGACCTGCCCCCCGAAGACTCAACGGAACTGACCCATTTCATCGTAACGCGTTATCATCAGATCCATCGCACTCAGCTCCCCGAGATCGTCGCATTGGCTCACAAGGTCGAGCGGGTGCACGCCGACCACCCGGACGCGCCGCTTGGCCTGGGCGATCTGCTGCAGGAACTGATCGGGACACTGGAAGTGCATATGATGAAGGAGGAACTTATCCTCTTTCCCGCGATCCGCAATGGCGGCGGGCCGGGTATCGAAAATCCGATTGCCGTCATGCGCGCCGATCATGACGACCACGATTCCGAAGTCACCCGTATCCGTGCCCTGACACGGGACCTGACCCTGCCGCAAGGTGCCTGTCGTTCATGGACTGCACTTTATGGGGGTCTGGCAACGTTTCTGGCCGATCTCGACGCTCATATCCGGCTTGAGAACGATGTGCTGTTTCCCCGCTTTGAACCCGCAGCGCAATGACATCTGGAGTAGAACAATGCCTGATATCTCCATGCCGAAAGCCACCCGTGCCCATACCGAAAAGCGCCACGCCCTGGCTCCGGGGCCGGACGACGCCTTCCGCGCCTTTGGCAAGGCAGTCTTTGCCGAAGGTGCGCTTGACCGGCACACCAAGCAGTTGATTGCGGTGGCGCTCGCCCATGTCACGCAATGCCCCTGGTGCATCGAGAGCCATGTCAAGGCGGCTCAGCGCGAGGGCGCGACCGGCGCCCAGATCATGGAGGCGATCTGGATCGCTGCCGAGATGCGTGCGGGAGCAGCTTTTGCCCATTCGATCAAGGCACTGGAACTGATCGGCGACGATGAAACGGGCATGACGGCAGAATGAGTGCAACCGCGCCATCTATCGACGTCTGCCGGGTCCATGATGCGGAGAGCGCTGCCGGCGCACGGCTGCTGGTAGATCGTCTGTGGCCGCGTGGTGTGTCGAAGGCAACGCTCCGACTTGATGAGTGGATCAGGGATGCGGCACCCAGCGAAGAATTGCGCCGCTGGTTCAATCACGAACCGGCGAAATGGCATGCTTTCCGCAAGCGCTATATCGTCGAGTTGGACATGAACCCGCAGGCAGTTGCACGTTGTCTGGAGTGGTGCGCGAAAGGACCGATGACGTTGCTCTTCGCAGCGCACGACATCGAGCATAACAATGCCATCGTGTTACGTGATTATCTGATCGGACAAGGGCAGAAGGATCGACACTGCACGACCCGCTGATCATCGGTTGCATACCCCGCTCTGCGATCTTCCCGCCTGCGATCCGCCGACCCTGCTGGCGGGTATGATCAAAACGGATACTCTGGTTCGTTCCATGATTTGATTGAAACATGGACGATCTAGGGACCGTAAACCACCAGCGGCAGCCATGTCGCCAGACTTGGCAGATACCACAGGACCACCAGCGCAAACATCTGGATCAGGACAAACGGCACCGCACCGAGATAAATATCCGATGTCTTGACGCTGGGCGGCGCCACACCGCGCAGATAGAACAGCGCAAAGCCGAAAGGCGGCGTCAGGAATGAAGTCTGCAGATTAACCGCCATCATGATACCCAGCCAGACCGGGCTCACCGGATCACCATTCGGCATTTGCAGTTGCAGCAGGATCGGAGCCACGAGAGGCACTACGACAAACACGATTTCCAGAAAATCCAGAAAGAACCCCAGAACGAACATCAGCAGCATAACCGCCAGAATGGCGCCAATCGTGCCGCCGGGAATATCACGCAACAATTCATGAACCAGTTCTTCACCGCCCAGACCGCGAAAGATCAGGGAGAATATCGACGCCCCGATCAGAATTACGAACACCATGGTTGTCACATGGGTGGTTCCCGATACCACTTCGGTCAGCACCCCGGCGCGGAACACCCGCAACAGCGCAACCAGAACACCGAAGGTCAGGATCAGCACACAGCCGATCGCTCCATAGATCGCCATTTGATCGAAATCCGAAATTTCGTTACGGGCGACCCGCAAATCCACATTGGCAGTTAGAAACAGCACCGCCACCAGCGCCAGCGCGGCCAGATAGATCGGCCAGGGATTTCCCTTTCCAACACGAAGCCCGGCCAGGAAGATCGAGCCGACGGCCCCCACTGCGGCGGCTTCCGTGGGCGTTGCAATACCTCCCAAAATCGATCCGAGCACTGCAATGATGAGCACAATCGGTGGCACCAATGCGTGAAATATCTTGTCGATAGTGACGTGTTCACCGGCTTCCGGAGGCATTGCCGGAGAGCTTTCCGGTTTCAGGATCGCCATTGCAATCTGATACAGCATATACATCCCGACCAGCATCAGTCCGGGGATTAATGCTCCGGCAAACAGATCACCGACCGACACGGTGTCGGGCGAGAAAATACCCATGTCCAGTTGGGCTTTCTGATAGGCATTGGACAGCTGGTCGCCCAGGATAACCAGAACAATGGAGGGCGGAATAATCTGCCCGAGTGTCCCTGACGCGGCGATCGTTCCGCAGGCCAGGCGCTTGGAATAACCCCGTTCCAGCATGGTCGGCAGCGACAGCAGTCCCATTGTCACAACGGTGGCTCCAACGATGCCGGTGGATGCGGCCAGCAGGGCACCGACAATGGACACCGAAAGGCCAAGCCCGCCGCGCAAGGTGCCGAACAGCTTACCCATGGTATCCAGCAGTTCTTCAGCAACCTTGGAGCGCTCCAGCATGACACCCATAAATACGAACAGTGGCACGGCAATCAGAACTTCATTGGTCATGATGCCGAACAGGCGGGACGGCACGGCGAGCAGGAAAGTCGGGTCGAAAACACCCAGCACAAATCCGATCAGGGCAAACACAAGACCCGTTCCGGCCAGTGTGAAAGCCACAGGGAAGCCCATCAGCAGAACAATGCAGACCACGCCGAACATGAGGAGATCCAGCGATTGGGCAATCGATACTTCCATCAGATCCGCTCCTCGCTGGACCGTTCCCGCGGTTCCGGCAAGGCTTTGCTCAGCCGCAATTTATCCAGCTCCAACTCGTCTCCGCCCATCGCCAGAAGCGACCGTATGGCGATGGAAACGCCTTGCAGCGCCATCATCACTGCAAAACCCAGTATGGCGGTTTTCTGAAGGTAGCGCGCCTGGATACCGCTGGTTTCCGGCGAGCCTTCCAGCACCGCCCATGACGCCACCACATAGGGAAAGGATGTCCACAAAATCACCAGACAGACCGGGATCAGCAGAAGCAGGGCCCCAAACAGATTGATCATGGCTTTTTTGCGCGGACGCGCTTCGCGATAAAAAATATCGACGCGCACATGGCCATCCACCAGGAGTGTGAAGGCGGCCGCAAGCATGAACAGGAAGCCGTGCAGATAGGTGATGCTTTCCTGGGCAAAGATCGAGCCGATGCCGAAGACATAGCGCATCACCACCACCACAAACTGGATCAGGACGATCAGAAGCGCAAACCACATCACGGTTCTGCCAACCGATTTGTTGATCCGGTCAATCAGATCTGCGAGCGCACGCATGGCAGTTCCCCCCTGGCGAAACAGATGTTTCAAACTTCACTGTATGCCGTGCATCCACGGACAAAAAGACCTTCCGCAGCACAGCCGCGGAAGGTCATCTATGGTCATCTCATCCGGCACTAGCCAAGAGATTTCATCCGCGCCGTAACGTAGGCCTGCTCGGCAATCGAGCCCCATGAGCCGATTTCGGTCCGCGCTTTGCGGAAGCTATCCAGCACTCGGCGGCCAATATCAGTATCTGCGGTTTCGTCGAGCACTTCTTCCGAGTATTTGGCAAACCCGGCAAAAACCTCTTCCGGGAATTCACGCAACTGAACGCCATGCTTACCGGTCAATTCAGCCAAAGCTGCACCGTTTTTGGCATTGTACTCGGAATACATGGTGTTGTTTTCCTGGGCACAGCAAGCTGCAATCAGCGCCTGATCGGCTGCGTTAAAGGACTCCCAGATGCGTTTATTCATGCCGACGGCAAGACCTGAGCCTGGCTCATGGAAACCGGGCCAGTAGTAGAATTTGGCCACCTTGTAAAAGCCGAAGGCCAGATCATTCCACGGGCCGACCCATTCCGTTGCGTCAATCGCACCGGATTGCAGGGACGGGAAAATCTCGCCGCCCGGCAGGGCCACAGCCGTGGCGCCAATGCGGCGCAGCACTTCTCCGCCAAGGCCCGGCATGCGCATTTTCAGGCCCTTCATGTCTTCCAGCGAATTGATTTCCTTGCGGAACCAGCCCCCCATCTGAACACCGGTATTGCCGGCCATCAGGGATTTCAGGCCGAATTCTGACGCCAGTTCATCCCATAATTCCTGGCCACCGCCGAAATTCACCCAGGCGTCCAGCTCATTGGCTGTCAGACCCATCGGCACCGCAGTGAAATAATTGAAGGCCTTGTGTTTGCCCTGCCAGTAATATTCCGCAGCATGATACATGTCAGCGGTTCCACTGGACACGGCGTCAAAGCTTTCAAACGGCGGCACCAGTTCCCCGGCAGCATATAGCTTGATCGTGATGCGCCCACCCGAAGCGGCGGTGATGCGATCGGCAACCCGCTGCGCACCTGTGCCAAGACCGGGAAAGTTTTTTGGCCAGGTCGTGACCATTTTCAACTCGCGCATGTCCTGGGAAATCGCGGGCGTTGACAACGCTGTCGCGACAGCGCCCCCGGCTGTCACCAGGCCAGCGGATTTGATAAAAGATCGACGATCCAGTTTTGATGTAGTCATGTGCAGTTATCCTCCCATACACAATTTCAGGTAGTTTCTCGCCTGCACCAATACGAATCTGGTGAGGCCTTGTCTATGCAATTCGCATGAATGGGTCTATTGCGTAAACCTCGTAAATGTCACGTATGACTACTTGTTTCGACATTAATGGGACAAATTCTGGCGGCCGGTTCGCGCCCGGTCTGCGCTTATGTCCGCTCGGCCCGCGAACGCCTGATGTTGCAGAGCATTACCAGGGGCATGCCAAAAAGGCAGTCGCCAAAAACCTGTCGATCAGCGTGCGCACGATGGAAAGCCACCGCCTCAGCATCCGCGAAAAATCAGGCGACAGCAACACCGCCCGTCCGACCCGGATTGCAGGCAAACTGAAGCTCATCTGACAGCACTGCCAGCGTATTGTGACACGCCCGGAAATTCGTCGCAAAAAAATGTCATATGCATCTTTCATTCCGGCAGGAGGAGTGTTACATGCTGCCTGTCGGCGGACAGACCGGCACATTTTTGGCGCGGGGTGGAGCAGCCCGGTAGCTCGTCAGGCTCATAACCTGAAGGTCGTAGGTTCAAATCCTACCCCCGCAACCAAAAAAATTCATAAAATCATTGAGTTAGGATGAAGGCCAAATGGCCTGGGATTTCATATCCGTCCTGTGTCCGCAATCCATTTGACCTTCCATTGCGCCCGGGTACATCGCCACAGACAATACCGAAGCGCTGCGAGCCCATCCCGGCCGCTTTCGATCATCCTTGAACGCATACAAGCGGGTCGACGGGGCGAACCTGATGATGTCAAAGGTCTTGCCGTTTTTCAGCTTCTTCAGCATCCGGCTATGGGCATGGCACAAGCCTTTTGGTGGGTGGTGGTTGGATGGTCCGTTGAGCAAAGCATATAGAAAAAACCTTTAACTCATCGTTCTGTATGCTAGAACGCCGTATGAAGAACGAGTTTTTGCGCTCGGTTGAGCGATTTGTTGCGGTTGCCGAGTCTGGTTCGATCCAGAGAGCAGCCAAAACGTTGAATATTTCACAGCCCTCTTTGACCCATTCGGTCGCCAAGATCGAAGAGGGCTTCGAGATTCGCTTATTTCATCGCTCCACACGTGGCGTTGTCCTGACACCGGCAGGGGAACTTCTTTATCCGCGCGCCAAAGCTATCCTTTCAGAAGGAGGGATGGCCGTTCGCGAAATTAGTGATTTGAAAGAAGGCCAGATTGGAAGATTTCATATCCGGGCCGGCGTATCCTGGGGCTACTGTTTTATGCCTGAAATTATGGCCAATTTGAAACACAGCTTTCCTGAGCTTGATATCCATTTCAATATCGGAAACACGTCTGAGGCATTTCCGCAGATGGAAGCCGGTGAAATCGATGCGATTATCGGCCAGATCCTCGATCATGAAGAAAGTTTGGCAGGTATCGAATGTACCGAACTCGGCACCATTAAATCTGTTCTGGTGTGTGGTAACGCACACCCGTTGGCGTCGAAGCAAAAAGTCTCCATTGAAGACATCGCCGGCCAATTATTTATCGCCTATGAACCCGATGTCGACATGCCAAACAGCCCTCTTGCGCAGATGGCAGGAAATTCCAAAGCCAACATAGATATTGCGATGCGCACGCGCTCGCCTCATGCTGCGCTGGAAATGGTCTCATCCGGAAATTTCCTGACAGTACTGTCGAATCCGTTCGTGCAAAAATACAAATTCCCGTCCCTGAAAATTTTGCCGACGGATTTTCTGAACCATGAGATGCGGACAGGTATTTATTTTCGTCAGACATTGGTCCTGACAGATCCGTTTCGGCAGTTAATGCGGGACTTGAGAAAAGCGGCACGCAGCATCAATCTGCCGAGCTGATTGCTTCCAGATCGCGATTAAGTTCGATTCCAAGTCCAGGCCCTGGCGGAAGTGCGGCGCATCCATCAACCAGCGGTGGAAATGGCGCGCCGACAATATCGTGGAAAAGTGGCGTCTCGTTGAATTGATATTCCAGTAAGGGACAGTTTGGCAGCGTTGATGCGAGCTGAAGACTTGCGGCATGGCAAACCGGCCCAGTCGGATTATGGAGGCAACAGAACACGCCATACTCATCCGCCAGTCGAGCAATTTTCTGACACTCGGAAAGTCCACCGGCATATTTGACGTCCGGCATGATGACATCAACGGCCTCGGCAACCAGAAAATCAGCGAAGGCGTTTCGCCCATTCAACGATTCCAGCCCTGCAAGCAACACGCCTTGCGCATTACATTTCTGACGAATTTTCCGGATGTCCGAAATCGCGTCACGGGTTTCTGCAATGGGACATTCAATCCAGAACAATCCATAGTCACGCACATCGGCAACTAGCTGACATGCTGTTTCAGGATCAAAGCGCCAATGGCAGTCAATTGACAGAGCGATTTTTTCACCAAGTGCCGCCCTGCAGGCCGCGATACGTGCAAGACCCGCGTCGTAATAGGATCGCCCATCTTGTGCCGGGCCACAGGTCCAGTCCAGATCGTCAAAAGGGGCAATTTTTACGGCAGTAAAACCTGCCGCGATTGCGTCTTGTGCCGTCCGGGCAAAACCCTCGGGCGTGCGTTCATAAATCCCGCGATTGATGTTTGCATAGAGACGGCAATCCTGAAGGGCTCCGCCAAACAGAGCCGCGACAGACAGATCACGGCGCTTGCCTCTGATATCCCAAAGGGCCTGTTCGAAAGCTGACACGGCAGTAAACGCATGACTGTCACCCGCCGCTTTGACGAGGAGTTGCGCAACGTCGTCATCGTCTGGTTCAGGGTGCCCGCAAATGCGCTCGGCCAGTGATTTGATAGCCGCCTTCACAGCCAGCTCGTGACCTTCCATAGTGGCTTCGCCCACGCCATGGAGCCCATCACTCGAAGTGACTTTGAGAAACAGCCATTCAGACCTGGGTGACACGCGGAGCGAGATCAACTCGATCGCGTCAATATCAATAGTTCTGCTCATGCTTTTACGTGGCGCATCACATCACGATTGACCAGATAGCTCAAAGGTCTGTCAGACAAAAATTCAGAAATCGACTGAAAAACGCCTTCGGATGTCAGCCGCGCACATTCGTCGGTCCAGCACAGGGAATGCGGTGCTGAAATCAGATTATCAAATTGAAACAAAGGATTGTCTGCGCTGGCAGGCTCTGTTTCAAAAACATCCAGTCCCGCCCCGGCAATACGACCCAGAGCAAGGGCATCGACCAGGGCATCCTGATTTACCAACGGCCCCCGTGCTGTGTTGATGAGAAATGCTGTGGGTTTCATAAGCGCAAAAGTATCAGAGTTTATGATATGTCGCGTTTTCAGTGTGAGCGGGCAATTTACAGCTAAAAAATCGGCCTTTTGGACGGTGGTTTCGAAGTCTGCCAACTCGACGCCCAGCTCAAGGGCATGTTGTTTGCTGGCGAAAGGATCATTGGCCATATAGCGCATGCCAAAGGGGCGCAACAGGCGAAATGCCTCTCGGGCAATGTTGCCAAATCCAATAGACGCGAAGACGCGGTTTTCCAGGCCGACACCCAGCAGGTTCCGGCCTGCCTGCCACTCTCCAGACCGGGTTAACAGGTCCTTCTCGCGGAGTCTGTGGCTTAACGCCAGCACCAGGGTCACGACGCTGGAGGCCACCGGACGCCTGACGCCTTCAGGTGTGGTCGTGAGTGAGATGCCAAGTCTCGTACAAGAGTCTACATCGATATGGTCATAGCCCACACCAAAACGAGCGATGAGCCGGGTGCGAATGCTCTGAGGATTTGAAAACGCCGACTTTGGAACGCCCGTTTTGCGCACCACGAGAATATCGTGGGCCGCAAGGTCATCTGATGTCGCACCAGAGGGGCCCGAGGGAAGTGCTGTGATTTCAACATTTGGAATGGCAGCAATCTGATCGAAAACAGCTTTGTCCCAGACCTGACCACCACCATCATTGAATTCGCTCGTTACACCGATGCTGGTTGTTTGGCTCACCTTAAATCCTCCTGCAAATGTATGATGCCTTTTTGACCAAGGAGACCAAAAATGGCGCGGTATAAACGACAGCCTATTTGCAGGGGACATAGAAATGTAATTGAAAATTGCCTGTTCACATAGAGATTGCCTATATCCAATTAATTCCTTGCCAGGCGCATATATAGAAATTTCCTATGCCAAACAGGAACTATCATGTTTTTCTGCTGAAGATACTGGCTTAGCAATGAGGCTAGGTGCCTTTTGGGAAACTGGAGGCATAAAGCGTCATGCCCGAAAATTGACGTTTTGAGGGAAACCATAAGGGAGACCAATCATGAAACTCAAAGTCAACCGCCGTCAATTTATTGGAGGGGGCCTTGCGCTGTCAGCCGGCATCGCCGCGCCCACGATATTGCAAGCCCAGGCCAAGTGGCCGAGCCGTCCAATCACAGTAGCGATGACAGCACCTGCGGGTGGCGGAACAGACCGCGGCGTTCGACCGTTATGTGCTCTGCTGGAAAAAGCCCTGGGCGCCCCGCGCATCAGTCTTCAGGACATGTCCGGCGCTGGCGGGGTTCAGGCGACAGACTGGGTTCACAACCAGCCGGCTGATGGTAATGCCTGGCTTGGCACCGGCGACCAGATCGACTCCTTCGGTCTTATGGGACGTTATACCTATACCTATAAGGATTTCGATTTCTGGATGGCAGCAGGCACACCTGCTGGTTTCATGGTTAGGGCAGATTCGCCCTACCAGACAATGGCGGATCTCGTTCAGGCCATTATGGAAAATCCTGGTCAGATAACCTGTGCAACAACACCTTCAGGCACTGGCTGGTCTTCCCTTGCCGATTACATGAAGACAATCCACAAGCTGGATTTCCGTGCCGCAAACTTCAAAGGTGGCGGTCCGACAGTGCGCGCCCTTCTGGCAGGCGAGACAGATTTTGCTGTCGTCGGGATGACGCCATCAGCCAACTTTGTGCCCTCTGGTGACATCCGCATACTCGCCGCGACGGTCCCGCAAGACTGGGAAACGCTCGGCGTGATCGTACCCTCTCTGCGCAACGCCTTTCCCAAAGATGAAGTAATGCGCGATACACTGCCCTGGACAAACGCAAACGGCATTGCGTTGCGCAAGGACACACCGAACGAAATCAAGGCAAAAATTGACGAAGCATTTGGCGAATTGGTTGATGGCCCCGAAATGCAGCAGGTCTACAAAGACAATGCTTATTTCTATTTTGGTATGAAGGGACACACAGATTCCAACGAAATGATGCGCAAACGCGCGGCATTCGCCGGATATCTTCTCGAAGACGTAACGGGACTTGCCAAAGTCTCACGTGAAGAGCTCGGCATCGATAAAATTTAGGCCGGTTACTACTCCGGCACTCCGCGCCATAGTGCGCGGGTGCCGGAAGATTGTTTTCCTCACCGCGAAGGAAGCTTATGCCTTCTCGTAGCAAACAGCCTGTCTCAGAGACCAAATCAGCCGTTTCAGACCATGCGCGAAGCCGCGACAAGGTCGCAGGGGTTGTTGTTTTGGTCGCGTCGACGGCTACGCTGATCGCATCGTATCTGATGCCATTGGTCGGCGAAGGACTTGATAAGTTTCTGGCGGCACCAGGTCTCACGCCCGCACTTTTGTCAATTTTCCTGATCCTCCTGTCACTGGTCCTGATCGCCAGAAACTGGAGCGCACCATTGACCCTGGGCGTTGGCGCTATTGGCGAAACCCAAAAGCGAATGATGATCGCCTTTGCGATTATCGTCTTTTATATCGCCTCGCTTTATGTGCTGCCATATCTGGTTTCCACCTTCTTCATGATGTTCGCCTTCCAGTTTGTTTTCGCCAGCAGAGAGCGATCTGTAATGTACGTAATTCTCTGGTGCGGCGTCTATAGCGCTGCAATATCAGGCGCGCTCTACTACGTCTTTGGCGAAGTGTTTTACATACCCCTTCCGTAGCCAGAACCAGGTCCAGTCATGTTATCGCAAGCCCTCAACATTCTCACTGATCCCGTCATCATGGTTGTTGCTGTTTTTGCGATGGCGTTCGGAATTCTCATGGGCGCCCTTCCCGGACTGACTGCACCGATGGCAATGGCGCTGCTTTTGGGGTTTGTCTATACTTTGCCCACCGACATGTCGGTTATTGCCATGATCATGATCTTCCTTGGCGGGGTCTATGGTGGCTCGATGTCCGCGATCCTGTTGAACATCCCCGGCGCACCTGCCTCCGCGGCCACCGCTCTTGATGGATATCCGCTCGCCCAGCAAGGCAAGGCAGGACGCGCTATTGGCCTTGTCACTGTGTCCTCGGCCTTTGGCTCATTCATGGGCGCGGTATTCATGGCCCTGCTGACGCCCTGGCTGGTAAAATTCTCGCTGCAATTTGCATCCTGGGAACTGCTGTTCCTCGTCCTGTTCGGCATTGTTGTAGCCGGCACGCTGTCTTCTGATGATCCGGTAAAAGGATGGATCTCGGGCTTGCTTGGCCTTCTGATCGCCATGGTCGGATTCGACGACCTGCACACCATTCCACGATTTACTTTTGGCTCATCCTATCTGGCAGGAGGCATCGGGCTGATTGCCGCAATCGTCGGATTATTCGGGATTAGCCAGGTTGTCATTTCCATGGGACCGCGCAAATCCAACCAGGTTCTTGTAACCAAAGAATTGCGCAGTGTTTTACCTTCACTCAGTGACTTGCGCGGCAAGCTGCGTTTGTCCCTGCAATCGAGTATTATTGGCACGATCATCGGCATCCTGCCCGGGGTCGGTGCGGACATGGGGGCATGGGCATCCTATTCCGCTGCCCGCCGCACTTCGAAAACACCTGAAATGTTCGGCAAAGGGTCGATGGAAGGCGTGCTCGCAGCCGAAACCGGAAACAATGCCGTCGTTCCCGGATCAATTATCCCGGTGATTGCACTTGGCCTTCCCGGCAGCGCGGGTGCTGCGATCTTCATGGCAGCCCTGTTCCTGCACGGATTAAAACCGGGGCCGACATTCCTTCTCGATAATCGTGAGCTGTTTGAATACATTGTATCCGGTCTCCTGATCGGTTCGGTCCTGTTATGCGTGGTCGGGCTGGCACTGGCGCGCGCCATGATCAATATCCTGCGCGTACCACGAGAAAACATCATGGCTGTGGTCATCGCCCTGGCGGCCATCGGCGCCTATGCTTCAAAGTTACAATTCAACGATCTCTGGATGATGGTCGGATTCGGTGTGCTTGGCCTTGTAATGCGGGCACTCAATTTCTCACTTGCACCCCTGGTTCTGGGCGTGGTCCTGGGACGGGCACTGGATGAATATTTGCGAAATGCTCTGGTCATCAGCGGCGGAGATTTAACGGCAATCTTTGACCGCCCGATTGCAACGATATTGCTGATTTTTCTTGTTGCCTTCATTGTTTTGGGAAATGCCAGATTACGAAAATTGCTGATGACTCCGCTGCGCCGCACCTTTCGCAAGAACGCTTAGCATCACCGCGATTCTGAAGAATATCGACATCCTCCACTTCCGGCATCAGTTGGATGTGGCCTGTCCGACCCGGAGACATAGATAACAGATTGCACCTAAGCTCGACTTTGTACGTTTTTGTGGTCAGGTCCAGAGCCAGAAGATGCCCTCGTTCGCTATGAACTCGAGCGCCTCGTCGAGGGGTATGACGACGCCGCCGATGTCATCGACATCCTCCCATTTGCGCCGGTGTGACCAGTATCCGAGCCGGACTTCGTTGCCGTTGCCGGTCGGCTTCAGCCGGGCAATCGGCGCCTCCGTCTCCAGCAGGTAGAGATGGTAGGCACCCTTGTCTTTGTAAAAACCGACGCCACCACCATTGGCGTCGTCGAAGGCTTCGATGCGAACGGCGATTTCGTCATGCTGCATGTGCCGATCATACATAGGAACACCTCAGGGCACGTGATTCACTTTGCCGCAGGTTTGCCTGCTTGCATGGTCAGCGACAAGGGATTCGAAACATGGGATGAAACATCATGCCCCCTTCTTGCCGCCGTCTCCGGGCGATCCCGTTCCCCAGATCCTGCGCGATTGGCTGCAGGCGCTGCGCCCGTGCTTCACGGCGCCCAGTTGGGAGCACATGCTCGTCCTGGTCATGGGGGCCGTGCTGGCCCCGGGCAAGCGCACCGTCAGCGCCTGCCTGCGGATGACCGGGCGCGCCGAGGCGAAAAACTTTTCGAGCTACCATCAGCTCCTTAACCGCGCCCGCTGGGAGTCTCGCGATATGTCTCGGCGCCTGCTGGCCATGATCATCGACCGCCTCGTGCCGGAGGGTCCCGTGGTCATCGGGATGGACGATACAATCGAGCGCCGATGGGGGCGCAAAATCACTGCGCGCGGCATCTATCGCGATCCTGTCCGCTCCAGCCATGGCCACTTCGTCAAAGCCAGCGGGCTGCGCTGGTTGAGCTTCATGGTGCTGACGCCGGTCCCTTGGGCAGGTGTTGTGAAGGCCCTCCCGGTGCTCACCCTGTTGGCCCCCTCGGAGCGCTCCGACCACCAGCGCGGACGCAGGCACAAGCTGCTGACCGACTGGGCCCGCCAAGGGGCGCTCCAGCTCTGTCGCTGGATGCCAGAGCGCGACATCGTCTTCGTGGGCGATAGCGGCTTCGCTGTCCATGAACTGGCGTACGCCATCGGCGGCCGAGCAACCCTCATCAGCCGACTGCGGCTCGACGCCAATCTCTACGCGGCCCCTCCAAAACGTGACGGCCACACCCTCGGACGCCCGGCGCAGAAGGGGCCACCCTTGCCCAAGCTGAAAACGCTGCTTTCAAACCCGACCACGCCCTGGAAAAGGATCACCGCGTCCTCCTGGTATGGGCGCAAGCACCATAAGGCACTCGAAATTACCTCGAGCACCGCATTGTGGTACCGACCTGGTACGCCGCCCAAGCCAATTCGCTGGGTCCTCGTCAGGGATCCTGACGGCCGGCGCGCTCCGCAAGCTTTCTTCAGCACCGATACAACGCTCGATCCTGCCGACATCATCGCCCTGTTCGTCCGCCGCTGGCAGGTCGAGGTCACCTTCGCCGAAACCCGCGCCCATCTTGGCGTCGAAACCCAACGGCAATGGTCCGACAAAGCTATCGCCCGCACCACGCCGGCGCTGCTTGGTCTCTACAGCCTTATCTCTTTGTGGGCGTGCGATCTGTTGTCCAAGTCGAGCATTCCTTATGCCGCAGCCTGGTATCGTAAGACCCATCTCACCTTCACCGATGCCATCGGCGCCGTAAGGCTCGCCTTATGGGTCGGAGACATTTATCAACACTCCCCGCCGCACCGGGAAAGACACAAAATCCCTCCCGACCGTCTCGTGCGTATGGCAGAGGCTCTCTGCTTCGCCGCATAATGTACAAAGTCGAGCTAAGACATTGTAAAATGTATCCCGGTGGGGAGTCCCGAACTAGGGACGGTTCTCCAGGTTTTGGATTGCAGTCAGGTGGAACCGCTGCAATCGGGTTAGGCCGGCTTCGTAGCCATCATGCGAAAGCTTCTCGAAACCGCAAACGCACCGGTCAAGGCTGACCG
The DNA here is from genome assembly GCF_030758315.1 of Pararhizobium sp. IMCC3301. Classification (NCBI taxonomy): domain Bacteria; kingdom Pseudomonadati; phylum Pseudomonadota; class Alphaproteobacteria; order Hyphomicrobiales; family Rhizobiaceae; genus Pararhizobium; species Pararhizobium sp. IMCC3301. The sequence continues at coordinate 1,736,213 of NZ_CP132336.1, forward strand.
TTTATGGGGCGCAAAAAGCCCTTGCCCATGATGGACACTCCGGCGACGTCTTAAAGTAGCGCAAGGGGCCGCATTTGGTCATACGAAGAGACCACGAAACCGCTCTGCCCCCTTTCAAGCCGATTTTAATCAGACAGAGCCGTGAAATCAGCAACTCCGCAATCAGTTCTAGGGAGCACGCCTTCCCTGCAGGCGATCAGAGACCGGCACAAAACACGCTGTTACTGTTCAGGAAAAACAACTATGTTACTGCCGAAAAGTGACGCTCCCCCCCCCCCGGCCACAGCCCACCTCAATCCGAGTTCTCCAGACTGCGCTCTTGCTTCGAAGAAACCCAGTTCCGCACGACCATGAAGTAGAAAAAGACAGCAATGAGACCGAGAAAGAACAGGCTATCCGGACTGGTGAAGAAAATGGACGGACTTCCGTCAGTAATGGCCAGACTGCGCCTCATATAGACCTCGAGGTCCGGCCCGAGAATGAAGCCCAGCAGGAAGGAGACCATGGGATATCCGCCGCGCTGCATGAAAAAGGCACCGATCCCGACAACAAGCGCCGCCCCCATCTGAAACACCGAAAAGGTCGAGACATATGCACCGACCATCGCCACAACAGCGATGCCCGAGAACAGCACCGCCTTATTGATCGAAACCAGTCGCATGTACCACGGCCCCAGAAACAGCAGCGTGATCGGGATCAACAGCGCAGAGACCAGCAGCGCCGCCATCATGGGTGTCACGATGGCGAATTGCTCAGTCATCAGTTGAGGCCCTGGCTGCAGACCGTTGATGATCAGCACCCCAAGTATCACCGCTGAGGTCGTATCGCCCGGGATGCCGAAGGTGAGCATCGGGACCAGCGAACCGCCGCACATCGCGTTGTTCGCGCTTTCTGCGGCGGCGATGCCTTCGATCGAGCCGTTGTTGTATTCCTCAGGCCGCGAAGAACTGCGCTTCGCCTCGGCGTAGGAGATGAACGCAGCGCTGCTGCCGCCCGCACCCGGGAGCACACCGACAAAGTAGCCGATCGTCGCGAACTTGAGGTAGCGGTAGGTGCCGATCAAGCGATAGTCCATCCAGCGTGGAACGAAGTTGCGCCAGCTCCATCTGACCTTTTCAGGCAGGCTGTTCGTGCCGCTTCGCCTTTCCGCCGCGCTGGCCGTGACCTGCGCGAACAACTCGCTGATCGCAAATGCGCCGATAATCACAGCCATCAGATCGATCCCTTCGACCAAGGCAGGAAACCCGAAGATCTGACGCGCTTTGGAACTTGCCACGTCAATCCCGATGGTCGCCACCATGAGCCCAAGCAACGTAGCCACGATTCCTTTGGCGATTGACTGATCGTTCGAGATGATGATCACGAAAAAGGCGAACAGGATCAGAGAGAACTTTCCCGGTGTTTGCACGTAAAGCGCGGCCTGTGCCATCACGGGCGCCAAAGCCATCAGCAATACTGCGCCGATCACGCCGCCCAGCATCGAGGCCAGCGCGGCGCTGCGCAGCGCGCGCGCGCCATCGCCACGTCGCATCAGGATATTGCCCTCATAGGCGGTCATGACGGCGCAGGGCGCACCCGGGATGTTCACTGTTATGGCGGTGATGCTGCCGCCATATTGTCCGCCCATGAAGATCGCGGCGACCATCACCAGAGACGAGGTCACATCCATCGAATAGGTGATCGGCAGGACCAGCGCGACCGCGAGCGTACCGGTCAGGCCGGGAATCGCGGCGAAAATCGTCCCGATCAAGAACCCGGCCACGAGGTAGCCGAACACCGCAGGTTCCGCGATCGTCTGGAACCCTCCGACAACTTGCAGAAACTGCTCCATCAAATTAACAATCCCATTCTTGGAAGTTGGATGCCGAAAAGCACGGCAAAGAACAGATAGACGATCAGGCAGATAGCCGATGCGACACCGAGGTTCAGTACAATGCCGACAACGCCCTTGGACCAGCCGAACCGGAATGCCGCCAGAAGCCCCAGCGAAAACAGGAATGTCGATACCAGAAAGCCGAGGTGCCGGAACATCAGGACGTAGAGGAAGGAAATCGCGATCACGACGATCGTGACGACATATGTGCCCTGGTCCGGTGGCGCGGCGAGGGTGTCGGGGTCCGACAGTCCGTCCGGGACCTGGGGCTGCGATGGTCTGTCATCGGTGACCCGGCGGCGGCACAATTGTCCGATGACCACCGCCAGAAGGGCAAGATACATTGCAATACTCAGGAGAATTGGCATGAAGCCTGCGCTTGGCAACCCGTAGCGAAAGATCGCCCCGTTCCGCAGCGCATCGGAAAGGTAGATCGTCGTGGCGACGAAAAGGACCAGTGGCAGGATCAATTCTCCGAATCGGAAACGCCGAGGATTTGCAGGCATTGCTACTCTCCTTTGAGCCGGGTTCCAGCGGGTCGGGCGGCCGCGTCCTGGCCGCCCGGTTCTCCCTTCCCGAAGGTCAGGATGGTTTGCAGGCTTTCCGGCCAGGCGCTATTCGAGAATGCCTTGATCGGTAAGCTCCTTGAGGGTTTTGAAAATCTCGGCCTGGAAATCCATGGCAAAACCGGTGACTTCGTCACTGCCCATCCACGTTGCCGTCACCCCAACTTTCCGGGCCCAGTCCTGAAACTCTTCGCTGTTCCAGGCCGTTTTGATCGCCGCTTCTAAAACCTGCTTGGCATCATCGGGCGTACCGGCAGGCACAGCGAACAACAGGAAACTGCCGGTCTGAAGGCTTAACCCGACTTCCTCGCTGATGGGCACATCCGGAAAACCGGGGTTTTCGGAGGCGCTGAATTCAACCAGGCCGCGTGCGTCACCGGAGGTCAGCAGCGGCGCGAAATCGCCAAGACTGGTGACGGCCGCATCGACCTCTCCCGACAGAACGCCTTCTTTCTGTCCCGGGCTGCCATCTGGATAGGCCACGATCCGGAACCGCGTGTCGGTTATTTCCTGAAGCTGGAGAAGCGTCAGGTGGGTCATCGATCCCAACCCCATGATGCCGACATTGATCTCGCCCTCAGCCTCTTTCGCAGCGGAAATCAGGTCATCGAAGGACGCGTATTCGGTATCGCCGCCCACAATCAGCGCGTTGGGCTCGGTCGTGACGAGGGCGATCATGTCCAGCTTGTCGAGGCTATAGCCCGGCAGGATCCCTTCCCACGGCACAGTTACGACGCTGTCATAGGTCAGCGCTCCTACAGTGTAGCCATCGGCAGGCGAATTCATCAGGCGATTGATGCCGATAGCCGTGACGCCACCATCCAGATTTTCGACAAAAATCGACTGCGGCAGTTCGCCTTCCGCAATGCTCATGATCTTGCGAACGATTCCATCAGCGCCGCCGCCCGCACCCCATGGCACGATCGCTTGGATCGGACGGTCCGGATATTCGGCCAACGCAGTGGTTGCGCTCGTCAGGGCAAGCACACTCGCTACGAGCGCTGTGCTCACGGTCGGTAACAGCAAGCTTCTTTGTAACTTCATCGATTTTCCTCCCATTGGTCCAGTGACAGTCTGGCTGCCAGGACAGAGCGCGCGCGATTTCATCCTTGAAGTGCCTCACGACGGTTGTGAATTCGTTTTTCGCCAACCATGCACTGAGAAAATCGGACGGACGGAACCGTTTTTGCCCTCCATTGATCATTGTTGTACCAAAATCGGTCCTACCGATCCGGTATCATCAGATTAAGTAATTTTGTCTTTCAGTCAAGTTTTTCGTGAAACCTGCGCTCAGGGCAGAATTTACTTGTGGCTTGACATGAATTTATTGGTCGTCCAAATTGGTCATACCGAAAATAATCATGTCCCTGCGCATTCGAGCGATGTGATCGCGCTGCGCAGGGGCACCGGTTCAACATTGAGGAGACAGGGAATTGGCAAAGACCGAAGGGCGGTATTTTGGCCGCAAGCGCAAGTTCTGGACTTGGGGTTACGAAGGCGATGAGGTTCCGCAGGCGGAAATCGATTCGATGTGTGAACGAGTAGCCAAACGTCTGGGCGTTGACGGGTTCGACCTACTTTCCGACCCAACTTTGGATGAAATCGAGCTGCGAGAACCGCGGATTACGCCCCCTGCCACGCTCGCACATTTCTGTACGACCGACAAATGGGACCGTGTCGTCCATACCTACGGCAAGGGTTTCAAGGACATGGTGCAGATCTATCGTCGGCGGTTCGACAACCCGCCCGATGTGATCGCCTATCCGCGCGACGAGGACGAAATCCGCGCCGTGCTCGATTGGTGCGGCGAGCATGGCTATGCCGCGATTCCCTTTGGTGGCGGATCGAGCGTTACCGGCGGCTTCTTTGCACCCGCCGAGGAATGCGAAGGGGCTGTCATCATCGACCTGGGCAACCTCAACCAGGTGCTCGAAGTCGATGACGTCTCGCGCTGCGCGCGCATTCAGGCGGGAATCCTGGGGCCAGCGCTGGAAAGCACGCTCAAGCCAAAGGATTTCACGCTCCGGCACATTCCGCAGTCCTGGGAATTCTCGTCTCTTGGTGGTTGGATCGCCACGCGCTCTTCGGGACACTACGCGACAATGCTCACCCATATCGACGAATCGGTGCAAAGCCTTCGGGTCGTCACGCCGACAGGGACGCTGGAAAACCGGCGCCTTCCTGGCTCGGGCGCGGGCCCTGATCCTGACCGGGCCTTTATCGGCTCGGAAGGCACATACGGCATCATTTCCGAGGCCTGGATGCGATTGCAGGGCCGGGTCAAGTTCCGTGCTAATGCCTCGATCGCTTTCAAGGATTTTTATCGCGGTGCGGACGCCGTTCGCCAAATCACCCAATCCGCCCTGTTTCCCGCGAACTGTCGTTATCTGGACGAAAAGGACGCCTTCTTTTACGGCGCGGGCGACGGCAGCGAATCGATGCTTCTGCTCGGTTTCGAATCCTCCGACCATCCGATGGATGCCTGGCTGGAACGTGGTATCGATATCTGCCGCGATCATGGTGGAACTGTCAGGCAAAAGGCGGGCACAGGAACCGACGCTCTTGAAACCAGCCGTTCGGGACAGCAAGGCAGCTGGCGCAAGCAGTTCCGCTATCTGCCATATCTGATGCACATACGCGCAGCGATGGGCATCGTCAGCTTTACCTTCGAAACCGCCTACACCTGGGACAAGTTCAAGCAGATCGACGGCGAATTGATGCGCCGGATCGCCGACGCGCAGAAACGCATCACCGGTGGCGGTATCGTGTGCCGCCGGTTCTCGTTCCTCTATCCGGATGGTCCGGCGCCATATTACTCGATCATGGCTCCCTCTACACATGACCGTTGTCTTGAGGATTATCAGGCGCTTTCGGATGTGGCCTCTGACGCGTTGATGGAACTGGGCGCCACGATCACACATCATCATGCCGTCGGGCGGACCTTCAAGCCTTGGTATAAGAAGGAGATCGACCCGGTCTATGCGCGGATGCTGGCCGCCACAAAAAAGGAACTCGATCCATCGTGGATCATGAATCCCGGCCTCCTGATCGACCGGCCCAAGGGCCTGAAACTGACCGCCTGATGGAGGAAACAGCTATGATCGACCTTTATTTCTGGCCTACTCCGAACGGATACAAGGCATCGATCATGCTTGAAGAAACCGGCCTCGCCTACCGGGTCAAGCCGATTGACATCACCGCGGGCGACCAGTTCGCCCGCGAGTTCCTCACGATCAGTCCAAACAACAAGATTCCAGCCATCGTCGATCCCGACGGGCCGGATGGCAAACCAGTCAGCGTGTTCGAATCGGGCGCGGTCCTGCTGTATCTGGCGGAAAAGACCGGATGCCTGATTTCCACCGCCCCCCGCGCGCGAATCCAGACTATGGAATGGCTCATGTTCCAGATGGGTGGGTTTGGTCCGATGCTTGGCCAGGCGCATCATTTCAGGGTTTACGCTCCGGAAAACATTGATTACGCTGTCAAGCGTTATACGGACGAAGCCAGCCGGCTCTATCGCGTCCTTGAAGCCCGGCTTGAAGGCTCCGCATACTTGGCCGGCGACTATTCCATTGCTGACATCGCGACGTTTACTTGGGTACGGCCGCGCAAGATGCAGGGTCAGGATCTGGCGGATTACCCGAATATCCAGCGCTGGTACGACGCGATTAAAGCCCGCCCTGCGGTGCAGGCCGGGCTATCGGTAATGGCCGACCGCAAAAAGTGGGAAGCAAAACCCGGCAGCGACGCCTGGACCTCGATGTTCGGCAACTCCGCAAGTCAGGGCCACGGCGACAGAAACGAATAGCGACAGTACTACTCCACAGCGTCGCTTCCGCTCGTCAACAACTTTTCCCAAGTCGCCACGGTTTGCGAAAGATGGGCGTCGATGGCCTCGCTCGCGCGATCAGCGTCACGCTCCCGGATGGCGCTGAAAATCCGCGAATGCTCTTCAAACGACCGAAGACACCGCGACTGATCCGCAAAGAAGAGTTTGCGGCGCAACTGCGACATTTCATAAAACGCGTTGACCAGCCGGACGAGAACGTGATTGCCGGTGGATGCCACGATGAGCTGATGGAATTCACGGTCCTCTAGCTCGATGGACTCGGACTTATCCAGCCGGGCCCGCGTAGCGGACAAATTCCGCTCTAGCTTGGCAAGATCAGCGTCGGTATGGCGCGCACAGGCGAGCGTCACTGCCTGGACCTCCAGAACCCGGCGCGTCTCCAGCGCATCGGCGACTTCCTTTGGTTGCAGCGGCACGCCGGTATCGGCATGCAGAACTAAGGCCTCGAAGCTGCTTTCACTGTTCAGGTCACGAAGATAGATCCCCGAACTGGGCCGCCGTTCGACCACGCGCATCGCTTCGAGAGCGGTGATTGCCTCACGGACATATTGCCGGGTGGTACCCAGCTTCTGGGCGAAATCGCGTTCCGAAAGCAGCCGCTCGCCGCTTTCGTATTTCCGCTCGCGAATGAAATTCAGGACTTGGCCGATAGTTTTCTGGGTTTTCAAATGCAGCCTTTCAAGGAACGCACCGCACGACGCGAATGCTGGCTCCAATTGCCCGAGTTTACAATACCTTACTCCGGTATCGGCGGATTTCCAAGCTATCAGGTCAAACCACACTCACGAGTCGGCGCCCTGTTCTTCGACTACATCCTGTGCGATTGCCAGGATGTAGTCGCGGTGTTCGTCCAGCATTGGCGGGCCGGCTTCGTATTCGATTGCGGTCCGGGAGAACCGGACCGGGTTTGCCACCAGGCGGACCGTCCCGGCTCCGGTATGTGGCAGCTCCACCAGCATGCCGCGCGCCAGGACCTGCGGGTCGGACATCACGGCATCTAGCCCGTTAATTGGCGCGCATGGTACGCCCGAGGCGCTCAACGTATCGATCCAATAGCTGGTGTCATTCTGGCGCGTGCGCTGACCGACTAGCGCTGACAGCGCGTCACGGTGACACAACCGATTGGAGTTGCTGGTAAATCGCTGGTCTGCCGCGACATCTTCCAGGCCCGCGACACGGCAAAACCCGAGGAACTGACGATCGTTTCCCACGGCCAGAACGAATGCGCCGTCCGAGGTGTCGAACACCCCGTATGGGGCAATGTTGGGGTGTTCGTTGCCCATAGGTTCAGGTGTTTTGCCACTGGCCAGATAGTTCATGTTCTGATTGGCCAGACAGGCCACCATCGTATCGAGTAAGGACATGTCGATATGCTGGCCTTCACCGGTCAGGTGCTTATGATGATAGGCTGCGATCACCGCGCTGGCGGCATAGGTTCCGGTCAACAGATCCGCGATCGGCACACCAACGCGCTGCGCACCGCCGCCCGGACGGTCCTTGCGTTCGCCGGTCAGGCTCATGAGGCCGCCCATGGCCTGGATCGCCATGTCGTATCCGGCACGGTCCCGATAGGGGCCTGTGTGACCGAAACCCGTGATCGAACAATAGATGATTCCCGGATTCGTCTTGCGGACCGTCTCGAAATCTAGGCCGTAACGGCACAGATCGCCGAACTTGTAATTCTCAATCAGCACATCCGCCTTGTTGGCAAGACGGTGCAAGACCCCCAAATCCGCGTCGTTCTTAAGATCAAGGCAGATGGATTTTTTACCGCGGTTCGCCGCAAAGAAATAGGCGGCATCGTGACCGGCATCGTTATCGAACTCGATAAACGGCGGTCCCCATTGCCGAGTATCGTCGCCAACCTCCGGACGTTCGATCTTCCAGACATCCGCGCCATAATCGACAAGGATCTGTCCGAGCCAGGGCCCCGCAAGAATACGCGACATATCAAGAACTTTCAAACCCACCAAAGGCCCGGCCATTGTGTCACTCCTATCCAGTCGCTCAGTGAGAGCCATATTGGTATTACCAGATTGGTAATATCAAATTAAACGGGGCAGTTGCAAGGAGAATGTTCGGATCTGTTGCGTTAGGTTGTCGGTGATGATGCGATGAAGCGGCCTGCCGGCTTTCTTCGCGAGCACTTTCAGCAATCGTCTGGCTGCCCTGTTGTCGCGTCTGCGTTGCAGGATTGCGCCAGGACCAATTCATTCTGATCGACGGCGCGATGAGCGCAATCGCTGGCCAAACTTGGTCACACACCCGCAGGGCGTCTCGTAAGAAACGTCAATTCCACGCTCGCGCAGAAGTTCTTCAACCAAGCAAAGGCTGAGGTTGAAGCGGATCTACAGCCATGCCGCAAGGGTGATAATCTCAATCGGTAAGCGGTGGCGTTTGTAGCTGGGGAACGGTTTGCCATCTCATCCCGACTGGACGCCTCTATCCAGCGCGTAGTGCTATTCGCCAAATCGATTGTGTTTTATCCGTTGAACCAACGCCCCAGACCTAGATGCAATGACTGTTGCATTGACCAATTGTCTCTCGAAGCTTGTAATAAACAATGATCTGTCGATTTGGCTTTTTGCCAATCGTCACACATTCGCAGCGTCATCCAGCAAACATTTCGCGCGGTTGGACCTTTATTTTTTTCCCAAGATGTGATGTCCGGCTCGCAGACACTGGCAGCAGATTGTACACCAGACAGGAGGTGACACCATCGTGCCTGAAGCGTGCGCGATATTGGTCCGGAGCACATCTTCTACCGGGCAACATGAACGTGACCTGCCCGGCCGCCGCATCGGGCATGGCAATTCCGCACCGGGGCGGATTGACAGAGTTCATCGCACCCCTGTCTGCGCCCGTCCTTGTAATGTGAGTGGTCATCATGTCAGCCTCCAAAACCACTTCTGTCCAGACCACCGCCGAGGAACCCCAGAGCGACGCCGCTGCCCGCAGAGCCAGGCCGCTACCATCTCTTCGTCGCACTCAACTGCCCGTGGTGCTTCCGGGTCACGCTGGCAAGGAATATCCTTGGCCTTCAGGATAGCATCACTCTCGACGTCGCCTTCCCCAACAGGACCGACGATGATGATCCTGCCGGGACGGGGCTGTGGGAGTTCAACCCACAGCGCAGCGCAACGCTCACAGCAACCACATTGCCGGAATGCACGGCAGAAACCGCTACCAGCAAGCAGTACAGACTTGTCAGGCAGATATACCAGGCCGAGGCGTCGCAGGAAACCAGTCTGCCTATCCTGTATGACAGGAAAAACAAGCGGATTGTGTCGAATGAAAGCGCCGAAATCATTCGTATGTTAAACAGCCAAGCGGGCCCGCTCGGCTGTTCCCTGTCCGATGCGGATCGACCCGATCTGTTACCCGCAAGGTGCAGTTAATGCGACCTTCCGAGACGAAAACGACACGCTCAACGAACAGATTTACGTCACCATCAACAACGGTGCATACAAGGCCGGGCTTTCCTCCAGCCAAGAAATCTATGCCGCAAACTTTACCAGCTATTTCGCTACGCTTGAGGGTCTGCAACAGCGTCTGGACGCCAACAACCGTCCGTTCCTGACCGGTAATACTTTCACCGAGGCCGACCTGCACCTGTTTCCGACACTCTACCGGCACGACCCGGCGTACTATCTGCGCATGAAGTTGAACGGTGCCAGGGTGTTGCATTATCCGCAGCTTTGGCGTTGGTTTTGCCGGGTCTACGCCCTGCCCGGCGTCGGCTCGAGCCGTTCCCTGCTGAACTGCCATCAGGGTTATTTTGGCCGGTCCGGGAACAATGTGGTGCCGTTGGGGCCGTTGCGCCCGTGGATCTATCCTGACGCATGTCAGCGGCCGGATCTTCCTGACCACAGGCTCGCCACCCACCACGCTCTATCTGGCAATGAATTCGGTGACATATTTCATGAATTTGCGCACCCGCAAATCCTGATAGGATTCGCGCGAGGCCACCAGCCAGAGCCCGCTGACCAGTTTGTCGTGCGAAAAGCACTTCACCAGATCGGCTATCGGATCGGCCTCGACACAGGGCAGCACGCCAACTGCGCTTTCCGTGCGCAGGGATGCCGACATGGTGACAATCGAATCCGCTGTGCTGACAATTTTTTCGGGATCCAGTTGCGGCTCCAGCCACTTCAGCAACCCCACGCTCTGCATCATCGGCTCGGGATAGCTGAGAATACAATGACTATTCATATCTTCGACGCATCCCGGCATGCCGTGTGAGGCAAGATAGGCCTTGCTGCAATACACCGCCCAATGCACGGTCAGCAGCTTTTTCGCAATCAGTGTATCGCCCTTGATGGTGTCAGCAGCACGCACGGCAATGTCGGCCTCGCCATTTTCCAGCGACACGTAATGCTCGGCGGCATTGGTTTCAAAAAAGATGTCGGGGTTGAGTTGCCGGAAGCCCGACACAAGCGGCAGCACCCAGATGTTCATCACCGAATGGGCTGCCGACACCCGGATTTTCCCGTCCGACGCCCTGACCAGATGCTCCGCCCGCAGTGACACATTCCCGGCGGCGGCGGCCATGTGGCCGGCCACATCAATCATGGCGGACCCCTGCGCGGTCAGGGCATAGCCGCGGGTATCGCGTTCAAACAGTGTCACACCCAGCGCTTCCTCCAGCGCCGTGATCCGTCTGCTGACAGTTGTCTGGTTCATGTTCAGTGTCTTTGACGCAGCCAGCGTCGATCCCTCGCCGGCAACGGCTAGAAAAATCCGAATATCGTTCCAGTCATACATGGGGCTCAACCTTGCCCAACTCTGCACCATTGCCGAACTGTTCTGCAAGCGGCCATATTGCCACAACCGTGGCGCAGGCGCATCATTATGAGGCAAGACCCGGGGACCCTAAGCGCAGCATTTGGCTGCGTGGCCATCATATGCCGGTTCCCGGGAGGCTTGGGCAACGAACTTTCACCAGGGAGAGAACTATGAGTCGTTCGTTAAAATTGCTCATCATGGCATCTGTTTGTACCGCGTTTGTTTCACCAGTTTGGGCACAAAGTGACTCGGCCGAAATCGCCGCTGTCGCTGCGGCAACAGAGAAGTACAAGGATGTCAACATGGCGCTGGCGGATGGATTTATCCCCGACCCGTCGGGCATGTGCGTATCCGCCGCCGAGGAAGGCCTTCCGGCGGAATTGGGTGCCATGGGCATCCACTATCTGAATATGGCCAAACTGAAGATTACCGGCGGCGATCCGCGTATCGACGGCATGAGTACCCATACCGATTTCATGAAACCCGCTGTCCTGCTGTATGAACCGCAGGCAGACGGATCAATGGAACTGGTCGGTGTCGAAAACCTGGTGTTTCAGAAGGCCTGGGCAGACGCCGGCAACACGCAGCCGCCTTCATTTGGCGGCTCGGCATGGGATGCAATGGCTGACGACCCGGCCACAAAAGGCGATGAAGCCCACGGCTTTGCCCCACATTACGACCGCCATGTCTGGACCGTCCGCAGCAATTCCGCTGGAGTTCTGGCGCCGTTCAATCCGGATGTGACATGCGCCAATCATAAAATGGGCAACTAACCATCCAAATGGCGCCAGATCAGTAATGGCACCAACGGGAGCCGGGTTCTGCCCGGCTTCCGACCGTGTGCAGCGACCCGCTCCTGCAAACCTGCTGAACCGTTCTGCATCCAGGGCCATTCCCGCAAGTGCTGGTCCGGAGCAATATGGCGATGTAATCCAGCTCAACAAGGAGAACGAAGATGACCGCCCTGCCCACAAAGCTCCGCGAGATGCACAATCATCATATCGACAGCACGGTGTGGAACGACATCAAATTCCGTGACGACGATATTGTCATAGCAACCTATGCCAAATCCGGCACAACCTGGATGCAGCAGATTATCAGCCAGTTGCTGTTTGAGGGGCGCACTGATCTGCCCGTCGCCGAAATGTCGCCCTGGGTTGATTTGCGCATTCCGCCAAAGGAAATCAAACTTCCAGAAATTGAAAAGCAGCAGCATCGCCGCTTTCTGAAAACCCATCTGCCGGTCGATGCGCTGGTTTTTTCCGACACTGCCAAATACATCTATATCGGAAGGGATGGCCGCGATGTGATGTGGTCATTGTACAACCATCATGCCACAGCCAATGAAATGTGGTACGACGCGCTGAATAATACGCCTGGTCGCGTCGGCCCGGAAATCGGCAAACCACCAGCCACTGCTGCGGAATATTTCGAACACTGGCTCGACAATGATGGTGCGCCGTTCTGGCCCTATTGGGAGAATATCCGCAGCTGGTGGGAGATCCGCGACCTGGCCAATGTGAAGCTGGTCCATTTTGCCGATCTGAAGCGCGATCTGCCGGAAGGGATCAAAGCAATTGCCGAGTTCCTGGATATCGAGATCGCTCCGGAAACCATGGATGACATCCTGCAGCATTGCTCGTTTGAATACATGAAAGCAAATGCCACAGCATCCGTGCCGCTGGGGGGTGCGTTCTGGGAAGGTGGCGCCAGAACTTTTATTCACAAGGGCCGCAATGGCCGCTGGGTCGACGAGCTAAGCCCGCAGGTGAGCGACCGGTATAGCGCCCGCGCCGAGCAGGAACTGGGTCAGGACTGCGCCCGATGGCTGGCTGAAGGCACCTTGCGCTGAGCCTGGTCGCAGGCCAGGCAATTCATTGCTGATGTCTGCGGGTCATCGCCGCATAAATTCGCTTCTCTATCTCCAGGATCAGCAGAACCACAACCCCTGCGGCGATGATCTGAGCGCCCTGGGCAAAGCTCAATGGGCGGGTGTCAAAAAATGTTCTCATGAAAGGCGCATAGGTGAACGCGATCTGCAGCGCGCTCACCGCCCCCACGGCGATCAGCACGGCGGGCGTTCCCACAATGCCATGCCAGGTGATTGACGGCGCTTTCAAATAGCGCACGCTGAAAAGATAAAATATCTCAAGCACCACAAGCGTGTTGACGACAATGGTGCGGGCTTCCTCAACATTCGCGCCCTGCGCCTGCACCAGCGCGAACATGCCGGAGAGAACACCGAGAAACAGGGTCGAGACGAACCCCACACGCCAGATCAGAAACCCCGAGAGTATGGCTTCTCCGGCAGCCCGTGGCGGACGGCGCATGATATCAGGCTCGGCCGGTTCAAAGGCAAACGCCAGCGCCAGGGTGACCGCCGTAACCATATTCACCCACAAAATCTGCACCGGTGTGATCGGCAAGGTGGAGCCGAGCAGAATGGCCGCCATCATGACAAGCGCCTCGCCGCCATTGGTCGGCAGGATAAACAGAATTGCCTTTTTCAGATTGTCATAGACGGTCCGGCCAGTGCGGACAGCCTCTGCAATCGTCGCGAAATTATCGTCGGCAAGCACCATCTCCGCCGCCTCCTTCGCCGCTTCGCTGCCATTGCGTCCCATCGCAATTCCCACATCGGCGCGTTTCAGTGCCGGTGCATCATTGACGCCGTCACCGGTCATCGCGACCACTTCACCGCTGGCCTGCAGGGCCATCACCAGGCGCAATTTGTGCTCCGGGCTGGTGCGTGCAAACACCGCTGTGTCCTGAACCCGGCGCCGCAGGGTTTCATCATCCAGCGTGTCAATTGCGTGGCCGGTCAGGACTGCATCCGGATTTTCCAGGCCAAGCTGCCGGGCGATCGCCCTTGCTGTCCCGGCATGATCGCCGGTGATCATCTTCACATCGATCCCTGCGCTCCGGCATTCAGCAACGGCAGCAATGGCCTCTGCACGCGGCGGGTCGATCAGGCCGAACAAGCCAAGCATGGTCAGTCCGGATTCAACATCGTCGACGGACAACGCCGGATGCGGCCTGCCGGTGGCCTTCACCGCAATGGCGAGGACCCGCTGGCCACGAGCTGCAATTTCTTCGACCTGAGACTGCCAGTAATCTGTGTCGAGCAGCTCATCGCCATTGCTGCCACGCTGTTGCCCGCACATCTGCAGCATACGTTCCGGCGCTCCCTTGACGTAGATGACCCCCTCACCGCCCGGGCTGTGCAGCAGAACCGCCATAAAGCGGTGCCGGGCATCAAACGGAATAACGTCACTGCGCGGCAGAGCACTGGTTTCGGTGTTCTCGTCCAGCCCGGCCTTACCGGCAAGAGCAACCAGAGCACCTTCCATCGGATCGCCCTCAATGGTCCATCGGTCATTTAGCTGATTGAGGCTGGCATCATTGCACAGCAGCCCCGCACGGGCGATTTCACGCAGCACCGGGTGGTTGCCGGCCTCAACTGCCTGCCCCTCCGACGCAAATTCGCCATGCGGCGCATAGCCAGCACCGCTCACTGTGAACCGGTGTCTGGCGGTTGCAATTGAAACGACCGCCATTTCGTTGCGTGTCAGGGTGCCGGTCTTGTCAGAACAGATCACCGAGACCGATCCAAGTGTCTCGATGGCCGGCAGGCGCCGGACAATGGCGTTGCGCCGTGCCATGCCCTGCACACCAATGGCAAGGGTAATGGTCAGGATCGCCGGAAGCCCTTCCGGAATAGCAGCAACTGTCAGCCCGACCACAGCGATGAAAATCTCGCTGAAACTGTAGTCGCGAACCAGCAGGCCGAACATCAGCACGAGGACGGCGATGCCCAGGACAGACCCTGTCAACCACCTGGCAAACACGCCCATCTGCCGTGTCAACGGCGTCTGCAGTGTCGTCACCTCCGCCAGCATCGAACTGATCCGGCCAATCTCTGTGTCGGCCCCGGTGGCAACGACGACGCCTTTTCCCTGGCCATAGCTCACCAGCGTGCCGCTGAACGCCATTGAACTACGGTCCCCAAGCGCCACGGTTTTGCCAACCGCCAGCGTCGATTTCTCTACTGCAACAGATTCACCGGTCAGCACCGCTTCTTCGATTCTCAGGCTGCTGGCCTCTGTCAGCCGCAGATCAGCGGGCACCCGCGCGCCCGCTTCAAACAGCACAATATCGCCCGGCACCAGCTCACTGCCCGGCACGGTGCGGCGCTGGCCCTGGCGGATAATGCTGGCCTTCGGTGCCAGCATATTGCGGATCGCATTCAACGCATTTTCCGCCTTGCCTTCCTGCACAAAGCCGATCACCGCATTGACCATGACAACGGCCAGAATGACCAGCGCGTCGAGCCAGTGGCCCAGCAATGCGGTCACCGCGCCGGCACCGATCAGCACATAGATCATGACATCATGAAATTGCGCAAAAAACCTTAGAAGCGCTCCGCGCCGTTTTGTCGGCGGCAACAGGTTGGGACCGAACCGGGCCAGACGATCGCGCGCCTGCTCTTCGCTAAGACCGGTCGCACCGGATTGCTGAAACGCCAGGGCTTCATCAACGGAAACAGCGTGCCAGGCCCGCTCGCCTTGCGGTGCTGCGGAGATTTCGTCCGTTGCAAGATTACGCTGTATCACCGTCATGAAATTATCCGTCCTGATCCGGCCCGCAGGCATGCAAGGTCTCCGGCGGCCTGAACTGTCGTGTCATTTCAACTGTTATTCCGCAGCCTGCGCCGCACCTTCGCCGATCAATGCCGCATCATCCTTGACGCAGATCAAAGCTGTAAAACTGCAGTGTATCGCGATTGCGTCCCAGGTAAAATTTGCAAGGAAAAATCAAGCCGCACCGGCTCCTCATCAGTTTTCATCGCAATTATTACGGTCTTAAATCAGATAGGTCTGGCAGGTCCGTCAGGGGCAAATTGAAACTTACCGGTGTTCAGAATTTGCAAGTCTTTTCAAATACCACAACGCCACCAGTGGCACGACGATCCATTGCAGGATCGGCGACAGACCGGTTCCGAACAATGGCAGTGTCGGCATGTCGGCATCGTAGGTCCAGCGCCGCAGAATCTCAGTGTTGAGATACTCCAGGAAGACAGTGATCACCAGTCCTGCAGCCAGAAACACAATGACATTGCGCCGGTCAAGTGCAGCAATCCATTGCCGCCCGGACAGCAGAGCCACTGCCCAGAACGCAACAAGCCCGATCACCACATCGCCCAGCGTCGCCTGAAGGCAGACACGAATTGCCGCCAGATGGGACACGTCATCCAGGCTGGAAAACAGTGGCGACTGTAGAATTTCCCATGCAAAATGTAACAGGAAGGTCAGGATCACCAGGTCGATTTCCGGGTATCTGGACAACAGAATTTTCACAAGATCAACCTCGTTCCGTAGCGCCGGATCGCTCCATCATCTTCGTCAGGCGAAGAGAACGGGACATTCACGGGCGCATTTATTGCGTAATATGATGTAGATCAGATGCAGCGTCCCGAGCCCTGCCAGCAGGCAGAAGAACGAGATATAGGCATAGCGCAGCAGCGTCACGTCGATGATCACCACGGCGATGATCGTCAGACCGAAATAACGCACATGTAGATAGCGTGACATCAGCGGTGGAACGATAATCAGAAACAGATAAATAAAATAGGTGACCCAGCGCGGCATCAGATAGTCTAGCAGCATCGTACCCTCATAGGCCAGGGAATCCTGATTGACCTGGACCTCGACCCATTCCGGGTTCAACACATGCGGCACATACAGCAGAAGACCGAACAGGATACCGATCGCGGAGAATACCAGAAACAGCTTTTTGCGCGGGCTGTCCGGCGGCTCAAGAACGTAGATCGAGATCGGAATCCAGATCGGCCACATGAACCATGTGAAGAAGATAAAACCCATCGCCCCCCATAAAATCGTGAAGGGATCGCCGCCGTTCACGCCCAGCCAGACATTTCCCTCCATGAATTGCTGAAGGCCGGCGAATAAAGGCATCAGCGCAACCGGCAGATAACGCCTGTTGATCTGCCAGGCTTTCCAGCTGGCAAATGCGCCGCCCCCCACCAAAAAGACACTGGCGCTAAAACTGACTTCTGCAGACAGACACATATACCAACCTCATGTCCCTGGCGGGTTGCATCGACCGCGCCGTGACCGGTGCGGTTCAGCACCGACCGCAGACGGCAATTACCCGTGCCTGGCACGGCGGGTCAGTTAAGTGCAAGTTTGTCAAAGACCCCAGGCATAATCGGGAATCCGGCTTAGATTGACCGAGACATGCCCGAGTCCTTCGATGTTGTCGAGGGCAATCCGCGCAGCTTCTTCTTCGGCATCAGACCCGGCAATGCCCCAGACATCTACGTGGTCACCACTGACGACCACATTCAGTTGAGCCGGGTTGAGACCGGGCACTTCTGCCAGGGCCCCCAGCACAATGTCTCGCTTCTCGCGGTCGCCGCTCTGTGCATCAATTGTGGTCACGGGCGCAGCTGCAAGGGCTTGTAGCAAATTGGCCCGGCTGACGATGCCCACCAGATTGCCGTTCTCGACAACCGGCACGCGCTTGATCCGCTTTTCTTCCAGCAGCCGCGCAATCGCCGCGGCAGAGGTATCCGGCGTCACGACTTCCACATCTTCCGTCATAATGTCCCTGGCGCGACGGCCCCGCATCGCGACGAAATCAGCCGCCGACTCCTCAGGATCGGAGAACAGCGACAGCCACCACGATTTATGCCGTTTGACTGTGCCCTCGACCCGCCGCATCAGATCACCCTCACTGATCAGTCCGACCAGCGCACCGCTATCATCAATAATCGGAACCGCACTGATGTGATGTTTCATCATCGCAGCGGTGATCTGTTCTACAGTCGAGTCCGGCGCGGCTGACACGACTTTTTTGGTCATGATGTCCTGTGCCTGCATTTTCGGTATCCTTCCGGGGTAACGGCACAGCGGCATCGTGCCGCCTGCGTGCCTCAAGCCTTCATATTGAGACGTTCCGGACAGTGATCTGTTACAGCGGGTGCACAAAAAAGCGGCCATGCTCCGCGACCGGAGATTTTACAATTGCCGGACTGAACTATTGGATGCCTATCCGGCATCACGGCGGTGAGGACAGAAAGCGGGCACCTGCGCGGCAAGCGTTTGGCAAGAGGCCTGTGAAAGGAAAACGGTGGCAGCAGGGGCAGCCTTCCTGTCCGGTACTCTTCGACAGAAAGACTGCCCCGTTTTCGGTGGCTGTCTAATCCATCGCGGGCAGCACGCCGTTTTCGATGGCGGCAGCGAGTTCTGCCGGATCGACCGCACCATCTGCATTGGTATCAATTTCGGCGTATTGTTCTTCGGTCAGAGTGGCATATTCGGTCTGCATTTCAGCCAGTGAATACAGGCCATCTTCATCGGTATCCATCTCATGGGCCATTGCCGATGTGGCGATTGCGGCAGCACCAAGGGTTGCGCCAATGGCATAAATCAGTCTGTTCACGGTAGTTTCCTTTCTTAAGTTCCACAGGTCACGCCGTTCCGATTGGTCCGGCAATTATGCATCATGCATGCCGCCGCCATCCGACAATGCCGATTGCGATCAGCAACACCGCGCCCAGCCCGTAAACCAGCAGCATCCAGGTGGGCAGATAGAAAGTCATATAGACGTTCCAGCCAATATAGCTGAGGCTCTTGGTCACCAGCGAAGGCGTGCCGGTCAGCGATCCGCCCAAAGTGCCGGTGATCGTGATCACCAACGCGCCGATTGTGGCCAGCGTGAAGGTCACCCAGCGTTGCCCGCCATCAAACAGATTGCGGCGGAAACGATAGCCAAGAACGCTCATCACGGTCCAGTAGGACAGGGTCCATGTCGCCAGCATGATGTGGTTGCGCCCCAGCGGCGATTCTGTGATCGCCGACCACGGATAGATCGTAAGGCCCAGTGAATAGGTCACAAATCCGGCGAGCGTGCCAAGCGCAGCCACAGGCCAGATCGCCTTTTGCAGCCGAACGGCGAATTCAGAGTCCGAGAAGCTGCGAATCAGGATGAACAGATAGGCGGTCATCCATAGCCCGACCGGAAAGTGTGCGACAAGAATGTGATAAACCGGGCTGAGCGAAAACGCGGGCGTGCCTTCGACGGCAACGGTGACCCCTCCGCCTTCGCTGTGCGCCAATGCAGCACCGGTCGCCGCAAGCATCAGGGCCGCAGTCGCGAGGCCGATCCAGCGGCCTCGTCGCATCAATCCGGGGCGTTTCATGTCGGCTTCCTTTCTGGCATTCGTGGATGGGTTTTGCGTATCGGCCGGACGGTTCATGTCGATTCCTCCCGGCGACGCATCAGAAGGTTGATGTTGATGCCAAGTCCGACGATCAAGCCGAGGCTGGCGATGAGCGTCCAGATCCATTGACGCTTGATTTCCTGGGCGAATTCGAGCTGAACACCGTAGAGGGCAAGCTGTTCTTCGCTGTGGCGGTAGGCCACCGGGACGCGCGCTGCGATACGGTCTGCACCCGGATGCTGGCGTGCGTCGGTCAGACGGTCCCACGTGACCTGACCGGGATAGAACATCGGTATTTCCGTCCAGGGGCCGCTCCAGTCGGGCGCGGTGCCGGCCTCGAACCGTTCAGCCACCATTTGCGCCGGTTGTTCGAGGCCCAGCGAGACCGGCAGCGAAACATAGTGCCAGCGCATCGTCGAAGCATTGCGGAATACCGCAAAGGCCAGATCGTAGCTGCCACCATCGCGGAACATCTTGTCGTCCAGCGGATTACCGGTATCCATGTCGCGCACCAGCGTCACGTCCCAGAAGCCGTTGCGCCAGCGCGCCGTCTGCGGCATTACGACGTCACCGCGCGACCCGGTCGCCTCGCGCAGATAGCGGCGCGGAATGGCATCGCCGTTTTTCCAGGCGTAATCCGGATCGAACGGCACTGCAGTTTCGGCACTCAGGTAATAAGTGTCGTTGAACCCAACCTCCCCTGCGATCACCGCGTCGATCGACAGCGCGGTTTTGCCGGCGATCTGGGGATCGAACATGTATCTCGGTTGGTTGGCCGCCGTATCCCAGTTGGTCGTATAGGGGCCGGAGCCGGCATCGCCGCCGCGCTCTTCGGCAACGAACCCATCATCGCCCAGGCCGATCGGGTTCGACCGGCTCGAGCGCCATTGCCACAGGTCGATGAACTGACCCGCCGCGCGCAATCTCTCCAGTTCGCTCTCCGGTTTGATCGAGTCGAAATCATCGGAGTCGGTCCGGGTCGAGGGCAGATATTTGGTGCGTTCTTCATCGGTTTCCGGCACGCCGGTGAAGGTGGTTAGCCCTTCACCAATGGTGATGTAACCGCCATAGCGGCTGAATAAAGGTACCGAGCCATCATCGATCATCATCGCAACCCGGTCCTCGGTCAGAAATTCCGGGTTCGACCCCAGCGCCGCGCCGCCGCGCTTTTCCCAGTTGCCGTCCTGATAGACCAGCACATCGTTGAACAGGCTCGGCCGATCCACCGGCCAGCGGTAGCGGAAATAGATCCGTTCGCCGTCAAAGGCCGCTTTGACCTGAAGCTCGGATGTCAATTCCTCGGGAATGACGATGTTGCGTTCAGGATCATCTTTGACAATCCCGGTTCCGTGCGTAGCCCAGCCAAGCACTAGAAGCCCGGCAAAAAGCGCGGTCGATCCCGCCAGATAAAGCGTGCGCATCCTCAGGCCCCGCCCTTGCCGGTCGTGTTGTTCCTGTTTGCGGTCTGTGATGCAGAACCGACCCGGATATGGGCGGGGGCTTGAGCCCTGGCAATGCCGGAAAAATAGGCAACCATCAGGCTGCTTCCCAGCAATAGAAAAAGCGCAGTCTCAACGAGCCATGGCATAGCGATATCCTTTCATTTGCGTTTTTCGCGGCGCTTTCGACGCCAGTGACCCCGAACAGGCCGCCTATCTAAATAGACGTGCAAAGAGAAGGAGCGTTACGAGCCGGCTACAAAATTTCAAATAGGGTCAGGGTCGGGTTTTGGTTGGGGGTAATCGGAAACTCTGTAACGGGAACGTCCGCCGGACGTCTGTTACTAACATTGGATAATCGAAACCAGGCCTCCGACTTGTCTCCAGCTATCAGCGAACGAATGACTTTTGCCGGTGCAAGCTACCGAGCTGTGAAGTCTTGTCCCTGCAGCTTTACGCGCCCAGTTCGGGTGAGCCACCCACCGCCACGGGAACCTGTTTGACATGACTGTATCTGCCTTCGCCAGGATCATTCTGGCAATGCTGCTCTGGGCGCTTTGTTTTCCATTACTCACCATCGGTATCACTCTTGCGCCGCATCTGAGTTTTGCAACGCTGCGCGCGGTTCTTGCCGGGCTTGTGCTGATCGGACTGGCGCGCGCGCTTGGCCGCCCGTTTCCGCGCAGCGCTGCAATGTGGAAAACGCTTGCGATAATGGGTGTCGGAGCTACCAGCCTCGGTTTTCTCGGCATGTTTCACGCCGCAGAATTCGTCTCGCCGGGCATTGCCACAGTGATTGCCAACACCCAGCCACTGCTCGCAGCCGCGCTTGGCGGCATTGTGCTGGGCGAGCGCCTGAGCCTGGTTGGTAAAACGGGACTCTTTATCGGTTTCCTCGGGATCGTCGTCATCGCGGCGCCGGTAATATTTTCCAGCGGCGGGGAGAGTTACCTCATTGGCGTTGCCTATATCATTCTTGCGGCACTCGGCATTACTGTCAGCAATGTCATGATCAAGAAGATTGCCGGCCGGGTCGATCCGTTCATGGCGATGGGCTTGCAACTGTTGATCGGCAGCATCCCGCTGGCCATAGCTGCAGGCCTGACCGAAGATCCCACCGCAATTCAGTGGACATTCACATTTGTTACGGTCCTGCTGACACTTGCCGTGTTCGGATCAGCACTGGTTTACGTTGTCTGGATGTCGGTATTGAGTGAGGTACCGCTCAATCAGGCCAATGCTTTCAGCTTTCTCATCCCGGTTTTCGGTCTGACAATAGGTGTGCTGTTTTACGGCGAAAATCTGGGCCTTCTGAAACTTGCAGGAATCGTTCTGGCAATCATCGGTGTCGTTCTGGTGACCCGGAAAGGCGCCGCAAAGCCGGCCGTTTTACCACCTGCAAAAGCTCCGGTGCCGACTTGACTGAAATCAAAGCACCGCCAGCAGACCTCAACCATAAATATATGCAACATGTTTCACAGAAGGTGACAGCAAATGTGCGCTCACAATTCCGATTCCATACAAAATCAGCATCATAGGCCAATGGCCGATAACGGCTCCAGCTCCATGACGCCTGCAATCGAAGCGGCCCTGAAGGCACATTATCGCGACTTCCTGAAATATCTGCTGCGCCGGGTCGGCGATCCGGCTGCGGCAGAGGACATACTGCAGAATTTCTGCCTGAGGGTCATGCAAAGCGGAACTGAACTGAGGGATGACCGCAGCGCGATCGGCTGGCTCTACAAGGTGCTGCGCTCCGTGTTGATAGATCACTACCGCAAGGACGCGGTGCGGCAGCGCGGCCATGCCAGCTACACTCAGGAGAAACAGGTGCTGAAGGACAATCACGCGGCTGCGGACAGCGATGAAGCCATATGCAAGTGCATACGCGGGCTGGTGTCAGACTTACGGCCCGAATATGCCGAACTGGTAATGCGGATCGACTTCCTGGAGGAGCCTCGCGATCAAGTCGGTGCCGAGCTAGACATTACGCAGCAGAATCTTCGGGTGCGGCTTCACCGGGCGCGTTTGGCGATCGGCTCCGCCCTGCAAAAGCATTGTGGGACATGTTGTAAAGCAGGGTATGACGACTGTTCCTGCGACCGCGATTGCACCAGAACCGGGTCACCGGCAGATCAACAACTTCGTTCTGTCTGAACCCGCCCACCTGCTGGCATTATCTGTACACCCTGCCAGCCAGGGTGGCGACGAGATTGCAAAATGTTCAGAATGCAACCGACTCTGGAAATCTTCGAGTTGCAACTTGAGCAGATTTCAAGAATGTCAGTGCAGGCAGGAATTACTTTCCTGTGCCGGATCAGACTTATGATTGCCGCGTCCGCAACTGCAATCGCGGAAGCTCTGTTCACAGCAACTGCCACAGGAATTGTCGAGTTCCTTGCGCAAAGCCTGCCGGGCGCGGTGCAGCCGAACTCTGGCATTTGCCGGAGTAATGCCGAGATCCACGGCCACTGCCTCACGGGCTTCCCCAGCCAGATCGATCCGCTGCAGAATTTCCGAATAGTCCGGGCGAAGCGCCGAAATGAGCTTCTGGAAGCACTTGCACAGACTGTCTTCCATCGGCATGTCTTCACTTTGATCGCCAAACAGCAATTGCTCTTGCACATACGCTTCTTCGCGGCGTTTGCGCGCCGTTTCGCTGCGATAATGATCCATCAGCACGGAACGCAGCACACTGTAAAGCCAGGCAATCACACTGTCGTTGTCTCTGACTTCGTCGGCTTTTCTGACGGCGCGCAGGAAGAAATTCTGAAGCACATCCTCTGCCGTGCTGCGGTTGCCAAGACGGCGGGTGAGAAACCGCAAAAAGGCGTGATGATTTTCAGTCAGAGCGGTCTCGATGACCGGGCGCACCGGCGCTTTGCCCTGGACCACTTCATCACGTGTCCTAACCGGTTTGGCTTGGTGGATTTGCGCTGCGATCATTGATCATCTCCTTGATCTCGATTCGGGATACGGGAAGAACCGGGAATTGTTTCAACTCAGCGACATGTCCCTTGCATTTGGTGGTCCGGCTATTCAAAACAACCATCTCTGCCATATTCCCTTGATCGAATTGCAGGGCGTCAGGCGCGTCACATAGCTAATGCAATAGCCAGGTGTTCACCGGTTGGTCTTTGATCTGGGTCAATTCATTTGCACCACGCGGTCCCACCGTCAATTTGTATCGCACCAGCCATCCGGCAAAGGCGAAAACGCAGCCTCTATCCGGGTTTTGCAGCGGTCGGGGCCAAAGCAATTCAGTTAAATTCAAACCGGGAATGTTCTATTCCTGCAGGGTTGGGTGCAGCGTTAACATGGTGAGATGAAGCAGCTTGCGGCGGCCTGCCCGCAGGCGCTTTGTGACTTCTCTCTCGCTGAGCCTCATTTCGGCAGCTATCTCGGATGGCGACTGATCAAGTATTTCAGCCCGCCAGACCGGTTCGCCATGAACCGGGTCAAGCAGTGCGATGAGCGTGCCGACGGATTCCCGCAGAATTGCTTCCAGTTCGCCATCTTCAAAGTCTTCCGCCTCTGCGGCATCAAGATGACCATTTCCCCGATCACCATTATTATCACCGCCTTGCTCATCCATCGTTGAAGCTGATCCGGTGCAACAGCAGTCCGCCTGTCCGTTTTCTGTAGTTGGATCACATTGACACGGTCTGTTTTGCAAAATTTGCCGATCTGCTGAACCATCAGGCCTGTCAAGACTGCGCCTGATCATGTCTGCGTCCCGGGCGGCACAGGTTTTACATTCCACTTTATCACCTAACAAATTCCGATTTTCCTCCGCCCCTATCCGCTCCAGGCCAAAACATGGAGTCCAGGGTCCTTATAGAGACGCCAAACAAAAGCTGATCGTTACAAACTTTCAAAAAGCGCTGCAACAAGACGCCAGCGGAATCACCGGAACGGCCAGACTGCCAGACTGCCAGACACGTTGCGGACCATTCGGCTGTAACGGTTTGAACGCTAAAACGTCTTCCAGAACATCAAGTTGAAAAGAGCGCCAGACGCGCAACCAAGGACGACAGACCGGCCTGCCGGAAGACATCGTCAATGTCGAAGGCGGTGCCATCGCCCATGGCCATCCGATCGGCGCGACCGGCGCTGTCCTGACAACGCGGCTGCTGCACGCAATGCAGCGCGATTCCGTCAATCGGGGCCTTGTCACCCTTTGCATTGGCGGCGGTCAGGGAATCGCCCTCGCCCTGGAGTCCGTTTTATGAATGTGCGGTCCATTTGACGCACCAAAACAACCGTCCTGACGATCGCCTTATTGGGTTGGCTTGAATTTCCACCAGTGCAAAACAACCTTGAAACTTCAAATTGCCTGTAAGCCGCGAGTATGCGAATTCTGAAGACTCCGCATACTCGGACTTTTCTATCGAGAAAGTAACACTGACCGGAAAGGAAGGCGAAAATGCTTGTTGCCGTTCTAATGGCCGTATCACTTGTGGTTGTGACGTTTTTGATCCATTACGTGGCCTTGCGTTGGATGTCGAGCGGGATGGCACATATTCCAATGCGACCCGATATGCGTATTTTTGTCATTGTCCTGATGGCACTTGCCACTCATCTCGTTGAAATTGGTGTTTACGCACTTGCTTATGGACTGGGAGAAAATGTGTTCGCGCTCGGCAGTTTCAGCGGTAGGGCGGTGACCGGATCGCTCGATTATCTGTATTTTTCGATTGTGAGTTACACCTCGCTCGGACTTGGCGACATATCTCCCACTGAGCATCTGCGTTTCATCACCGGCGTTGAGGCATTGAACGGGCTGCTTCTGATCGCATGGTCAGGCTCGTTCACCTATATGGCCATGGGCAGGCTCTGGACCTGGCAGACCTGTGTCGAACCGGATCCCAGATAACTCCAATCAGAGTGCCCGGGGTTGGATGAGGCACAACGTCCCTTCCCGCATTTGAACTGACAACAACAAGATCACAAAACCAGCGAGATGGACTAATGAAATCTGAATATCAGAAAAACAGCATCAGCCTGCTGGGCGGTATTTCAATGGGCACGGGTGTCATGATCGGCGCAGGAATTTTTGCGCTGACCGGGCAGATTGCGGAACTGGCTGGGCCGTGGTTTCCGCTCTCCTTCATTGCAGGCGGGATTGTAACTGCCTTCAGCGCCTACACTTATGTGAAAATGTCGAATGCCTTTCCCTCAGCGGGCGGGATCGCGATGATCCTGCAGAAAGCGTATGGTCCGGGCGCCATCGCAGCGGCAGCTTCGCTGCTGATGGCACTGTCGATGGTGATCAATGAGAGCCTGGTCGCCAGAACCTTCGGCACCTATCTTCTCAGACCATTCGATTTGGCAGCCAACGATATACTCGTGCCCGTGCTTGGTGTCGCGCTGATCATATTTGCCTATATTATCAATATATCCGGCAACCGTTCCATTGGCCTTTTCTCGCTGATCATGGCGTTTCTGAAAATCGGCGGCATCGCCATCTTCGGCATTGCAGCGCTGGCCGCCAGCGGCTTTACCTTCCAGCCGGCTTCCGGAGCTTCGCAATCCATCCCGATTGCAGGGTTCACTGCATCCATCGCGCTTTCAATTCTTGCGTTCAAGGGCTTCACCACAATTACCAACAGCGGTGCCGAGATCGTAGATCCGCACAAGAATGTCGGACGCACCATCATCATTTCGATCGCGATCTGCGTCGTGGTCTATCTGCTGGTCGCCTTCGGGGTTGGCTCCAGCCTGTCGCTGGACCGGATCATCGCCGCCAAGGATTATGCGCTGGCGGAAGCAGCGGCGCCGGCATTCGGTGCCTATGGCTTCTACTTCACCATTGCGCTGGCTGTGGTGGCCACCGCTTCCGGCCTGATTGCAAGCGTGTTTGCGGTCTCGCGCATGCTGGCAATGCTCACCGAAATGAAGATGATTCCACACCGCCATTTCGGCATGTCCGGCCCGATCCGCGACCACACGCTCGTCTATACCGTCGTGATTGCCTCAATTCTGACCGTGTTTTTTGATCTCAGCCGGATTGCGTCACTCGGGGCGTTTTTCTACCTGATAATGGATAGTCTGATCCACTGGGGCGTGTTCCGTCGTCTGCGCAGCGAGATCGGTGCCAAAGGCTGGGTGCTGATTGCGGCGATAGCCCTGGATCTGCTGGTACTGGTAGTGTTTGCCGGCATGAAGCTGCAATCCGATCCGATGATTGTCGTCATCGCTGCCGGCTTCATAGCCGCAGTGTTTGCCTATGAGCGTGTTTTTCTGTCGCAATGGACCGGCAAAGGCGACCATGGCAGTCACTGAAACTGCGGAAAGGGCCGCAACCTTCACTGTCATGGCAGCGGCCTGACGGGCCGGTCAGCGTCGTATGGCCCGGCGCTGATCAGGCAGCATTGTCGACCACCCGCCTTCGGGACTTGCCACTGGCCAGGTAATCGCGGGTCAGCGGTACGGCATCCTGCTTTTTGGCAATCTGGATCTGGAAAACCACATGGCCGTTGTGGCGAAAGGCCATTTCGCTGGCAATCAGGTAAAAGCGCCACATCCGGCAGAACCGTTCGTCATAAATCTCCCGCACTTCGTCCAGATTGGCCTCGAACCGTTCGCGCCAGATCCTCAACGTGTCTGCATAATGCAGACGCCAGACTTCAATATCGGTGACATACAGGCCGGACTTCTCGATCACGGCAAGGACTTCCGACAGCGCAGGGCTGTAGCCACCGGGGAAAATATACTTCGCGATCCAGGGATTGGTTGCACCGGGGCCATCGGCACGGCCGATAGTA
Source organism: Pararhizobium sp. IMCC3301 (assembly GCF_030758315.1). Classification (NCBI taxonomy): domain Bacteria; kingdom Pseudomonadati; phylum Pseudomonadota; class Alphaproteobacteria; order Hyphomicrobiales; family Rhizobiaceae; genus Pararhizobium; species Pararhizobium sp. IMCC3301. Next base: position 1,763,738 of record NZ_CP132336.1, read on the forward strand.
TGCAGCAGCGCGACCCCGTCATCGGACAACCGCTCCCGCAACACATCGAAAAATTCCTTGTAATGCGGGACACCGACATGTTCGAACATGCCAACCGAGACAATCCGGTCGAAACGGCCGGACACATCACGGTAATCCTTAAGGTGGAACCGCGCAAGATTGGCAAGTCCGGCAGCCTCGGCGCGCTGTTCGGCAATACGGTGCTGTTCCCGTGACAGGGTAACGCCGGTGACCTCAGCACCATGTTCACCCGCCAGATAAAGCCCCAGACCGCCCCAGCCGCTTCCGATATCGAGCACCCTTTGACCGGATTGCAGCAGCAGCTTGGTGGCGATCAGCGCTTTTTTGTTCTCCTGAGCGGTCTCCAGACTGTCCTTGGGGTTGCGGAAATAGGCACAGGAATATTGCCGGTCCGCGTCCAGAAACAGATCGTAAAGCGCACCCGACAAATCGTAATGATGCGCCACGTTACGTTGCGCCCGCTCAGCCGGATTGAACTGCGCGAACCCGCGATACAGCCACCGCAGCCGCCCCAGCCAGCGATAGTGCCAGACGTCGGGATGACGCGCCAGATTCACCACCAGCACCCGGATCAATCCATACAGATCGTCCTCATCGACGGTGAGCGTGCCATCCATATAGGCCTCACCGAGTGCAAGATCGGGATTGATCAACAGTTTGCGGGGTAATGATTGCGCATGAAGCCGCACGGTCACCGGCGAGGCGGCGGGTTCTCCGAAGCGCATTGAAGCCCCTTCAGGAAGAACGACCACGAGACTGCCTCGTTTAACAAGGCGGGACAGAAAATATGACAGAAATTGCGCCCACATAGTCTTGTCTCAGTCTTGGGATTTTTCGGTCTTACAATCGCATTCTACTCAAATTATCGATTTTGACTACAGTATCAAACCAATTTTCTTGGCGTTGCTGCACCAATTTCAGTGCCATTAACCATAAGACGACAAATTCAGCCCTGCGTTACACCCATAGCACAGCAGCAACACTTATTGCACGGCAGCAACATTGGCACCGCTGGCGAAGCGGACAGCTTTCCTGCGGGCAGATACATCCGCCACTATCTGCGATCTGCACACAATGCTGCCCTGAATCAATGCAGGCGGCGATACAGCAGCTTCATCAACAGATGTCGCTTGGCTTAATTCCGGCCTGTCAAACTGCAGGGAACATCCAGTAGCTCCGGTGCCCCCAGCGATACGCACAGATGCTTGCAAAGTAAAAATCGCACATCCGACTGTAACAAAGTTACCGCTTGTCCGTCTGACTGGTAATCCGTTCGGAGGGCTCAACCCGCTATGGCGTGCCGCTCCCGACCACACAGAATCGATCAGATGAATTGTCCAAAGGAGCCGACCATGCCTGATACACAATCTTCAAAAATGCCCGTTTCAACTCCGCCAAGCCCTGCCGTGCTGCGGTTTCGCGGACTTGATCTTCAAGCCATGACAGAGCTGCAGTTGCGCAATATCGACGCGATCAGGCAGATGGTGGAACTGATATTCGACAGTGCCCGGACCATCACCGAACGCCAGGTGGCATTCTTCAACACAGCGGCCAAAAAAACCGCAGCCGCGTCGGGGCGCAGCGACGTACTGCTCGACCCGACAGCCATCTTTGAGCGCCAGAACGAAGCCTATCGTGAGCTGTTCGGCGCGCTTGCAGACCAGGCCGGAGAACTTGCAGAAGTGACGTCCAAATGCTGTACCGCAGTGATGCACGATGCCTCCCCAATAACGGACGACATCGCCAAGGGTGAAACTCCCGACGGGACGGTAAACCATGCCGGATGCTGTGGCGGTAAGGGCAAGAAAGTGGCCGCAAAGCCGGAAAAGAACAAAACTGGCAGCGCTGCCGCAAAAACCGCCGCGAAACAACCAGACAAACCAGGTACCACGGTCGCAGCAGGAAAAGCCGCCGACGGATACAAGCCACACCCAGTCCTATGAGCGCATTGTTTTACTTTCTGGTTTGGGCTGCCGTCATTTTTGTGATGATGCGGTTTGGCTGCGGCTCGCACATCATGGGAAACAGCCACGGCAAAGCCGGGCATGGCGGCAACCAGACAGAGCTGCCAGGAGCGGAAGGTCTGCGCTGGATCCCGCCGGAAACGGACCTTGATCCCGTCTGCGGCAAGACCGTCCACACCAGCATCGCCAAGCCAAGCGTCCATGATGGCAGTGTCTATTATTTCTGTTCACGCGACTGCCGCGAAATTTTCGAAGCTGCGCCCCGGCTTTATGTTGGTGGCGTAACCAGCACCCCACAACCTCAATTGGAGAATCGTCATGTCTGACGCCAGTCTTTCTTCAGTGAACGCTCCGCCATTCGGCACAATATTGCCGGTTCAGGTCACACCACGGATTCCGGTGATTGCCCTTGGTACAAGCCTTGGCCTGTTTCTTGCCATTACTTTTACCCTGTGTGTCCTGTTTGATCTGCTGTTTCCCGGCCAGGCGATGTATCAGGGCTGGTTGCAATTGCTTCCCGGTTTCACCTGGCTCAGCTGGCAGAGCTTCCTGCTTGGTCTGGTCGAGAGCTTCGCCTATGGGTGGTATATCGCTCTGATATTCGGCCCGCTTTACAATTTCTTTGCCGCGCGCAGCGCCAGGAAAGGCCGGTCATGACAATGAGTGCGAGAAAAATGAGTGCGAGAAAAAAGACCACTGCCCGCCGCAACCAGCACCCGACAGTGAAAATTGCGCATTCCTTTGGTGCCCAGCCCTCTGGTGCCCAGTCCTCTGTTACCCTGGCCGCTGTTGCCCGGCGCATTCCTGCGGCAGAACCTGCTGCCGTACAAGACCCGACCTCCGGCTCAGAATCTGGTGCGAAATTCGGCCTCACGGCCACCGATATTCTCGACTACCAGTTGGACTATTGGCAGCGGTCCATTCTGTTCTGGGATACAATGCGCCAGCGCGCTGACAACATGCTGGAACATGATAGGGCTGGCATGCCGCCGCTGCTCGACTTCAAATATGAAACCATCCTGGATGCCCGCAATTTCGAACATCCGGCAAATTATGCGCTGCTGCGTGTCAGCGAGGTGGGTGAAGATTGCTGGGAAGATTGTGTCGATCCCGCCAAGCCACCAGTCATCGTAATTGATCCGCGCGCCGGACATGGGCCGGGAATTGGCGGATTCAAGCACGATTCAGAAGTCGGCATGGCGCTGCATGAGGGCCATCCGACCTATTTCGTGATCTTTTTCCCCGAGCCGGCACCGGGGCAGACTTTGGCTGACGTGCTGCACGCGTTGCGGCGCTTTGCCGAAGAAGTTTCCGCCCGCCATTCCGGTATGGCGCCTGTGCTGTACGGTAACTGCCAGGCTGGCTGGGCGGTGACATTGTTGTCCGCTGACTGCAAAGGGCTTGTCGGACCTGCCGTCCTCAACGGCTCGCCGCTGTCTTATTGGGCTGGCGAGGCCGGGGTCAATCCGATGCGTGTTTCCGGTGGTCTGCTCGGCGGTGCCTGGCTCGTCCATCTAATTTCTGATCTTGGCGATGGCCGCTTTGATGGTGCCTGGCTGGCGCAGAATTTCGAGAATCTGAAACCGGAAAAGGCCATCTGGGAGAAATATGCCAATCTGTTCAGCCGGGTCGATACGGAACGCGAGCGCTTTCTGGAATTCGAGCGCTGGTGGAACGGTTTCTATTTTCTCAGCCGCGAGGAAATTGTCTCGATCGTGGAAAATCTGTTCATCGGCAACAAGCTGGAAAAGGGAGTTATGCCGATTCATGAGGATTGCAGGGCTGATCTGCGCAGCATCCGCAATCCGCTGGTGATTTTCGCCTCTTATGGCGACAATATTACGCCGCCGCATCAGGCCCTGGGATGGATCCCGGCGGTCTACGAGGACACCGCCGATCTTAAAAAGGCCGGGCAGCGCATTGTCTATCTGACAAATCCCCATGTCGGCCATCTCGGTATCTTCGTTTCGGCCAAAGTTGCGCGCCTCGAGCACCGGGCAATTCTTGAAAGCCTTGAGGAGATCGAAACACTTGAGCCCGGATTGTATGAAATGAAGATCGACAATCCCAGCGGCGATCCTGATTGTCACATGCCGCAATTTGCTGTCCACTTTGAGGAACGTCAGGTTGGTGACCTCAGTTTTCCACAGCAGACCGAGGCGTTTGAGCGGGTCGAGGAAGTATCCGAGGCAGGTGAAGCGTTCTATCGCGCGATGGTCAGTCCGTGGATCCAGGCGGCATCCAATCCGTGGAGCGCCGAAGCGCTGAAATGGCTGCATCCGATGCGAACCAGCCGCTACCTGTTTGCCGAATCATTCAACCCCTGGATGAATGTTGTAGCGCTGCTTGCCAAAGGCGTTGCTGTGAACAGGACGCCGCTGCCGCAGGACCATCCGCTCAACCGCAAGGAACGTCAGGTCATAACCCACATTTCCGAGGCGGTGGAAAGCGCTCGAATTGCCCGTGACAGTGCCTATGAGCAGCTCTTTCTTCTGCTTTACGGAAACGCGCCCCGAAAATAGCCGCCTCTTCATTAGCGCCAGTTCACGGAAGGCGTGACTACTCATGGTCTCAAACGGAACATTGCTGGTCCTCAACAGCGGCTCTTCCAGTGTCAAATTCGCATTGTTCGATCTGGCATCGCACGAGCCCCGCAGGGTCTGGTCAGGCGCATTCCAGCGCATCGGCTTCGATAACGGGCGCTTTACGGCCAGCGATGTCGGGGGCACAATTCTCGTCGAAGAGACCTTGCCAGTTCCAGATCATGTTGCGGCACTCGACAGGTTGCTCGACTGGATCGGGCGGCAGGCCATGCAGGACGAACTCGTTGCCGTCGGCCATCGCATCGTCCATGGCGGAGAGGATTGCGACTGCTCGCTGCTGGTCACGCCGGAACTGGAAGCCCGGCTGGAGCATCTGATCCCGCTGGCGCCGCTGCATATGCCGCACAATCTTGCCGGTATTACAGCAGTGCGCATGCGCCGGCCCGATCTCGTTCAGGTGGCCGCTTTCGATACAGCGTTTCGCCACAGCCTTCCCCGCATCGCCCGGATGACGGGCCTGCCGCGCAGTTTGTTGGACAACGGCATCCGGCGCTACGGCTTTCACGGCCTGTCCTATGAATACGTCGTTGAAGACATGCGCCGGCGCAGCGGTCATATCGCCGCCGCCGAGCGGATTATCGTCGCTCATCTCGGCAATGGCGCGTCAATGGCGGCGATCAGGGATGGCCGCAGTGTCGAAACCTCGATGGGCTTCAGCACCCTTGCCGGCCTGCCGATGGGCACGCGCCCCGGCGATCTTGATCCCGGCATCCTGTTGCATCTCATGCTCGAACGACAGGTCTCAGCAGAGGAATTGCAGGACATTCTGTATCATCAGTCCGGCTTGCTCGGTCTGTCAGGCCTCAGTCGCAATATGGCGGATCTTCTGGCCCGTCCCGACTTGCCGGAAGCCGCCGAGGCGATTGATTTCTACTGCCATCATGCACGCCGCCATCTGGCCGGCCTGACCGCAGCACTCGGCGGCCTTGACCGGCTGGTTCTTACCGGTGGGATCGGTGCCAATTCGCCGGAGATTCGCGGGCGGATCTGCGATGGAATGGACTATCTCGGGCTTGCGCTCGATGCCGACCGCAACAACGCGCAACAGCGGGTCGTATCAGCCGATGACAGTCCCGTTCTGATCGAAGCTTTCAAGACCGACGAGGAACTGGTCATTGCACGCCATGCACAGAACCTGCTCGGGGCGGCGTCAATCGCCGGAAAGGTACAGAATTATGGCTAGTCAAGCCGCAACGCTCGATGATCTGCTGAACCGAGCCAAAACCCGTCCGCCGATCCGCGTCGCCGTGGTCGCCGCCGATCAGGCACTGGTCCTGCAGACAATCAGAGAGGCCACATCACTCGGCCTGATTGTACCCCGGTTGATCGGAGATCCTGACGCCATCCTTGCCGGTGCCAAAGAGGTCGGTCTGGTCCTCGATCCAGAGGCTATCATCGCTGCGAACAGTGAAGCTGAGGCGGCACGGGTCGGCGTCGATCTGGTCCGTAGCGGCGGTGCCGACGCGGTCATGAAAGGTTATATCCATACCGATATTCTGATGCGGGCGCTGCTGGATTCAACACGCGGTTTGCGGATACAAGGCCAGCGGGTCAGCCATGTTTTCATGATTGATATCCCGTCTTATCCCAAGCTGCTCGCAGTTACCGATGCGGCCATCAACATCACGCCGGATCTCACCGCTAAACAGCAGATTCTGCAGAACGCCATCACCCTGCTGCATCATCTTGGCATCCCCACGCCCAAGGTGGCCGTGCTGTCTGCAGTTGAGACGGTCAACCCGGCCATTGTCTCGACCGTTGATGCTGCCAGTCTCGCCGTCATGGCGCGGCGCGGCCAGATCAGCGGCGCAATTATTGACGGGCCGATGGGTTTCGACAATGCGATCTCGGCAATTGCAGCTCGCGAAAAGCGCATCGTCTCCGAAGTCGCAGGCGATGTCGATATCCTGCTTGTGCCGGATCTCGTATCCGGCAACATTCTGGCGAAAAATCTTGAATATCTGGCCGGGGCCACCGCTGCAGGCATTGTTCTGGGCCTGTCTGTGCCCGTCGTGCTGAATTCTCGGGCCGATCCGCCTTCCGCGAGGCTGGCAGCTCTGGCGCTTGCCGTGCTGATGCACCGCCCGGCACCACCGCAACAGCGAATTGAAGAGCTGGAAGCCGTCATCTATTGCGCGGCTCAGGCCGAATCTGCCTGTTGTCCGCTTGCAGTCTGACATCAGCTGTAAAACCAGTCCCATTCAACCTCTCCAAGCGCGAAAGAAGTTCATGCGAACATGGAAATCATCGATCTGAAGGGCCGTAAAGGCCTCATCGTTGGAATTGCCAACGAACACAGCCTCGCCTGGTCGGCCGCCAGGCATTTCTCAAACGCCGGGGCCGAACTGGCAATCACCTATCTCAATGACAAGGCAAAGCCGTTTGTCGAACCGCTGGCCCGCGAGGCCGGCAACTCACTGCTGCTGCCTTGCGACGTTTCCCGTCCGGGCCAGCTGAAAACAGTGTTCGAAACAATCGAGCGGGAATGGGGCCGACTGGATTTCCTGCTCCATTCCATCGCCTGGGCCCGTAAGGAAGACCTGCACGGCCGGCTGACCGACTGTTCGGCTGACGGCTTCGCCCAGTCCATGCTGATCTCCTGCCACTCTTTCATTCAGATGGCAAAACTCGCCGAACCGCTTATGGACAAGGGCGGCAGCCTCATCACCCTGAGTTTTTACGGTGCTGAAAAAGTGGTGGATCACTATAATGTGATGGGGCCGGTGAAAGCTGCGCTCGAAGCCTCGGTGCGCTATCTGGCTCATGAGCACGGCAAGAAATCGATCCGGGTCAATGCAATCTCCGCCGGCGCAGTGGCCACAAGGGCAGCGTCCGGCCTCCAGCATTTTGACGAATTACTCAACGAGACCAGACGCAGAGCACCGCTGCGGCGCACCGTGGAGGCCAGCGAGGTGGGGCGTACAGCACTGATCCTGGCAAGCGATTATATGAGCGCTGTCACCGGTGAAACGCTTTATGTCGATGCCGGATTTCACATTCAAGGCATGGTGTTTCACTGATGACCGGTCCCCAAAAGGCTTTCTTTGTGCCCGACAAGGCAATCATCGTGACGGATCCGGTCTGCGGCAAGGATCTGGCGCTCGAACACGCTGCAGCTCACATTGAATATGAGGACTGGGCCTATTTTTTCTGCTCCAAAGCCTGTCACGATACGTTTCTGTCATCGCCCCAACAATATGCTTCCGGACATGCGCCGTCTTTCTCAGCGCCAGCGAATGCGCAAAAATGACGCTCCCAACTGCACCACTCTGTAACGCTGTGCTCTGCAATCCGTCTTAAGAATAAGCCGTTTCCTGGTTGGTCCAGATGAATATCGGCTTACGGATGCCCGCTGTTACCGCCGGGCGATGGAGACTGACATGAAAATACGCATAAACACGGCCCTCCCGGCATTGGCTGCAACTCTGATCTCGCTGCCGGCTCTGGCTCAGACACCGGCAGACGGGTCAAGATATTGGCATTACGGGTCGGATTGGGGATGGGGCCATATGGTGTTTGGTTCCCTCATGATGGTTTTGTTCTGGGGTGCACTCATTGTTGCAATCGTCTTTGCCGTACGCTGGCTTGGCACCGGATCCTCCCAGGGAGCATCGCTGGCGAGCGAGCGCAACAAAGCGCTTGATATCCTGCAGCAGCGTTTTGCCCGCGGCGAGATCGATCAGGAAGAGTTTGCCGATCGCAAACGGCATCTCACGGACTAAGGCCGGGAAGGCTTCGTCGCGGGCCAGGCCCTCGCTGTAACGCGCTTGAGCCGGGCCCGTCTGAAGCTTCAATCAAACAAGCAATGCGCCGCCGCCTGTCATAGACGCAAGCCTCAACAGACCAACCAGAGAAGCCGGGTAAGGCCATGAACAAACACGACCATCACGATCAAAGCGATCATCATCACCACACTGCCGATAGCACTGCGGGCACAGTGAAAGACCCGGTCTGCGGCATGACGGTGGAACTCGGCAAGGGCAAGCCCAGCCTGAAACACGACGGTGAGATCTATCATTTCTGCTCGCAGAAATGTCACGATAAATTTGCGGCTGATCCTGAGTCATACCTCTCCGGTGCGGCGCAGGCCAAAACCGAAAATCTGCCCGAAGGCACTCAGTACACCTGCCCGATGCACCCCGAAATCGTACGTGACGAGCCAGGTGACTGCCCGATTTGCGGCATGGCGCTGGAGCCGATGGGCATTCCCGCCGCCGATGAGGGACCAAACCCGGAACTGGTCGATTTCACGCGCCGCTTCTGGGTCGGTACGGTTTTGACGATCCCGCTGCTGGTGCTGACGATGAGCCCCTATATTGGCCTCGGTAATGCGCGCGAGCTTTTCGGAGAACGCACCACCCTGTGGATCGAGCTTGTTCTGGGCACGCCAGTTATTCTTTGGGCCGGCTGGCCGTTTTTTGTGCGCGGCGTCAAATCGGTGATCAGCCGCAATCTCAACATGTTCACACTGATCGCCATGGGCGTCGGCTCGGCCTATATTTTCAGCGTGATCGCTGTACTGATACCTGAGATTTTTCCCGACGGGTTCCGCGATGCGCAAGGCAATGTCGGAGTTTATTTCGAAGCCGGGGCGGTCATCGTGGTTTTGGTCCTGCTCGGCCAGATGATGGAGTTGCGCGCCCGTGAACGCACCGGCTCTGCGATCCGGGCATTGCTTGATCTTGCAGCAAAAACAGCTCGCGTCATTCGCGAAAACGGACAGGAAGAGGAAATCCCCCTTGAGCACGTCAAGGTTGGCGACCGGCTGCGCGTGCGTCCCGGCGACAAGGTTCCGGTTGACGGCGTCGTAGTGGAAGGCCGCTCGTCGATAGACGAATCGATGATTTCCGGGGAACCGATTCCGGTAGAAAAATTCGTGGGTGAAAAAATCACCGGTGCGACAATCAACGGGACCGGCAGCCTGATCATGGAGGCAAAACGCGTCGGTGCCGACACCATGCTCAGCCGAATCGTCGAGATGGTCGCGAACGCGCAGCGCAGCCGTGCCCCGATTCAAAAGCTGGCGGATTCCGTGGCGGGCAGCTTTGTGCCGGCCGTCATCATCATTGCAATTCTGTCCTTCATATCCTGGTCCATCTGGGGCCCGGCACCTGCGCTTTCCTATGGCCTGGTATCAGCGGTCGCCGTGCTGATCATCGCCTGTCCCTGCGCCCTGGGGCTGGCAACGCCGATGTCGATCATGACGGCCACCGGTCGCGGCGCACAGGCAGGCGTATTGATCAAGAACGCCGAGGCGCTGGAGCGCTTTGCCAAAGTCGATACACTGATTGTCGACAAGACCGGAACCCTGACCCTGGGCAAACCGAAGCTTGTTGCGGTGCTGCCCGTCGCCGGCCATGACGAGGCCGAAATTCTCCGCCTCGCCGCAAGCTTGGAACTGGGCTCCGAACATCCGCTGGCCGAAGCCATTGTTGCAGGCGCTGAAGAGCGTGGCGTCACGCTGGCCAAAGCGATCGATTTCGACGCAGTCACCGGCAAGGGTGTCACGGGAACAGTCGATGGCAAACAGATCGCGCTTGGTAACGCAAAACTGATTGCTGATCTCGGCCTTGATGGCGGTGAATTGTCAGAGACCGCAAATGCCCGGCGCGACGAAGGCGAAACCGTAATGTTTGTCGTCGTCAATGATCAGATCGCCGGTCTGGTTGCGGTCGCCGATCCGGTCAAGGAAACCACGCCCGACGCATTGAAAGCGCTGCATAAACAGGGCTTCCGCATCGTCATGGCCACCGGCGACAATGAACGCACTGCCAGGGCGGTTGCAGCAAAGTTGGGGATCGATGAAATCCGCGCCGATGTGCTGCCGGAAGACAAGGCCCGCATCATCATGGAGTTGCAGGAAGCCGGCCACAAGGTTGCGATGGCGGGGGATGGCGTCAATGACGCGCCCGCACTGGCCCAGGCCGATGTCGGCATCGCCATGGGCACCGGCGCTGACGTGGCGATCGAAAGCGCCGGTTTCACGCTGGTTAAGGGCGATTTGAATGGCATCGTCCGTGCCCGCCGCCTGTCCCGCGCAACCATGCGCAACATCAAGCAGAACCTGTTCTTTGCACTGATCTATAATGCGGCCGGTGTACCGGTGGCGGCCGGCATTCTGTTCCCGTTCTTCGGCATTCTTATCTCACCGATCTTTGCGGCGGCGGCTATGAGCCTGTCCTCCCTGTCGGTGGTCGGCAACGCGCTGCGGCTGCGTTCGGTGCGGATCTAGGCGGGATATGCCATTTCATTGCAATCACCACACTGCCGCGGCGGCCGATTCAGAGCCGCCGCGGCTGTATCAACGATTGAACAGTTGACCCAAGACAGGAAGTTTCCCATGCCTCAAATCAGCGACCCCGGATTTTTCAACTCCTTGCGATTCAAATACGGCCTCGGTCTAGCGGTCTTTCTTGGCGCCGCCGGTTACCTGCTGTGGGACGAGCATGAAGCCCATATCCTCGGCTATTTGCCGCTGATCCTTATTCTGGGTGCCTGTCTCGGCATGCATTTTTTCATGCATGGCAGCCATGGCGGGCACGGCAGTCACGGCAGTCAGAGTAAAGATAAACCGCAGGATGATCCGAAGCCCGATGGAAAAGACTGACCATGGAAACGCCTTCCTATGGTCTGTGGTTTCTGGTCTTCATCAATTCGGCAGTCTTCATTCTGTTCGCGTTCAGCTTTTTCAAACCGCGTACAAAGCGCGACTGGCGCTCCTTCGGCGCTTTCAGTGCGTTTCTTGTCGCTCTATTCACCGAAATGTACGGCTTCCCACTGACGATCTATTTCCTGTCCGGCTGGCTGCAAACCAACTATCCCGATATTGACTGGCTCGCGCATGATGCCGGTCATCTGCCGGAAATGCTGTTCGGCTGGAAAGCAAATCCGCATTTCGGACCGTTTCACCTGCTCAGCTTTGTCTTCATCGGCGGCGGCTTTGTCCTGCTTTCGGCCGCATGGCGTGTTCTCTATCAGGCGCAGCAGAGGGGAACGCTGGCACAGACCGGGCCCTATGCCCGCATCCGCCATCCTCAATATGTCGGCTTTATTTTGATCCTGATCGGATTCCTGTTGCAGTGGCCAACGATCCTGACGCTTGCCATGTTCCCGGTTTTGCTCGTCATGTATTGGCGTCTGGCGTTGCGGGAAGAACGCGAGGTCGAAGCGGAACTCGGCGACATCTATCGGCGTTACGCCGCCAGCGTGCCGCGTTTCGTGCCACGCCTGCAGGATTTGTTTGGCAACCGCACCCCGCAGCAGCCGCGGCCTTGAAGCAAATGCGTTGCAATTCTGTGCTGGAGTAAGTTTTCCCGAATGCACCAAGTTGTCAGGCAACGAAAGCACCGGCTGCGCAATATGTGCGCAGCCATTGGTGCCCTCATCCAACCAATACAGAAAAACGCGACAGTCGGATAAGCGATCAACATCCCTGAGATCGCCTTGCTGGACCTGCCGGATCATTCGCGCTGCGGCTATGCTGCTATTTTGTAAGGGCGAGGATCGCGTCAATCATCCCTGCCGGCCAGATTTTGCCATCGAATTCCTTCCGGGTTTCTGCCTGCACCGAGGCTCGGAAAGCGGCGAGTTCGTCGTCGGACAGCCGCACGATGTTCATGCCTTTGGCTTCAAGCTCACTGACCAGCGATTCCTCAAGCTCGATTGTGTAGTTACTGGTCCAATCAGCGACTTCCTGAGCAACAGCCTTGATCGTCGCCTGGTCTTCGTCCGAAATCTTTGACCATGCCCGTGTATTGAGGAGCCAAGGCAGAGCCTGCAACTGATGCCCGGTAAGGATCAGATTCTTCTGCACTTCATAGAAGCGTGCAGAAGCGATCGTTCCGACCGGGTTTTCCTGTCCATCCACGATGCCCTGCCGCAACGCCCCGAACAACTCCGGAAACGGAACCGGCGTCGGATTGGCACCAAGTCCCCGGATTGTGGCCAGAGAAATCGGGTTTGGAACAGCCCTCAATTTGATACCTTTGAAATCAGCGGGCGAACGGAGCTCCTTATCCGTGGTTGTGACTTGGCGAGCGCCCTGAAACCAGACACCCAGAACTTCCAGACCGGCAGTGTCAGCGAGACGCTGATTCCACGAAATCCCAAGGTCCTCTGCGTCCAAGACCCTCTTTAGCTCGCTCCAATCATCGTAGAAATACCCGCCCAATGTCGCGGTGAACTCCGGCACCACATCTGCCAGAACGCCGAAGGGCACTATGGCCATTTCGATTGCGCCCGACGACACTTGGTTGAAAAGCTGTTGGTTGTTTCCAAGTTCGCCGTTGCCGAATATCTTTATCTCGACGCGACCGTCTGTTGCTTCAAGTACTTTCTCGGCCAACCGCGTTGCTCCTTCAAACGCGGGATCGCCGGGGTTGTTCGTCAGACCAAGCCGGACGGTCTCTGCCGAGACTGCCGTCGGCACTGCCATGATGGCGGTAAAAACCACCCCAATGCAGCAAGTGGTTCGGATTTTCTCAAAATATGTCATTTTTATTCCTCCATGTAATGCGCCTCGTGTTTCCTTCGGTCAACGAATGCGGCGCATCATTCGTCAAAACCCCAATGCGCGCGGAATCGCGAGGACGACCGGCGGATAGAAAGCCATAATCAGAAGGGCCCCGATAAGCGGAATGAGAAATGGCAGTACAGCCAGAGATATCCTCCCCAGGCCAAAGCCGGTGATGTTGCGCATGACAAACAGGGCCAATCCAATCGGCGGTGTAAATTGGCCAATCATGATGTTGAAGACGATCACGACACCGAAGTGAATTGGATCAATTCCGAATTGGCTCTGCGCTATAGGCAGGAGCATCGGTGCCAGAACCAGCATCAGGATGGCGTTTTCGATGATCGCACCGAGGACAAGCATCATTGCAATCACCGCCAGCAGGAACCCGGCTCTCGTTTCGAATGTGGCGGACATATATGTTGCAATTGACTGCGGCACCTCGGCGACCGTCAAAACCCACGCAAACAGCAGCGCCGAAGCAACGATAAACAGAAGCTGTGATGTCGAGACTACCGTGTCACGAAGGACGGCGAAGAATGCTTCTAGCGAAAGCTCGCGATAGACCAGTCCGGCAATGACAAGGGCGTAGAACACCGCGACAGTGGCCGCCTCTGTCGGGCTGAATATCCCCAGTGTCATTCCACCGACAATGATAACCGGCGTCAGAAGCGGCGGCAGGGCCCTGATGGTCGCGGTCAGGAGTATGCGCCACCCCTGCCAGGCTTCGCCATAGTAGCCGCGCCTGATGCCGACAATCATCACATAAAGCATCAGACAGGCGGCGATCAGGAAAGCAGGCAAAATACCGCCGAGAAACAGGCCGGTGATCGATACATTGGCCGCCACGCCGAAAAGCACCATAGGTAAGCTTGGGGGAAGGATCGGGCCGGTTGCCGACGAGGCCAGTGTAATGCCAACAACGAAGTCCGGATCATAGCCTTTCTTTCGCATCGCCTTGTATTCGATCTCGCCCAGCCCGGCGACATCCGCCAGAAGCGAGCCTGACATGCCGGCAAACACAAAACTGGACACGATATTGACGTGGCCAAGTCCGCCGGGTATGCGCCCCACCAGTTTGGCGGCAAAATCGAAAATGCGATCCGCGATGCCTGACGCTGTCATCAATTTTCCAGCAAGCATGAACATTGGAATGGCGAGCCAGGTAAAACTGTTCATGGCGGACCCGATCTGACTCACCGCAAGCGAAATCGGGACCCCTTCATAGAGAAGAAACACCACAGAGAAAAAGACAGCCGAATAAGCGACAGGAAGGCCAAATGTGATGGCGACCAGTTTGAGGGCAATCAGGAAGAGAATGAAACTTTCAGCGGACATCGGGATACACCGGGCGACCGCGCAAACGGTTGATGAGATTGCGGATTGTGTAAACCAGCATCAAAGACGCGGCGATTGGCACGGCCAGAAGAATGTATCGCCACGGCAGACGCATCGCCGGCGTCTTCTGGAATGTCATTTCCAGCGTGTTCTGCCACCCGGCGACAAGCAGGCACACGAGGGAAAAAATGATGATCAGATCAAAAAAGGCATAGAGCCATCGAACCACACGCTGTGGGAAAATATCCTGAGCAAGTTCCACGCGGATATGGCCATACCGTCGTTCGACCCCCGCAGCGCCAATGAAGGTCAGCCAGATAATGAGGATTGAGCTCAGCTCTTCTGTCCAGATGAATTGCTGGCCAGTCAAATAGCGCGTGCCCACCTGCAGCGTGGCCAGAATGATGAAGGCGAGCAGGATTATCATTCCGAGGGAAATCTCGGGATCGCGGATAATGGCTCGCCCTGCACGTGTCAGCATGGTGATCTATCCTCTTGTTGGCCGCTCGATCCTGCGTCAAATGCCATGGCGGTGGCGACGCGCGATACGTTCTGTGTGCCAAAACCCAGGACCATCGCCCGGCAGAACGCGTCATGGGCGGCTGCGGTCACGCCATGCGGTGTTCCGACCGATTTCGCCATGGCGTCGAAAAGGCCAAGGTCCTTCGTCGCCACCGCCAGAGAAAAGTGCAAGCTGTGATCGTCGTTGATCAGGCGCGGTGCCAGTTCGTCAAGTTTACGGCTGGCGGCGCGGCTTTGGCTCAGCACATCCCAGACAATCTGCAGATCAATGTGTTCGGTAGTGGCCATGGTAAAGGCTTCGCAAAGTACGGCATGAGTGCCCAGAACCACCGCATTGTTGATCAGTTTCAACAGATGTGCCGATCCGATCGGACCGGCTGGAATGACCCGCGCAGAGATGGCATCGAACAGCGGGTGCAGTGCCGCCACAAGATCGGCAGGGCCACCAACAATCAGGGTCAGCGTCCCTTCCGCCGCTTCCCGGGGGCCCATGAGCATAGGCGCGTCGATAACCACAATACCGCGCGTCGCTGCCTGTTCGCACAACGACCGTGTCAGGTTCGGATCGCTGGTGGAACAATCGACAATGACAGTCCCCGCCCTCGCCGAAGCCAACAGACCGTCAGCCGCCAGATAGACTGCGCGTATTGCCTCGGGATCGGGAAGGCACGTTATAATGATGCCGGCGATGGCGACGTCCGGCAGGCTGGACCCGCGCACCAGTCCCAAGGCTTCCAGATCTGGACCGGCTTCGGGCGCGGTATCATAGGCCACGACGGCAAAACCCCCGCGCAACAGGCTTTTGGCAAGGCCGCGCCCCATCGACCCCAAACCAACCAGTCCAATGCGTTCTGGAACTCCGTCTGGCAGCATTTCAGTGCGAGATGCGATGACTTCAGACATGATTCAGCCTGTAGTCATCCATCAATTTCATAAGCATTTGCATATATTTTTTGCGGTGTGTGCGGTGCAGCTCGCAGGCCGCATCGACATCGCCCTTGTAAATCAGGTTGACCAGATCGCCATGATCCTTGGTGGACCCGGTAGGCAGCGGCCGCAGCCGCAACGTAATGAGCCGCACCCGGTGCGCCTGGTTCCACATCGTGTCTGCAAAGGCCATCAGACGTCCGTTACCGCAGCATTCCAGCAAAAGGCGATGAAACTCGCGATCTGCATCCGCCCACGCATCCAGATCGCCTGCGTCCAGCGCGCTGCCCATGGATTTCACGGCACCCTCCAACAGGATACAGGCCGCATGGCGCGCACTCTCCTCCTGACTGGTCATCTGTTCCACCGCGGCCACCTCGAGCGCGCCCAGAACGTGAAAGATCTCCCGCGCATCTTCGACCGAGACCGAGCTGACCCGGAAACCGCGGCGTGGAAAGATCGTGATCATGCCTTCAGATTCCAGCCGGATCAGCGCCTCGCGCACCGGTGTGCGGCTCATCTTCAACTTGTCGGAAATTTCCTGCTCAATGGCGAGGAAGCCTGGAGGAAGCTCGGCGGACAGGATCATTTCCTTGAGCGTGTCGTAAGCGTTTTCGTGCAGCGTCCGACCGTCCTTTCGCGCCGCAATGCTGCCCTTGGTCGACAATTTTTCGAGGCCATTCATCCTGTTTGCTCCGTCATATTTGCTGTTGCGGCCCGCAGCGAAACCCACCGACCCAGACGATTTGAGGTGTAGATCGCTTCCTCAATCTCAATATTTCGCAAGTACTGCCGGGCGGTCTGTTCCAAAGGAGTGTCATCAAGGATGTGGTCGACCACGCTGTCCTGAAACGCGCCGACACAGCCGCCACCGAACTGCGCATCCGGCGGAATATGGAAGGGAACCTGCCTTTCGTCCTGAAGGTGCGGGCGATGCCAGAGCTGTGCCGAACCATCCAGCCGCAGCGTTCCGCCCGACCCTTCGATCAACATTTCGCCCATGGTCAGGCGGAGGTCGTCTGCGGTGTGATCGTTGCAGCGATTGCCATCAAACAGTCCAGTTGCACCATTTTCGAACTCGAAAATCACATATCCGGCATCTTCACCGGCAATATTCGGATTGATCTTTCGAAGGCGGGCAAAAACCCCCGTCACTTCGCCAAACAAAAACCGGAACGTATCGATCGAATGGATTCCCGTTTCATGGATCAGGAAACGCGGCATGTCGCGAAAAAAGGGTTGCCGCGCGACATAGGCATCGGCCCCCTGGCCATCGCCCGGGCGCAATCGAAACGCAATGGAATGCAAATGGCCCAGGGTCCCGGCATTGATCATTTCGGCCATTTTCCGGAACCATGGACGCCACCGCGCATTTTCGTGCACCACCAGCAACGATCCTGCCTGTTCGACCATCGACACAATACGCTCGGCCTCAGGCAGATCATTGCTCAGTGGTTTCTGGCAGATGGCCGCAACCCCCCGGCGGGCAGCAGCAGCCACCAATACCGCATGACTGGATGGTGGCGTAATGATGTCGATGAGATCGGGCGAGCAACGCTCAAGCAGGTCTTCCAGGTTTGCGCCGACCTGGGGTATGTCAAAGGCCTGAGCTTGCGATTCCGCCTTGCCGAGATCCACATCGCAAAGCCCCACCACTGTGGTTCGGTGCGAACGCTGCCAGGCTGCCAGATGGAACTGGCTGAAATAACCTGCCCCCAAAACGACAATGCGCAACGGATCGCGGGCCATATCAACCACCCTTCCCGCCGTGCTGCCGCAAGAAAGATACCGCCCTTTCGGAAATCTCCTCTGTCGTGGCCTGACCGCCAAGATCGGACGGGCATGGCGCGTTCTGCACAAACATCTTGTCAAACACATCTATGATCAGCGCGCCGGCCCGCTTCAACGCGGCGTCGCCACGCCGGGCGCCAAGCCAGTCGAGCATCATCGAACCCGACAGGATCATCGCGGTGGGATTGGCGGTGCCCCTGCCGGCAATGTCAGGGGCAGAACCGTGGCTGGGCTGGAACACGCCCATGGATTGTCCGATATCGGCCGAGGGCGCCATGCCCATCCCTCCGACCAGAGCCGCCGCCAGATCCGACAGAATGTCACCAAACATGTTTTCAGTCACCAGCACGTCAAAGTCCCACGGCTTTGCGACAAGGTTCAGCGCAACCGCATCGACATAGGCACAATTTGCACCGATGTCGGGATAATCCTGGGCGATTTCGGAAAACACCCGTCGGAAGAAAGCGAACGATTTGAATACATTGGCTTTATCCACGCAAGTGACACACCCCGGCAGCCCGCGGGCCTTTCGTTCGCGCGCTATCTCGAACGCAGCACGGAACACCCGTTCGGACGCGGCGCGGGTAATCAGCATGGTGTCGCGCGCATGACTGTCGCCCTCGATAGTGCCTTTGCCACGCGAATCAAAAAGCCCTTCGGTAGACTCCCGCACGATCACAATATCCAGCTTCCGCGCCCGTTCATCACGAAGAGTCGACAGCACGCCGGGCAAGAGCCGGATTGGGCGGACCCCGGCGAATAGCTCGAAGTGAACCCGCAGATCGATCTGTGGTGCCACCTCGGTTCCGTCGGCATAGCGCACATCCGGCAGCCCCATGGCACCAAACAGGATGGCGTCCGATTGCCCGATGGCCGCCAGATCGGCCGGATCAAGCGCGACTCCCGTCCTCAGAAAATGGCCCGCCCCGGCATCGAAATGCCGATAGCACAGCGCCTCTGCCCCGACGATCTGGCAGGCGGCATCAAGCACTGGAAGTGTAGCTGCCATGACTTCGGGGCCGATCCCGTCCCCGGCCATAACTGCAATATCGATCTTCGCCAATTTGTGTCCTCCCAACAAATGCCATAGCATTCATTATTACATACTTCAATGCATGTAATTTTTTATACATTAATTTATAAATTGAATTTTCCATGCTAAGATTGTATGCCGGAAGGAAGACGCCAAGCAGGGGAGCTGCGAATTGCAAAAACGCAACATTGTCCTGAGCGACACAACAAAGGTCACTGTATCAGGGGCCACCGATGGCCCTTTGCTGATCCTTGTACGAATGGCCGACCGGAATATCGGTCTTTGGGATGGAATATGGGCGGGCCTATCGGCTCACTTCACGCTCGCTGCGGTGCAGCCGGCGCTACCCCCGCCTCAGACCTTCGATGATCCCGCTGCTGTTTTCCGTGCTATGGCACAAAGTTGCGCGCTTGTGGCAACGGAACTTGGCCACAAGCACTTTCACATCATCGGCTGGAATGGTGGCAGTCACATCGCACTGAGGACCGCCGTGGATTTTTCCGACCGTGTGCTGTCCTGCATCCTCGTGGGTGCATTTTTCAGACTGCCGGATTCCCGGCGCACTGAGGCCGGGATCGCCTTTATGAAGACCATGCTTCAGGCATCCAGCCCGTTGATATATTCGCGATACTGGTTTTTGTCAGGGCTAAGCCCCAAATTCTCCCAGGAACAATTCGACAAGGTCGAGACCTGGGCACAGTTACGAGCGTCCGGCGACAGCTTTGTCTCGACAAACCGGGACGCGGCTTTCCGGTGGATCGAAGCATTGCGCAATCATTGGCTTTCCGGCGATGAATCGCAGAGCATTGTAGCACCAACCCTCATCCTGGCACCGGAACTTGATCTCTGGCACGCTGGGCCTAACGTCGACATGGCGCGAGCCGTCGAACGCCTGATCCCTGCTTCAAAGATGGAGATCATTGCTGACCGCGGCTCGCTTTACCCTCTTGAGGATCCTGACGATTTTGTCTTTCGGATCTTGCGTTTTTTGCAGGGAGTGCCAAGTGCCGACGCATGAAATCCCAAGATTGGAATTGGACGATGCCAGGTTCGTTGGCCAAGGACTAGCGAGGCCCGAATGTGTACTTGCTTTTTCCGGGAACCGTCTGCTGGTGTCCGACTGGAGAGGCGGCGTCACCCTCATCAGGGGCAATGGGTCTCAGAAAACCATTATTGCGCGTGGGGAGGTTCCGCCAGGTGGCCTGCGGCCGAACGGAATCGCCGTAAACCGTCGAGGCGAGATCCTGCTGGCTCATCTCGATGATCAGGTTGGCGGTGTGTGGCTGATGAACCCGGATGGCCTGGCACGGCCCTGGCTCCTTGAGGTTGACAGCGTGCCCCTTCCTCCAACGAATTTCGTGTATTGCGATGATCGCGACAGGACCTGGATCACAGTCAGCACGCGCCATATCCCGCGTACTGTCGCAAGATCGAAACACATCGCCGATGGATACATCGTGGTCGTGGTCGATGGGCACGCCAAAATAGTTGCAGACGGCATTGGGTTTACGAATGAAGCCAAAGTCGATCCCTCCGGGCAGTGGCTGTATGTAAATGAGACTTTTGGCCGCCGACTTATACGCTTTCCGATAGACAGCAGAGCAGAGCTTGGTCGTGCAGAAATTGTGGCCGAGTTTGGGCCGGGTGTCTTTCCCGATGGTCTCGAGTTCGATGCCGACGGCAATATATGGATAACCAGTGTCTTTTCGAACCGGCTACTCAGAGTGGATCGCCGTGGGCACGTTGAAACACTGCTCGACGACAGTGTTCATGAGTTTGTGGACGTGATCGAGCAGCAATTTTCCAGCGACAGCCTGAAAGACCGACCGCCCGAGAAGATTCCCTCCAGAGTCTTGCGCAATATTTCAAGTGCCGCATTCGGTGGCAGCAAACGACAGCGTATTTTTCTGGGCTGCCTCCAGGGTGACAGCATTTCGTACTGGGACGTTGATACGGTCGGGGCGCAGCCACCATATTGGGACTGGCTGAATATCATCTAGGCTTGGGATCGGCACTGAACAGGACGAACCCAACCACTACAGCCGCGCCCGCCGGCTTGCAGTCGACAGCATCAACGAACGCCTTGGCTTTTACGAATAGACTGGTTTTGAACCGGCATGCATTTTGTCAGTGATTCAGAATCTTGGACAGAAAGTCTTTGGCCCGGTCGCTTTTTGGGTCGGAGAAGAACGCTTCCGTCTCGCGGTCTTCGACAATCGCACCTTCATCCATGAACACCACCCGGTCGGCGACTTTTTTGGCAAAGCCCATTTCGTGAGTCACCACCATCATGGTCATGCCTTCCTGGGCCAGACCAACCATCACGTCGAGCACCTCGTTGATCATCTCCGGATCAAGTGCCGATGTCGGCTCGTCAAACAGCATGGCAATCGGGTCCATTGCCAGAGAGCGGGCAATCGCCACCCTTTGCTGCTGGCCGCCGGATAACTGGCTGGGATATTTCGTCGCCTGATCCGACAGCCCGACCCGCTCCAGCAATTGATCCGCACGGCTCACCGCTTCTTCCCGCGACCGCTTCAGGACCTTTTCCTGGGCCAGACACAGATTTTCCAGCACCGACATATGCGGATACAGCTCAAAATGCTGAAACACCATGCCGATGCGTGAGCGCAATCGCGTCAGATTGGTGGCCTTTGCCGTCACTTCCTGACCATCAACACAGATGCGGCCTTTCTGCACGGCTTCCAGCCCGTTAACGCATTTGATGAGGGTCGATTTGCCCGAGCCGGAAGGTCCGCACACGACAACAACTTCGCCTTTGCTGACAGCGGAAGTGCAGTCGGTGAGGACACGGAAATCGCCGTACCATTTGCTGATATTTTCAATTTCGATCATGTGGCCATCCGGCTTTTGAGTCGTCTTACAAACATGGAACCTGCAAAGCAGATTGCGAAATAGACAATCGCGGCAAACAGATACATTTCCACCAGTCGGCCCTCGGTGCGCGCAACAATGGACGATGCCGTCATGAAGTCACGCAGGCTGACAACGAACACCAGCGAGGTATCCTGAAACAGGATAATCCCCTGGGTGACCAGAATGGGAATCATGTTGCGGAAGGCCTGCGGCAGAACAACATAGCGCTGGATCTGCCAGTAATTCAGACCGGTCGACTGGCCGGCAAACACCTGGCCCCGGCGCACACTCTGGATACCGGCGCGCATGATTTCCGAGTAATACGCCGCTTCAAACAGCACAAAGGCGATCAGCGCTGAGTAAAACCCGCCGATCGGACGCCCCAGCAACAGCGGAACCAGAAAATAGAACCAGAAGATCACCAGGATCAGCGGAACCGAGCGGATCAGATTGACATAAGTTGCTGCAACCAGAGACAGCGGCAGAATGCCCGACATTCTGGCCAAAGCCAGCAAAGTGCCAAGTACAATTCCGCCCACAATCGCCAGAAAGGTCAGCCACAGGCTGAGTTGCAGCCCCTGCCACAAAAACGGCAGAGAATTGATGACAACGCCAAAATCAAAATCGCCCATTCTACGTATCCCCGCCGACATAGCCGGGAATCGACGTATAGCGTTCCAGCACCTGCATAATGAGCGTAACCACCAGCGCAATGCACACATAAATCACCGTGGCAGCGGTAAAGGCTTCAAAGCCCTGAAAGGTGTATTCAGCGATCTGTTGGCTCTGCGCCGTCAGCTCAAGCAGTCCAATGGTCAGCGCCAGTGATGAATTTTTGAACACGGTCAGAAATTCAGAGGTCAGCGGCGGAACGATGAGGCGGAACGATATCGGTAGCAGAACATGGCGGTATGTCTGCGCGATGCTCAGCCCGTGGGCGGTTGCCGCCGCGTTCAGGCCATCGGGAACAGTTTCGATACCGGCACGCACCTGCTCGGCAATTCGCGAGGCGGTGTAAAGCCCAAGCGCCACCACGGCTGTGGTGAATTCCGGGTTTGGCATATCGCGCTTCATCCAGCGCCCCATATCATCCGGCACAAGTTCGGGAACGGCGAAATACCAGATAAACATTTGAACCAGTAAAGGGATGTTGCGGAACAGCTCCACATAGCCACCGGAAATTGCGCGGATGAACCGGTTTGGGACAGTCCGACCGATGCCGACAAGCACCCCGATCAACATGGCAATGATCCAAGCGCACAGAGAAACGCTGATGGTCCACCAGAACCCGCTGATCAGCCAGCCGAGATATTCCTCTTCGAACAGAACGCCCCAGTTCCAATTGTAGTTCATCAGCCCCGCCCTGAATCTGCACTATGAAGGTTTGCGCTATGGAAAAGGCCGCCAGTCAAATCCCGACCGGCGACCTGTTTGATGATCAATTATTCTACCGATTATTCTGGACAATTACTCTGGCAAACCGCCCAGCGTGAACGCAGCTTTCAGCAGATCATCCGCAGGCACGCCCAGATCGTCAAACCATTTGCCATAGATTTCCATGATTTCACCGGAACGGAACACTTCGGCGAGTGCTTTTTTTCCGACCAATTCAAAGGCACTGTCATTCCGGGGCACCATGATTGCATAAGGATCGAATGACAGGAAATCGCCGACTACGACAAAATCATCCGGATTTTTTGACTTGGAAATCAGGCCAAACAGCAAGATATGATCAGAGGAATAGGCATCGACCCTGTCGGTTTCCAGAGACAGCATACCCTCGGCGAGATCGCGAACAGGCAGCACTTTTACATCCATACCGGCTTTTTCAACAGCAGCTTTGATCGCCCGCTCATTGGTCGTTCCCTGAGCCAGCGCAACGGTCTTGCCGTCGAGATCCGCCACCGATTGAATTCCGCTGTCCTTGCGCACAAGCAATTTTGTGCCGGTCACGAACGTGGTCGGCAGATATTCGACCTGCTCCTGCCGGGTCAGATTGTTTGTTGTTGATCCGCATTCCAGATCAATCGTGCCATTGGCCATCAGGGCGATACGGGTTTTCGGGTTGATCGGCACATATTTGACCGAGATATCCTGACCCAGTTCTTTCGAAACGGCGTCAACGATTTTCATGCAAAGATCAATCGAATAGCCGACCGGCTTCTGGGCATCGTCCAGATAGGAAAACGGAATTGAGGATTCCCGGTGGCCTATGACAATCTCGCCACTCTGCTTGATTTTCTCAAGCGTGCCGCCCTCCTGTGCGAAGGCCGCGGACGTTCCGGTAGCCGCCAGCCCCAGCGCCACACAGGCGGTGATAATGGTATTTTTCAGCATTGACATATTTTTGCTCCTTCAGTGTTTTCAGTTGTTATAGTCGGGAAGATCAAATGTGTCGGGATATCCAAACAAAGCTGCGCTACCCCCCGTATGCAGGAAAACGACGTTTTCCATTCCTTCAAAACGGCCTTTGCCGAGCAGATCGATCAGACCATCCAGCCCCTTGCCTGAATAGACCGGATCGAACAGAAGTCCTTCGGTTTCGGCAAGCAATCTGACCGCCTTGCGCATGCCTTCCGTCGGCAGGCCGTAACCCGGACCGACGTAATCGCAATTGGCCCGCACCTCCTCACGGGCAATCGTGACACCGCTATCCAGATAGTTTGCGGTCCTGACCGCCAGGTCAAAAACCATCTGTTCCTGCTTGTCCTGCGGCGCGCGCACACCGATGCCCAGCAGATGGATATCGCTTTTGATCGCGGCCAGCCCGGCAACCAGTCCGGCCTGTGTTCCCGAGCTTCCGGTTGCATGTACCAAAGCATCGATCTTGAGTCCGGTTTCAGCTGCCTGCTCGACCAGTTCACGGGCACAATTAACGTAACCCAGCGCTCCGATTGGGTTTGAGCCGCCTCCTGGAATGACGTAGCACTTGCAGCCATCTGAATTCAGCCTGTCGGCCAGAATATCCATTTCCGCTGCCATGTCGGAGCCGCCCGATCGTTTTGACACCGTTGCACCATGCAGACGGTCTAGCAACACATTTCCGTTGAGCGTGTAGGACGGATCATTCGATCCCGTGCGGTCTTCCAGCAAGATATGGCAACTCATGCCAAGCTTGGCCGCCGCTGCCGCTGTCTGGCGCGCATGGTTGGATTGGGTCGCCCCCTGGGTGATGATCGTATCCGCACCTTTTTGCTGCGCGTCAGCCATCAGATATTCAAGCTTGCGGGTCTTGTTGCCGCCCGAGGACAAACCGGTGCAGTCATCGCGTTTCACCCAAAGCCGCGGCCCGCCAAGAAGTTCTGACAGGCGATCCATCGGTTCCAGCGGTGTTGGCAGATGGCCAAACCGCACACGCGGAAATACCGACAGCGTGATGGAAAGTTCCTTGCACAGCCTTGTATCGATTTCGCCCGATAGTGTAGCTGCCGAGCGCTGATCCGCTGCGGTTTGAATGTCGGTCTGCGTCTGTGAACCCATTTGAAACTCCTGCTCGAGCACGTTTCAATCATCATTCAACAGCTTTACGCCGGTGAATAATGCCAATATGTCTGTCTACCCAAATAAATTGTATGGCTGGAACCCGGTATGGATCTGCGATGGCTGGAAGATGTCCTGGTGCTGCTGGAGGAGCGCAACCTGACCAGAGCCGCTGAACGGCGCAATGTAACGCAGCCGGCTTTTTCGCGCCGCATCAGATCATTCGAAGCCTGGATGGGCACGCCGTTGCTGGAGCGCAAGGCCAACAGTGTCGAGATCAGCCCGTCACTTCTGGCAAATGAAGACGAAATCAAATCGCTGATTGCCCGCCTGCAGGAGTTGCGCAACAAGATCACAACCTTCAAGCCTGAACGTACCAGCATCACTCTTGCCACCCAGCACGCTCTGATTTTTTCAGCCTTTCCCGATATCGCAGCCCTGACACGGCAACTCATGCCATCGCTCAGTTTCCGGCTGCGCGCGGGGAACCGCAGCGAATGTATCTCGATATTCCTGCGCGGAGATGCATCAATTCTGCTGTGTTATGAGGGCGAGGCATCAAAGCCGATGCCGTTTGACAGTTCCATCCATCGCGACCAGTGGGGCACCGACCGGCTGGTGCCCCTGATTGGCGGGAAGCTCAGATATACCCGTACAGGCGAGGGCAGTATTCCTGAACTGACACCCGCCATTGTGTATCCCGAGCAAAGCCATTTCGGCGGGCTTCTGGCCGCAGGAGAGCGGCATTTTTCGACCCGCAGCAGAGCCGCCAATCCGGTATGTGAGACGGCATTTTCGGCCGGAATCAAGGAAATGGTCATCAAAGGGTTAGGTGTCGCCTGGCTGCCGGTCAGCATGGTCTACAAGGAAATCGAAAGTGGGCAGATCGTTGATCTGAGCGCTGTCTATGGCAGCGTTGCGCTGAAAATTGCGTTTTATACCGCCGCCGGAAACGCCGTCACGAAGGCCGTGCGGGCCGCCTGGAAGCAGGACCTTCCGGCCAGGTAGGCGGGGCCCAGTCCGATCGAAAAATAGTCCTGACGTCCAGCCTTACCTGCGATAGTCCGGATTTTCGTGGTCAAACCGGCATCCTGCCTTCCAGGCGTTGCGGTCATTTCCATGGTTCGGCAGTCCGGAAGCATCTTTCAGCATGCGCGCCAGATGCATCAGATTCCAGGTCATGATGGTGGTGTTGCGCTGGGTGAATTCATTATCAAAACCAACAGCGCCACTGTCCAGATCATCGCCATAGGAAGGACCAGGCCCGGCCTCACCGATCCAGCCGCAATCGGCCTGGGGCGGAATCGTAAACCCAAGATGTTGCAGCGCATACAAAATGGTCATGGCACAATGCTTGATGCCATCTTCATTACCGGTAATCACAGTACCGCCGGTCTTGCCGTAATAGATGCTCTGGCCCTTGTCGTTGAGCAGTCCAGACATGCCGTAAAGCCGCTCTATCAGAAGGCGGCAGACAGAACTTTCCTCACCCAGCCAGATCGGCGTGCCAATCACCAGAATATCGGCGGCCTTGATGGAATTCCACAGTTTAGGGAAATCATCGCGGTCCCAGCCATGCTCTGTCATATCCGGCTGCACACCAAGGGCCACCTGATGATCCAGCATGTGAATATGCTCTACCGCAATGCCATTGGCAGCCATGATATCACCGCTGACACCCATCAGCAATTTGGTGTGGGACTCGTCTGATTTCTGTTTCAGCGATGTGTTGATCAGTACCGCTTTCAGATCGGAAAAGTCAGTGGTATTTTCATCGCACAAGGTTTGCTGCTTTTGGTTTAAAGCCATATTTGAGCTCCGGATTGAGGTTGGGCTGAGGCGGGAAATCCCCAGCAAGGCTCAATTGAAAACCACGCTACCGGCTGAACTGGCAAAAATAAAAGCGCGACATAACGCCGCACCGCTCATCGCTGCAGCAGCGCAGACTGGTCAACACTGATCGTTTCAACGCTGCGTTGAAGTGTCTCATTCAGTGCCAGAACCACCTCGCATTGACGCTCATCAGGTGGCCTCTGGCTATCTTCCAGATCGATCAGGACCTGTTCCAGCCGGTGCGCCAGATCCGACACCTGAACAAAGCCGATGGTTCCGCTGCTGCCCTTCAATCTATGCGCCACAAACAGAGCATCCGAAAGGCCTGCAGCGCTGTCATCGGAACGTTCCGTCATTCTGACCAGCGCCGTATTGAGCGCGACCGCATCTGCTTTGAGCGTTGCACAATGTTTTTCGATCAGAACACGTAACTTGTCTTGCATGTGTGGCCTTTCACCGTGATGGCAGCCGATCTCTGCAGCACGAGTTGAGGATTGCAGCGTGCCATCTTGTCCTTCTGTTTGCAATGGACCCGATTGGCGCACTTGCGTCGCAGAATTCTGCGGTCCCATTAACCCTACAATTACACATCGGACAATAAAATGTGCCGGATGACAGCAACAGACAATTGACTTGATCAGCACATGGTAAATTTGAATTACAACCCGGTTTCAGGGCCGGTTCCCAGGCCAGCACCCAGTGCAGAAACCAGCTTGGCATCAGGCCCGGCAGAAGGCGCGATACCGGGCCCGGAAGTCTCCAAACGCGTCATTCTGGTGGAGGACAGTTCAGTCACCCAGGATCTGGTGCAACTGATCCTGACCCAACGCAACCATGTCGTCGACATATTTTCAGACGGTGCATCTGCATTGCAGGCATGGCAGTCCAATGATTATGATTTGGCACTGATTGATTTTCATCTTCCGGACATGACCGGTCCCGAGCTCGTTGTGGCATATCTGGAAAGCGCCCCTTCTGCTGCCCGCCCCTATCTGGTCGCAATTACCGGCGACGTGAAAGGCCTGCAGAGAGATCCTGCCAAATCCCGGCTGTTCGACCGGATCATGCCGAAACCGCTGGATATTGATCTTGTTTGCGATCTTGTGGAAGCAACCGGGCAGCCGGGCGATCCCTATCCTGTTCAAACTGCCGCCGCCGCAACAAGCCCCCAAATCGATGCCGGGCAGGCCCCCGAACCGATTGCCGGACCGGAGCAGACACGCAGACGGGCGCTTCCGCCCTCCATTGAAGCTCTTGAACTTACAGTCCTGCACTGGCCCCCGGCAGCGGGACAGCTCGGCAATCACCCCTCGGTCTATGACTTTGATGCAGTCTATGTCCACGATACTGACCGCTTGTCCCAGTTGTGGAGAGTTCCGGGAGCACATCTGCTTCCGGTTATTGACCTGACAGGCCAGCTTGGAGCATCGGCGGATCTCGACGCATCAAATCTGCGGATAAGCGATGTCGAACAACTCCATGATCTGATCCACGGGTTTTATGACAGGCGCACGCAATTGCAGACCGATCTCGTCCGCTCAAATGATCTTGCTGACCAGGTCTTGGGCCGCATCTATGTCTGCGGCAAAGGGCTTGAGCCGCGATACGATGGAGCAGACAGACGGCTGGTCGCCTTCAATACGACGCTCGACCCGGAGGTGGTTATCGCGCAGGAACAGGCGCTGGCGTCCAGGCAATTTCTCGAGACGGCCTTCTTCGACCGGTTTCACCTGTGTGGCAATTGCAGTTCAGCCCGTTTCAACGTGCGTGAGGAATGCCCGACCTGCCGATCATCAGATCTGCAGGAAGAATCCTACATTCACCATTTCCGCTGCGCCTATCAGGGACCAGAGTCCGATTTTCGTCAGGACGATGATCTGATATGCCCGAAATGCCGCAGGGAATTAAGTCATTTCGGCAATGATTACGATCGCCCCGGACAGATGGTGGTCTGCAACTCCTGCCGAACCGCAACCTCCGAACCTGCAGTTGGCTTTGTCTGTACAGACTGCGGCCAGAAAACCGATGGCGACGCCATAAAGACCCGCGATGTCGCCGCTGCCGTGATTTCTGACGAGGGTCTGCGCTATCTGAAGGCAGGGGCATCGCATCTCAGCTTGAGTTCGCGCTCGTTGCGCTTTGCCGATCTGTCGCTGGAACTGGTCATCGCCCTGAACAAGTCCGCACGGTCCTACAACACCGATGGCACACCATTCGTGCTGTGCTACATCGCCTATGAGGGGGAGCAACAGGCCAACAGCGAATTTGGCTCACGGCAAGTGGCTCAGGCCCGAAAAGTCTTTCTGGAAGCCATGCTGCAGGCCCTTCCGCCCACAGCGATCCGCAGCCGCAGCTCGGTCAATGATTACATTTTGCTGCCCGATACAGACGCCACACAGGCCCACGACCTGCTGGAGAAGGCGCATCACAGTGCGCGTGCGTCAATCCGTTTCGATCTGGCTGCGCGCCTCAGCTTGCTGGGCGCCGAGGATCTGGCAGCATGAGCCTGCTTGTTGAAGGGTTTGACTATCTGACAGCCCAAACCTTTCCCTCCCTGCTCTCGCTATTCTGGTTTGTGTTTATCTTCGAAATTCCGCGCTATTTTCTTAGCTTCGTGCTGATCCTGCTGGTCCGACGGCCGGCCCCGGTGAACCCGCAGCACCGCCCTGAAGATCACCGCCTCAGCGTGGTCATTGCCGGCCACAGTGAGGCCGATGCTGTCGAACGCGCGGTCGCAGGCATGCATGAGCAAAGTCTGCCGCCGGACGAGATCATACTTGTCAGTGACGGCTCGACCGACGAGATGCCGGCAAAGCTGGCGGATCTCCTCAGGCGCGGTCTCATCAATCAGGCTCACAGCACGGAATTACGGGCCGGAAAATCTGCCGGAACAAATATGGCGTCGCGCTGGGCGACGGGGGACATCATTGTCAATCTGGATTGCGACTGCTCATTTGATCGCCATGCGCTGCGCAACCTGTTGCGGCCATTTCAAGACCCCCAAGTGGTTGCGGTCTGCGGCAATATCCAGGTGCGCAATCGAACGGCCACGCTCATTGCATCCTTTCAGGCGATTGAATATCTGATCGCCATATCCTTGGGTAAGCAGGCGTCCGCCAAACTGGATCAAGTTACCTGCGTTTCCGGGGCTTTCGGAGCATTCCGCAAAGTCGATTTCGATGCGGTGGGCGGTCTTGATGCAGGCGGCGGCGAAGATCTGGACCTGACCCTGCGCCTGCGCCGTGCGGGCGGGAAGATCGCCTTCGCCGAGGATGCAATCTGTTATACCGATGTGCCGGCCACGACGAAAGCGCTGATCAAGCAGCGCTTTCGCTGGGAGCGCGATGCCGTGCGGCTGAGATACCGCAAACATGCCGATTTGATGAACCCGTTTTCAAAGACATTCAGGCCCAGCGAACTGCTCCACGAACTCGACTTCCTGTTCTTCAATGTCGTGTCAGCCGCAGTGCTGCCATTCTATATTATCTGGCTGTTCATGCTGTATGGCGAATTTGGCTTCACAGTGATGGCCTCCGCTCAAATCGGCTTGTTTGTGCTTGATCTCTTAACTTTCCTGCTCGCGGCCTACGCGACACCAAAGACGCTTAGCTATAAATTGCTGCTCTATCTGCCGGGCTACAGTCTTTTCAACGGTGTTTATATGCGCTTTGTCCGGCTTGCCGCGTACATCCAGGAATGGGTTTTCAGAGCGTCTTACCAGGACACTTACGTGCCTGACAAAGTCCATCAGGTCAGAGGATAAAGCCAGTGCGCAAATTGAGGCAAAGACCACGATCAGATACGTTGCAGAACCAGCCGCGCCGCCAGAACCGGGCAATGGGCCGTGTGATATATCTGCTGCTTCTGGCAGGCCTCCTGCTCGGCATCAGCAATTATGTCTGGGGCGACCGGATTTTTCTGCGCGCAGACGGTCTGATCCTGCGTGAACGCACTCATGTTGCCGCCACATCGGTCGTTCGCATTGAAGAAGTCGCAGTTCGCCGGGGTCAGACAGTTTCACAGGGGGACCTGCTGCTGAAACTTGGCTCTTCGGAACTTCTCGACCGGATCGCTGACTATTCAACGCGCAATGCAGAACTGGCGGAACGTGAGGCGGCTCTCAGAACGCGCGAAAACCTGGTGACCAAACTGCTTCCCTTCGCGGAGCAGCGTAAGATGGAAACACAGCGCGCTATGAAAGAGTTGGAAGGGCCAGCGAAAGAGGGCGTGGTCACCTCGCAAAGATTTGAAGAGGCCACCGTTGCCGCATATGCGGCAAAAACCGAATTCGTCCGGCTGAGCGCAGAAAAATCCGGTCTCATTAATGAGATCAACGCCTTGAAAACAGCACGCGGACATTCCGGCGAAGCGCTGGATAATCTGGAACAGCATTATCGTGAAGGCATCATAACCGCAGCCAAAAGCGGTAGCATTGGCGAACAGGTTCCATCGGTTGGAGAAGTCTTCAAGGCGGGCGATCCAATCCTCTCGGTCATTTCCGGCGATCCCTATGTGCTGGCCTATCTGCCGCCATCCTATCTGTTTCAACTGGATGAGGGCATGGCTGTGACCGTGCAGAGCGGCCGCATAACCGCGCAGGGCTTCATCGCCGAGATATTGCCTGTATCCCAACTGGTGCCGCCGGAATTTCAGAACACGTTCAAACCCGATCAGACATTCCAGTTGGTGCGGGTCGAATTTGACGGTCCGTCGCCATTTCCCACCTCGGCAAATGTCCTTGTGACGCGGCCGGGATTAAAAGAGAAATTATGGGTCTGGATCGAGCGATTGACCGGCGCCAACAACGAGGCGGAAAACGCGGTCGCGCAGAGCAAACTGTGAAACGACTGCTGTAGTTTAGCCGGTCGTATCGCCATCTGCCGGAGGTCCTCCAGCTGATACGGCTTTGTGCCACATCCCGGTCACTCACCGTCCGTATGAATTTGCCCAGATTGCAAGCCAGAGCGTGAAGCTGGAGGCGCACTCGGCATGCGGGACTTGCCGCATGACAAGTCGCCGCCACTTGATGGCGCAGCTGCGTTCCTTGATGTGCTGCTCCGCCGCCCCACAGTAACTATAAAACACCAACGCCCGTTCGGTGGGACGCGACAGGTCGATGACGATGAAGTCGACGCCGGGTACAACTCGCCGGTGTGTCAGTCCACATTGGTCACCACACGGCGCCCATGTCTATTGGACGCGGCGTTGCCTGTCTTACCAGAAGACCTGATCCGAAGCATTAAATGAATCAAAGTAAAAATAAGAATATTTAAGCATTTAGATAATATCTATAAATTTTTATTAAATTTATCATAATAACTAATTATATAATTAACCTTAACAATAGGTTTATAATAATAGTGGTTTTTTTGATAGAAAATTACAGGTGTTTATATATGATGCATAAATCAGATTTATTTACATAAATATTGTATTTAAATCATCGAATATATTATACGTGTCGAAAATCATGTCCGTTGACAGCAATGGAAACTTTGATAGTGTCTTTATCCCTTGAAACTCTCAATCTGACCGTTCTGCATTGGCCCCCGGAAGCGGGACAGCTCAACAATCAACCCCCGGTCTATGACTTCGATGCAGTCTTTGTCCACGATATCGATCGCATGTCGCAATTGTGGGGCGTTCCGGGTGCACATCTGCTTCCGGTTATTGACCTGACAGGCCAGCTTGGGGCATCGGCGGATCTCGACGCATCAAATCTGCGGATCGGCGATGTCGAACAACTCCATGATCTGATCCACGGGTTTTATGACAGGCGCACGCAATTGCAGACCGATCTCGTCCGCTCAAACGATCTTGCTGACCAGGTCTTGAGTCGCATCTTTGTCTGCGGCAAAGGACTTGAGCCGCGATACGATGGAGCAGACAGACATCTGGTTGGCTTCAATACGACGCTCGACCCGGAAGTGGTCATAGCGCAGGAACAGGTACTCGCGTCCCGGCAATATCTCAAGACGGCCTTCTTCGACCGGTTTCACCTGTGCGGCAATTGCAGTTCAGCCCGTTTCAACGTGCATGAGGAATGCCCGACCTGCCGATCATCAGATCTGCAGGAAGAATCCTACATTCACCATTTCCGCTGCGCCTATCAGGGACCAGAGTCCGATTTTCGTCAGGACGATGATCTGATATGCCCGAAATGCCGCAGGGAATTAAGTCATTTCGGCAATGATTACGATCGCCCCGGACAGATGGTGGTCTGCAACTCCTGCCGAACCGCAACCTCCGAACCTGCAGTTGGCTTTGTCTGTACAGACTGCGGACAGAAAACCGACGGCGACGCCATAAAGACCCGCGATGTCGCCGCTGCCGTGATTTCTGACGAGGGTCTGCGCTATCTGAAGGCAGGGGCATCGCATCTCAGCTTGAGTTCGCGCTCGTTGCGCTTTGCCGATCTGTCGCTGGAACTGGTCATCGCCCTGAACAAGTCCGCACGGTCCTACAACACCGATGGCACACCATTCGTGCTGTGCTACATCGCCTATGAGGGGGAGCAACAGGCCAACAGCGAATTTGGCTCACGGCAAGTGGCTCAGGCCCGAAAAGTCTTTCTGGAAGCCATGCTGCAGGCCCTTCCGCCCACAGCGATCCGCAGCCGCAGCTCGGTCAATGATTACATTTTGCTGCCCGATACAGACGCCACACAGGCCCACGACCTGCTGGAGAAGGCGCATCACAGTGCGCGTGCGTCAATCCGTTTCGATCTGGCTGCGCGCCTCAGCTTGCTGGGCGCCGAGGATCTGGCAGCATGAGCCTGCTTGTTGAAGGGTTTGACTATCTGACAGCCCAAACCTTTCCCTCCCTGCTCTCGCTATTCTGGTTTGTGTTTATCTTCGAAATTCCGCGCTATTTTCTTGGCTTCGTGCTGATCCTGCTGGTCCGACGGCCGGTCCCGGTAAACGCGGTCGCGCAGAGCAAACTGTGAAACGATTGCTGTAGTTTAGCTGGTCGTAATGCCATCAGCCGACGGTTCTCCGGCTGACACCGCTTTGTGCCACATCTGGCGCACAGTGTCTGACAGTTTCATCGGATCAAACGGCTTGGCGATCATCCCGGCAGCACCCAGACTGACATATTCTGCCCGTTCATGAGTCTGGGTTCTGGCACTCATGAATATAATCGGAAGATCGAGAATTTTCATCTCCTCGCGGATCTGACGGAGTGTTTCCCGTCCATCCATCTGCGGCATCATGACATCCATCAGAATGAGCTGCGGCCGGTGTTTCTGCAATACGGTCAGCGCCTCAAATCCTGATGCGCAATGCACCACACTAAATCCACCCAGATCTTCAAGGGTAAGCGTGGCGATTTCGGCGATGCTGCTGTCGTCCTCGACAAGCATGATATCTTTTAAAACTGCGCTCATGCGACATTCCTGATCTGACTGGTTTCGACACGCTTGAAAATCAAAGAAAACACCGTCCCCACGCCCTCTTTGCTTCTGAACTCAATTTCACCACCACAGGCTTCTACAATCGCCTTGGTAATGCTGAGCCCAAGACCGGAGCCACCGGCGGTCCGGGTGGAAGAGCCATCCGCCTGGGAAAATTTCTCGTATATTTTAGCGCGGAAAGCTTTCGGAATGCCGACGCCGCGATCTTGAACTGAAATCCGGACGCTGTCATCGCCTTGCTGTGCCACGGATATTGTAACGCGCCCGCCTTCCGGGGAAAATTTGGCGGCGTTGGACAACAGATTGGTCAAAGCCTGATTGAAGCGGTTCGGATCAAGCGTGCAATAGATGGGAATGTCGGACACTTCGGTCTCAAATAAAACGTTGTGACGGTCAGCGTAGCTCATATTCTGTTCGACAATCGCCAGAACAATCGCGTTCATTTCAGTCCGTTCCAGATGAAACGAGGTTTTCCCGGCGGCAATTTTTTCCATATCGAGAAAATCATTCACCAAGTGAGTGAGCCTTTCGCAATTCTCATAGGACAGTGACAGCAGACGTTTGGCCTTTTCGTCCAAATCATTCCCGATCTTGGCGCGCAACAGACCAAGGGCTCCCTGGATCGAGGTCAGGGGGGTGCGCAATTCATGGTTTACCGTGGCAATGAATTCGTCTTTCATTTTGTCTATACGTTTTCGCTCGGTAATGTTCTCGGTGAACATGATTAACCCACCTCTCACTCCATTGCCTTTGCTCCATGGATGCAACTCATAACGCAGCCATTCCTCGCTGCCATCCTCACGGAGGATTTTCTCTTCATTCGATTTGATGATTTCGCCATCAATGGCCCGTTTGTGAAGCGTTTTCCAGTGTGGCTGTTGTTCAACAATCTCGGGGAAGACCTCGTAATGGCTTTGGCCGGTAACATTGCGGCCCTGCAGCCCGTAATCCGCATACCATCTGTCGCTGGCCGCAATATAACGAACCCTATCATCAAACATGGCGACGGCAGCCGGTGTATGTCGCACAAAAGTCGACAACAGGTTTTCTTTCTCCTGCACCAGAATGGTTTTCTGTTTGGAGCGCTGCGTCGCAAAAATAAGTTGCGCTATCAAAAATGCCAAAAAGATGCTTGTCGCCAGGGTGATTTGTGGAAAATAGGAGGCTGACGCAGCTATAAGTCCCTCTGACGGAAAAATCGTCAGCTTCCATTGCTTGTCATAAAGGGGAATGGTTTCCTGATAGATCGCAGCTTCTTCGCCCGGCAGTTTGTAATTCGCCGAACGGTAGAATTCCTCGCCCTGTGATGACAGGCTGACAACGAATTCGCGGCTTTCGGCATATTGCAATGCAATTGCCATAAGCTCATCGATGTCGAAAATACCAACGATAAATCCGTCAAATGCATCACCACTCCTCAAGGGGGAATAGGTGATGAACCCCTTATACCCTTGAACCAGGTCCAATGGTTGCGTTATCGTGATGCTGTCGCTTTCCGCCGCACCGATCAGAGCACGGTCACGTTCATCATCAAACCTGACATTGAGACCCAAGGCGCGCTCATTACCTGCCAGCGGCTCCACCCTGCGAACATGATAGGATGCATCCACCCATTCCACGGCTTTCAGACCCGGCTGCTCTCGCAGATAACGTTTGGCATCCGCGCGCCATTCATCATCCGGCATCCCGCCCTGTTCTTTCCATTGGCTGGTCATCCGCTCCAGCGAGCGGACGCGGTTCTCCACATTGCGCACAATTTCATTTCGAAAGTTCCTGGCGCCCTTGACGGTCGCATCAATCAGGACATTCCTGTCTTTTTTGTCAAATTCCTCAGAGAGAAACGCACCGACAGAAATGGTCAGGATAAAGGCCGCCGCTGGCAATATGAGGCCGCGACGGGTCGTCAGTTCCCGGCTGCCGCGAATCGTCATGATGATCAGAAAGACCG